>DATFXR010000120.1:0-3298 GCA_035315685.1 Vicinamibacterales bacterium | reverse complement strand
GAAGGATCTCCTCGAGGAAGGCTCGGTCATGGTAACACACCTGCACGCAACCGAAGCGCATCCACGTGCGTCTTAGTGCTGTCGCATCAAGCGAATAGCGTTGCGCGCGCGCTTGACAGCCCAAGCGGCGCTCTGCGAGAGTAGGCGTTCTGGTGCAGGTCAACTCAGCCGAGCATATTTCCCCAGCAGACGGCCCGTCGGTGCGCATTCCGGTTGACGTGCGTCGCTTCCCCTGGATACGCAGGCTCGCCGCCGATTACGCGTTTGATTTCCGGTCCGTTGCACCATTTTTTTCAGGTGATCCGTCGGATCGATCCGCATGGGCGGAGGCGATCGCGCGCACACAGGCGCACGATCGCCGGCGCGACGCTATTGCGGCAGTCATCGCGGCTCAGCAGGCGCGCCGTCAGGCGCCGCCGGCCGCGCGCGACGCGGGACGCTTGCTCGCCGATCCGCGAACGGTCGCAATCGTCACCGGTCAACAGGCGGGCCTCTTCGGTGGTCCACTGTTCACGCTGCTCAAGGCGCTGACCGCGCTGAAGCTCGCCGAACAGGTCTCCCGCGATCACAACATTCCAGCGATCGCGATTTTCTGGATCGACGCCGAGGATCACGACTGGGAAGAGGTCCGGTCGTGTACGGTGTTCTCGAATCAGCTGGTGCCGCACAGCGTCGCCCTCGCGCCCCGGCCCGGCATCGAACCGTCGCCGGTCGCGACGATTCGCCTCGACGACACCGTCCACGGCGCCCTCGACGAGCTCGAACGACTTCTTCCCGCAACTGAATTCCGCCTCACGATCATGGACGGCCTGCGTCGCGCCTACCAGCCCGGCACCGGCATGGCCGACGCGTTCGGTCAGTGGCTCGAAGAAGTCCTCGGCGCGCGCGGTCTCGTGGTCTACGACTCGTCGGACTCCGCGTCCAAGCCGCTCGTCAGCCAGGTGTTCGCGCGCGAGCTCTCGACGCCCGGGCAAACCGTGAAGCTGGCGGCGCTCGCCGGATCGGATCTGACCGCGCGCGGGTATCACGCGCAGGTGCACGCGCAGGACGACAGCCTCGCGCTGTTCCACCTCGACGGCGGGCGCCGCGCCATCCGGCAGCAGGACGGCCGCTTTCTCGTGGGCGATCAGCAGTTCCCCGCGGCGGCACTGGTCGAGCAGGCGACCGAACGGCCCGCTGGTTTCAGCCCCAACGTCCTCCTGCGGCCCGTGGTGCAGGACACGCTCTTTCCGACGATCTGCTATGTCGCCGGACCGAACGAGCTCGCGTATCTCGGCCAGTTGCGCGGCGTCTACCATCATTTCGGCGTGCCGATGCCGCTCTTTTATCCGCGCGCGTCGGCGACGCTGCTCGATTCAGCGGCGGTGCGCTTCCTCACGAAGTACAGGCTGCCGCTCGAGGCGCTGCAGGCGCAGGATGAAGCCGCGCTGAACGAACTGCTGAAGACGCAGATCCCGCCGGTGGTGGACGAGTCGTTCACGGCCGCCGCGCAGGCGATCGAGGCTCAGATGGCGCGGCTGATTCAGACGATTCCGACGCTCGACCCGACGCTCGAGGGGGCGGCCCGCTCGACGCTCGAGCGGATGCAGCGCGATCTGCAGACACTGCACGGCAAGATGATTCAGGCTGCGAAGCGCCGTGATGAAACCCTGCGCCGCCAGTTCATGCACGCTCGCGCCCTCGCCTTCCCCGGCGGCCACGCGCAGGAACGGACGATCGGCTTCGTCTCGTTCATGAATCAGTACGGTCCGGCGCTCGTCGATCGGTTGGACGAGGAATTGCCACTCGATCTCGGGCATCATTGGATCGTGACGATCTGACGGCGCAGCAGTGCGGTAGCGCAGGCCTCCAGGGCTGCGTTTCAAAATCGATGTAGGGCCGCCCGCTCAGGGCGGTCACGTGCGGCCTGAAAGGCCGCACCTACAGATTTGAAACGGCCTGAAGGCCGGCGCCACCCGGAGACTGCGGCACGATCGGCCGATAAGGCGGACGAGGGACCTGGGTCCACGTGTCTAAGAACCGGACCACGGCAGCGCTTCTACGGATTCGTGTGTACGGGGCCTGGCGGAAGCGGTGGGTGCGGCTCACCGCGCTGGCGCTCGCGATCCCGACCGTCGTTTTTGTATTTCTCGCGACGTATTCGTACGTTCGCTTTTCGCACCTCATCGACGCGCGGCTGCACGGCGAACGCGAGACGGTGTTTCCACGCATCCTCGCCCGCCCGCTCGAACTGCGCCGCGGGCAATCGCTCACCGAACGCCAGCTGATTGATCGGCTCAACGACCTCGGCTATACCCACCGCGATCAACTCGAGAGGCCGGGCGAGTTCGCGATCGGCAACGGTGCGGTCGCGATCATGCCACGCGGGTCCGAGTTCAAACATCAGGTCGTTCGCGTCGTTTTCCAGAGGCCCGCTGCGCCCGCGGTGAAGCCGGCGTCGGCGCGCCGGGCGCCGCCGCCCAGGCCGCCCGATCGCGTTCAGCGGCTCGAGCTCGGAACCAGGGCGAGCGAGCGCCTGATGCTCGACGCGCCGGTCCTCACCGCGCTCAACGGCGGCGAGCGCGAAAAGCGGCGGCCGGTCGCGCTCAGCGCGATTCCGCAACGCATGCAGCAGGCCGTGCTGGCGATCGAGGACCGGCGCTTCTACGAGCATCCGGGCGTCGATCCGATCGGCATTCTCGGCGCGGCGATCTCGAACCTCCGCGGCCGGCGTGGCTACACCGCCGGCGGCAGCACCATCACCCAGCAGGTCGCGCGCAACGTCTTCCTGCCGAAGATGTTTCCCGGGATGACGCTGAAGGATGCGCGCGAGAAGTCGTGGCGCCGCAAGATGCTCGAGGCGTGGCTCTCGCTGATCATCACGTCGCGTGCCTCGAAGGACGAAATCCTCGAGATGTACCTCAACGACATGACCCTCGGCCAGCGCGGGTCGTTCGGCATTGTCGGCGTCGCCGAGGCCTCGCGGCTGTTCTTCGGCAAGGACATCAGCAACGTGACGCTCGCGGAGGCAGCGACCATCGCGGGCGTGTTCCAGTCGCCGTCAGCGCTGTCGCCGTTCACGAATCCGGACCGCTGCAAGGAGAAACGCAACGTCGTGCTGCAGGCGATGGTCGATGCCGGCTACGTCGATCACGACCTCGCCGATCGCGCCTCCCATGAGCCGCTCACCATCGTGCAGCGCGCGCTCGAGGCGGAAGCGCCGTACTTCGTCGATTTCGTCGGGCAGACGCTCGCCGATCGGTATCCGGGTCTGACGACGACCACGACCGCGGCGGTCGACGTCTACACGACGCTCGAT
>DATFXR010000119.1:0-6840 GCA_035315685.1 Vicinamibacterales bacterium | reverse complement strand
ATCTGATCGGTGGTGGCCTTGATTTCCTGCAGGCAGACGACGTCCGGACGCTCCTGCGCGATCCATTCCTGAACCTGCGCCAGACGCGCCCGGATGCCGTTGACGTTCCAGGTCGCGAGCTTCAGAACCTTGCGTGCGCCGCCTGACGCTCAGGTCCGGGAATCGCCATGAGCTCGGGATGGGCTGCGATGTGGGCCTGGACGATCGCTTCAGCCTGCGCCATCGTGTCGGCATCGCCGTTGCGATAGACGGCGTTGGCTTCGATCAAGTCCTTCTGATGCGCTGGCGTGGCGTCCACGCTCTCGTAAATCGCCGCCACCGGGCACGCCGGGACGCAGGCGCCGCAGTCGATGCACTCTTCCGGATGGATGTAGAGCATCGTGGTCTGCGCGAACTCCGCTTCGTCCTTGCGCGGGTGAATGCAATCGACAGGGCACACATCGACGCAGGCGGTGTCCTTCGTTTCGATACACGGGTCAGTGATGATGAACGGCATGCTCGCGTAGTCTCCTTCGTTCAGTTGGGCCTGAGCCGACGGATTATACCGCGAGCGGGCAGGGCGGCAAGTCTGCCGGACATGCCCCGATGCGTGCGAACCGTCCCGCTGTCGGCCGTCACGGGTCGAGCGTGAGGAACATCATCGGCGCCGGCGACTCGATGTAGCCCATCGCCTCGTAGAGCCGCTGGCCGTCGCGGCTGGCGTTCAGCGCGACCGATCGCACGCCGTTCGCGCGGCACCACCTGTGGATCGCGTCCATCATCAGCCTGCCGAGGCCGCGCCGGCGATGCGCCGGCTCGGTATAGACGTTGTAGACGAACGCCAGCCGTTCGCCCGGGTAGCGCGGTCCGGGCGGCCAGGGCACGACCGTGATGCCGGCGCCGGCGGCGACCTCTCCCGTATCGGTCTCGACCAGCCAGGCGCGGTACGCGCCCGACGGCATCAGCTGCGCGAGCCACGCGCGGAATGCCGCGTCGAGCACGACCGCGTCATACTCCGACCCCATGTCGGTGAACATCGCCAGACGATGGTGGACGAGCGTATCGGCGTCGGCGATCGTCGCCGGACGCAGCGTGTACTCCGGTGCCACGGCCCGCGAATTATACTCAGCGCATGTCGCATCCAACCGAAGCGAGACGAGGCCCTGAGCCGCCGGATTTGAGCGAGCGCGGCGGGATGAGAAACGGACAGCCGCAGCGATCCGACGCGCGGTTGTTCATGCAGTTCCTGGCGTTCGGCGGGTGCGCGGATGCTGCGCCGCTCGCCGATCACCTGTCGCGTGCCAAGATCGCCGGCGTCCTGTACGAGGACGTCAACGATCCGCGCGGTATCGGGTTGCTCACCTTCAGCGACGATCCCGATTTCTTCCTCGATCGTGTCCGGCCGGTGCTCAACGGACCGGGGTTCTCGGCGCTCGCGCAGAAACCGGAATACACGATGCTCGGACGGACCTACTCGCTCGGCTATGAGCCGGATCTCGAAGATGTTCTCATCCATCGTCCGCAGCGCACGGTGCTGAATCCGCTCTGGAAATGGTCGGTGTGGTATCCGCTGCGGCGCAGCGGCAAGTTCGCGCAGCTGCCCGTCGATGAGCAGCGGGTGATCCTGGCCGAGCACGGTGCCATCGGCATGTCGTTCGGCGCCGGCGATTTCGCGCACGACATCCGCCTCGCCTGTCACGGGCTCGACCAGGACGACAACGACTTCGTCGTCGGGCTGATTGGGAAGCAGCTGTACCCGCTGTCGGCGATCGTGCAGACGATGCGCAAGACCCAGCAGACGTCGCTCTATCTGGAGCGGCTCGGCCCGTTCTTCGTGGGCCGTGTGGTGTGGCAGAGTGCGGCCTGACGCCGGGTTGTGTGGGACCGATGGGCCCATGGGGTTGGTGGGGTGGGCCCGATCGGTCCTACCCTACCAAGCCCATGGGCCTACACACTCACACTCCTCCTCAGTGTGCGACGGCACGGACGATGATCTCGGCGAGTCCTGCGAGCGCGAGGCCGATGTACAGCTGCGAACGCTTGAACATCAACATGGGTCACCTCTCCGCCGGTATCAGGGGCAACGGGAATGCCACGGCTCAGAAGTCCCCAGATGTGCGCCTCTTTCGCGCGCCTGCACGCTTCGTCAGCGATTACACGTTTGACCCGCGTGTGCCACTACGAGAGATCACTGTCAAGAACGTCACTGTCGTGCTATGTCCGCTGTCTGCGCGAACGCCGGCGGCTTACGACGCTTTGTTGCCTGTTCGTACGCGTAGGCAATTCTGATCAGTGTCGGCTCGCTCCAGGCGCGGCCGAAAAATGAAATTCCAACCGGCAGCCCCCGCTCGGATCCGGCGGGCACGGTAATGTGCGGATACCCGGCGACCGAGGTCACCGTTGACGGCGCGTCGGAGTTCGCAACCGAACTGTCACCATTGACGAGATCGGTGAGCCACGCCGGCGCGCCGGTGGGAGCGACGAGCGCGTCGAGATTGAACTTCGTCATCACCAGGTCGATCCCAAGCTGACGCGCCTGCCGGCGATTCTTCGCCAGGGCGGCGCGGTACGCCGGCGTCGTCAACGGCCCTTTCTTCTCGGCCATCGTCATGATCTCCTGCCCGAAGTACGGCATCTCCTGATCTTTGTGCGCCTCGTTGAACGCGATTACGTCCTTCAGCGAATGGACGGGTGACGCCGGTCCGAGCCAGGTGAGGTAGTTGTTCAGATCCGCCTTGAATTCGTAGAGCAGCACTTCGAACTCGGAGTCGCCAAAGGTGCCGAGCGTGGTGATGTTCGCCGGGTCGACGATGACCGCGCCCTGCTTCTTCATGTCGGCGATTGCGGCCTCGGCGATGCGATCGGCGGCCGCGCTGTAGCCGAACAGCTTGTTGCGGACGACGCCGAGACGCGCGCCGGACAGGCCGTTCGCGACGAGCGAGCGCATATAGTCGGGGCTCGCGGGCCGTCGCGTGGACGACGTTGCGGCGTCGGTCGGATCCGCGCCCGCCATCGCGGTGAGAAGCGCGGCCGCATCTGCGACCGTGCGTGTCATCGGCCCCGCAGTGTCCTGGCTGTGTGCAATCGGAACGATGCCGGTCCGACTGATCAAGCCGAGCGTCGGTTTGATGCCGACCAGGCCGTTGCTGGTCGACGGCGACACGATCGAACCGTCCGTTTCGGTGCCGATCGCCGCTGCCGCAAGATTCGCCGCCACCGCCGCGCCGGATCCCGAGCTCGAGCCGGACGGATTGCGATCGAGGGCGTACGGATTCCTGGCTTGCCCGCCGCGGCCGCTCCACCCGCTGCTCGAATGGGTCGACCGGAAATTCGCCCACTCGCTCAGATTGGTCTTGCCGAGAATCACCGCCCCTGCTTCACGGAGCCGCGCGACGACGAAGGCGTCCGACGGCGGTGTCACACCCGCCAGCGCCAGCGAGCCCGCCGTCGTCATCATCTTGTCGGCGGTCGCGATGTTGTCTTTCAGCAGGATCGGAATGCCGTGCAGTGGCCCGCGCGCGCCGCCACTCTTCCGTTCCGCGTCGAGCGAATCGGCGATCGCGAGCGCGTCGGGATTGACTTCGAGCACGCTGCGCAGCGAGGGACCATTCCGATCGATCGCGTCGATACGTGCCAGGTACTTCTGCGCGATCGAGCGCGCGGTCTCCTGACCGGTCTGCATCCGCTGCTGCAGATCGCCGACGGTGAGCTCGTCCAGGTCGAAGCGCGGCGCCGCGGGCGTCTGCGCGCGAACCACCACTGCAGCGCAGAGCGCCGCGACCGCCACCAGTTTTCGCATCCGCAGATGATCCGCTTATTTTCGCGATCGTGTCGAGGCGACGCCCTGTGGCGCAGCCTGAGCGATGAAGGCTTCGATCTCGTCGGCGGGCCGCGCGCCAGCCGATCGCGCGACTTCCTTGCCGCCGGCGAACACGGCGAGCGTCGGGATCGATCGGATCTTGCCGCGCTCGCCGAGATCGCTGAGCTCGTCGGTGTTCACCTTGACGACGAGTAGCTTCCCGGCCTGACGGGCGGCGACCTTCTGCAGTTCTGGCGCGACGAACCGGCACGGACCGCACCACGGCGCCCAATAGTCCACGACCACCGGTACCGACGAACGGGCGACCAGCCGGTCGAAATCGGCCGAGCTGTGCAGCTCGATCGGCGCCGACGGTGCCGGCAGCGTCTCCTTGCAGCGGCCGCATCGCACGGCATCGTCCAGCCGCTCGTAACGCAAGCGGTTCCGCTGACCGCACTGTGGACACGAGACGACGATTCCGCGATCGTCCATTTCGACTGAGCCGGCCATCTCAACCCCGTTTCTTGTGACTCGCCTTCGACTTCGATTTCGGCGCGGGAGTCACCGTGATCTTTCCGGTTGATGCAATTGCGTCGCCGAGCAGGGCGACGGTAATCGCATACGAGTGTGAGCAGTTGTACTCGAGGATCGCGTCGTAGTTCGGCGTCACCAGGAAATGGCGTGTCGACCCGGATACGAGCGACGCGGGCACGTCGCTCTTCGGCAGCGCCTTGCCGCCCGGCAGGCGAACGCCGAGCTCCTGCCATTTCGCGAGCGGCAACGCCACGGTCATGTTGCGGATCGCCTGGCAGCTGCCGCCGCGTGGCGCCACGTCGCTCCGGATATGCTGCGCGATCGCCGGCGTCACTTTTACTTCGCGGCCCCACGGTGCATCGAGCGTCCAGCCACGCCCGCTGAGGTAGTTGGCAATCGAGGCGAAGATGTCCGCCGGCGTCGACCAGATGTCGCGCCGCCCGTCGCCGTCGTAGTCCTCGGCGTACTGCAGATAGCTCGACGGCATGAACTGCACCTGGCCCATCGCGCCGGCCCACGATCCCTTCAGGTGCGGCAGGTCGATGTCGCCGCGGTTCAGGATCTCGAGCGCGTTGAACAGTTCGCCGCGAAAGAAGGCCGAACGCCGCGGATCCCATGCGAGCGTCGCGAGGGCGGGCACGGTCGGCCGAACACCGCTGAAGCGGCCGTAGTTCGACTCGATGCCCCAGATGGCGGCGATGATTCGCGACGGCACGGCGTAGGCGTCGCTGATTTCGGCCAGCAAGTCACGGTTGCGGGCGAAGGCGTCACGTCCGCTTTCGATCAGCTTTGGCGTCAGGCGCCGCGCGATGTAGTACTCGAGTGAAAGGACGGTCTCCGCCTGCGCGCGATCGCGTTCGAGGATCACCGGGAGCGGCTCCTCGACGCCCGCGAGCGCCTCGTCCACGATCTCGGTTTTCACGCCGCGCGCGATCGCCTCCGTGCGAACGCCGTCGAGCCACTCGGAAAACGACGGCCGCGATTCCTGGGCATGCACGGCAGGCCTGAAGGTCTGTGCTATCGACATCAGGATCACGGCGGAAATCGCTGTGCGCTTGAGGGCTGGCCATGTCCCGCTAGCGTCCTTCAGGGCTGGCCTCGCGATTCCGGAAGTGCAGCCCTTCAGGGCTGCCCTCGCGGTTTGGGTAGCGCAGCCCTTCAGGGCTGCCGGCGCGCGCATGAGCTCAGTTTACAGGCTTTCGAGGGCGTGGACGGCGCGGTGCGGTAACTCCTGCCGGCTCGTCCAGTAGTCGCGCCACGGATCGCCTTGGAGTTTCGCGAGCCGGGCTGGCACCGTTCTGATCGTGAAGCGGTCAGGCGTCCGTGACGCCGACAGCTCGGACCAGGCGAGAGGCACGGAAACCGGTGCCTCCGGCCGTGCCCGCGTGGAGAACGCCGCGATCGACGTGTTGGTGCGATTGTTGCGGAGGTAGTCGACCAGGATCTTCCGCCCCCGGTCGCTTTTCGCGTAGCGCTCGGTGAAGAGACCGGGGCGTTGTCGAACCAGTGCCTGCGCAAACGCCCGCGCGAACGCGAGGCAGTCGGCCCATCCGGCGCGCGGTTCGATCGGTATGACGACGTGCGCGCCGCGTCCGCCGGTCGTCTTGACGAACGAGGCGAGGCCGAGCACCGACAGCAGTTGCCGCACGAGTTTCGCCGCTTCGACGATTGCGGGCCAGCTCACATCGGCGCCAGGATCGAGATCGACCACGATTCGATCCGGTTGCTCGACGCGGGCGAATCGCGAGTTCCAGGTGTGCACCTCGAGGATGTCGATCTGCGCCAGGCCGATCAATGCCGGCAGCGTGTCGACGACGAGGTACTCGCCGGTTTTCGTCTTCTCGCGAATGCGCACGCGACGAATCGGCGCCGGGCCCCACACTTTCGCGTGCTTCATGAACAGGCAATCGACGCCTTTACGCGCGCCGGTTGACGGCACGCCGGCCGGACACCGAACGAGCGTCAGCGGCCGATCGGCCAGATGGGGAAGGATCCACTCGGCGATCGCTTCGTAGTAGCGGGCAAGGTCGAACTTGGTCGCGCCGGCCGCAGGGAACATCATCCGGTCGGGATGCGAGAGGCTGATGCCGGCGACTTGCGGTTTCACAGTCAATGGCTGATGGCTCATGGCTCATGGCTATGGCTCATGGCTATGGCTAATGCCTGACGGTTGACGCGAATGCCATCAGTCATCAGCCATGGACGAGCGTCAGCGTCAGTGAGCGCCGACGCCGCCGCCCTGCGACTTCGGCCGCCGCATCAGCAGGACGAGCGGCAGCAGCGCGATGAAGATCACCCCCATCAGTTGAAAAATCCCGACGAAGGCGACCATCGTCGCCTGCCGCTGCACCAGGCCGAAGAGCGAGGCATACGCCCGCTCCGTCGCCGTGACAGCATCGGCGCCGGCGGCCATGAACGCGCCTCGAATCTGGTACAGCATCGACTGCGACATCGGATCGTACGGCGTCACGTTGGCCGTGAGCATCGCTGTCGTCGACTGGCTGTGCCGCGCGAGCATCGTGCCGGTG
>DATFXR010000118.1:0-3250 GCA_035315685.1 Vicinamibacterales bacterium | reverse complement strand
TCGAGCATCCGGCCGGTGAGCGCGGTCGTCGTCGACTTGCCCTTCGTGCCGGTGATCGCGATGACGCGGCCCTGCAGCCATCGCCACGCGAGCTCGATTTCGGCGATCACCGGAATGCCCCGATCGCGCGCCGCCTGGATCGCCGGCGCTTCCGGCGGCACACCCGGACTGAGCACGACGAGATCCGCGGCCGTGAACGTCTCGGCGACGTGGCCGCCCATTTCGAGCGCGACCCCGATCGCGCGCAGTCGGTCGCCGTCCGCGATCTGGGCCGCGATTTCCGACAGCGTGACGCGAGCGCCGCGGCGGGCGAGCAGCTCCGCGGCGGCGATGCCGCTCCTCGCCGCTCCGACGACGGTCACACGCTTGCCGGTCACATCAAACGCCAAGCTCGCCAGTCCCCCAGTCCCCAGTCCCCGGCCCTCACCGAAGCTTCAGCGTCGCGAGGCTCGCGAGCGCGAAGATGATCGCGACGATCACAAACCGCGTAATCACTTTCGGCTCGCTCCAGCCGATCAACTCGAAGTGGTGATGAAGCGGCGCCATGCGAAACAACCGCTGACCACCGGTCGCTTTGAAGTAGCCGACCTGCAGCACCACCGACAGCGCTTCGAGCACGAACACGCCGCCGACGATCGGCAGCAGCAGTTCCTGCTTGATCAGGATGGCGACAATGCCGAGGGCGGCGCCGAGCGCCAGCGACCCGACATCGCCCATGAAAATTTCGGCCGGGTACGAGTTGTACCAGAGGAAGCCCAGCGAGGCGCCGACCAGCGCCCCGCAGAACACCGTCAACTCAGCCGCCTGCGGGAAGCGCACCAGCAGCAGGTACTCGGCGAACACGCGGTGGCCTGTCACGTACGCGAGCGCCGTGTACGCCGCTGCCGCAATCGCAAAAATGCTGATCGCCAGGCCGTCGAGCCCGTCGGTGAGGTTGACGGCGTTGGACTCCGCGACGAGCACGAATGCCGCGAACAGCAGGTATCCGTACCCGAGATCGGGGATCAGGCGCTTGAAAAACGGAAACACGAGTCGTGTGGTGTAGAGCGCCTGGTGATTCAGAATCAGCAACGCCACGCCAACCAGCATGCCGATGAGGATCTGATAGCCCATCTTGTAGCGCGGCAGGAGGCCGTGATGGGACCGTCGCACGATCTTCAGATAGTCATCGGCGAATCCAATCGCGCCGAAGCCGGCCGTGGTCAGCACCGCAATCCAGACGTAGGCGTTGGTCAGATCAGCCCATAGCAGCGTCGGCACCAGCGCCGCCGTCAGGATCAGCAGTCCGCCCATCGTCGGCGTGCCGGCCTTCGGACGGTGCGTTTGCGGACCTTCCGCCCTGATCACCTGCCCGATCTGGAACTCGCGCAGTTTCTTGACGAGCCACGGCCCGAACGCGAGGCTGATCGCGAGCGCCGACAACGTCGCCGCCGCCGTACGAAACGTGATGTAGCGCGTCACGTTCAGCACGCCGAGACCGGTGCGCGGGTAGACGACCTGGAACAGCAGGTGATACAGCATCAGCCGCCCCATGCCGACTTCAGACGGTCGACGACGCGATCGGTCCTGACACCGCGCGAGCCCTTGACGAGAACGAGATCACCAGCGCTCAGCAGGTCGGCCACCGCATCAGCCGCTTCGTCGCTGGTCGCGAACTGCCTCACCGCGGCGGCCGGCATTCCGGCAGCGACCGCTGCGGCCGCGAGCGCACGGGCGGGTGCGCCGCCGATCGCGATGATCGTGTCGAGGCGGGCGCGCGCTGCCGCGCGTCCAACGTCGGCGTGCAATTCGTCCGCACGCTCGCCGAGTTCCAGCATCTCGCCGATGACGGCGATGCGCCGCGACGCGGCGCTGCCTGCCAGGACGTCGATCGCCCGCTTCGTCGCGGTCGGGTTCGCGTTGTAGCTGTCGTCGATGATGGTGACGCCGCGCGCCAGTCGCACCACTTCACCGCGGTGCGACGCCGGACGCAGGGCGGCGGCCTGCTTCGCGACCTCGGCGAGTGGCACGCCGAACTCGAGCGCGACGGCCGTCGCCGCAAGGATGTTCGCCAGATTCGCGCGACCGGCGAGCGGCGTCGTCAGTTCGACGGTGCCGTGCGGAGTGACGACCTGCGCGCTCGTTCCGTCGATTCCGCGATCGACGATGGACGCCGCACGCACGTCGGCGGCACGCTCGACGCCGAACGTCGTCACCCGACCGGCGAACCCACCCATCCGTGCGGTGATCCGCGCGTCGTCAGCATTCGCGACCAACAGGTCGGATCGGCGCGCGCCCTCGAGGATCTCCGCCTTGGCGTCGGCGATCGCGTCGAGCGAGGCGAAGAAACCCAGGTGCGCTTCGCCGACGTTGGTCCACACCCGGACGTCGGGTTCGGCAATTCGCACGAGCGTGCTGATCTCGCCTGCGTGATTCATCCCGAGCTCGACGACTGCAATCTCCGGCCGCTGCCGCAGATCGATCAACGACAGCGGCAGCCCGATGTGGTTGTTGAAGTTCCCGCGGTTGCGGATCACGCGGAACCGCGTGCTCAACAGCTCGCTGGTCACTTCTTTCGTCGTGGTCTTGCCTGCGCTCCCCGTAATCGCGACGACCCTCGCGCCAGACTCGCGCCGAATCGCGCGCGCCAGCGCCTGGAGCGCGATCGTCGTGTCGTCGACGCCGATGACGGGGACGCGGCGCTTCGCGCCCGGTCGCTCGGCGAAAGCCTTCGCGCTACGCCGGTCGGCCATGATGCCGGCGGCACCGGCATCGATCGCCGCATCCACAAATTCCGCGCCATCGAACCGCTCGCCGCGAATCGCAATGAACAGCTCGCCCGGTTTCAGCGTCCGCGTATCGATTGACGCGCCGTCGAACGCCTGACCCGGATCGCCGGCGACGACTCCGCCTGCCGCCGCCGCGACGGAGGCTGCCGTGAGCGGAATCGCGGTCACACCACGCCCGAGTTGGTCCGCCGTTTCGCCAGCGCCTCGCGCGCCACCGCGACGTCGTCGAACGGCAGCGTGCGAGCGCCGATGACCTGATACTTTTCGTGCCCCTTTCCGGCGACCAGCACGAGGTCGTTCGGCCTCGCGATTTCGACCGCCCGCGTAATCGCCTGCTTCCGGTCGACGATCGTGAGCAGCGACTGCTTCTCGCGCCGCGTGTCGGGCGTGATGCCGCGCTGAATCTCCTCGATGATGCGTGCCGGATCCTCGCTGCGCGGGTTGTCGGAGGTGATCACGATGACGTCGCTCAGGCGTCCCGC
>DATFXR010000117.1:0-43305 GCA_035315685.1 Vicinamibacterales bacterium | reverse complement strand
TTCGACGGCCTGAGCATCGCCTGGGCGGTCGCCGAGTTCCTCGCGACCAACGCGAAGATCCGGCCGAAAACCCTGTTTGCGACACACTACCACGAGCTCACCGATCTGGCCGACGCCACGCCCGGCGTGGTGAACTTCCATGTCGCCGCGCGGGAATGGAAGGATGAGATTATTTTCCTGCGTAAGATCGTGCCCGGGCGGTCGGATCGCAGTTACGGTATTCAGGTCGCGCGGCTGGCGGGTCTTCCGAAGACGGTCATCGACCGCGCGCGGGAAATCCTCGCGGCGCTCGAGCGCGACGAGCTCACGCGGGGCGGCCGTCCGTCGCTCAGCGGCACCGCCAGCGATCCGCAGCGTCAGCTGGCCTTGTTCCAGACGGCCGATGCCGTGGACGATCCGCTGCGTGAGAAGCTGGCGTCGCTGGACGTCGATCACATGACGCCTGTCGAAGCATTGACGTTGCTGTCACAGCTGAAGGCCGAATTGTGACGAGGGCACAAAGGTCGACAAAGGGCGCAGAGGGAACTGCGACCGGCGTCGCGGAGGTGGTACCGGCCGCGGTGACGGTATCGCCGCGCGCGAAGACGCCGGTTCGCAAGCGCGACGTACTGACTGCGCTCCGCCAGCCGAAAGTGGCGGCGATGCTCGTGCTGGGCTTCTCCTCCGGCCTGCCGTTCTTCCTCACCGGCAACACGCTCGGCTACTGGATGCGCGACGAAGGCGTCGCGCTGTCGGCGATCGGGTTTCTGTCGTGGGTCGGTCTCGCCTACTCGCTGAAGTTCCTCTGGGCGCCGTTCATCGATCGGCTCGACGCGCCGCTGGTCGGCCGCCTCGGGCGCCGCCGCGGCTGGATGGTCCTCACCCAGCTGATGATCGCGGTCGGGCTGGCCGCGATCGCGACGGCAGGCCTCAAAGCCGGACTCGCCACGCTCGGCCTGCTCGCGCTGCTGGTCGCTTTCTCCTCGTCGACGCAGGACATCGTCGTCGACGCGTGGCGCATCGAGGCCGCCAGTGATTCCGACGAGCTCGGACTGCTCTCCTCTGCCTACCAGCTCGGCTACCGGTTCGCGGTACTCGTGTCGGAAGCGGTGATCCTGATTACCGCGAACCATTTCGGCTGGCGAATCTCGTACATGCTGATGAGCGCGCTGATGGCGATCGGGGTGTCCGCGAGCCTGATCGCGACCGAGCCGCTGCGCGCCGCGAAGGTCTTCGAGTCGAAAGCCGAGTCCGCGCCGCTCTGGACCGCGCGCGGCTTCTTCGACGCGGTCATCGGTCCGTTCACGGAGTTCTTCCGCGTCTACGGCTGGCTCGCGCTGCTGATGCTGGCGATGATCAGCTTCTACCAGCTGCCGGAATACATGATGGGGCCGATGGTCAATCCGTTCTATCACGACATCGGGCTGTCGAAGGACACGGTCGGCACCGTGCGTGCGTCGATCGGGCTGGTCACGACCCTGCTTGGCATCGCCGCCGGCGGCTTCTGCGCGCTCCGTTTCGGCTACATGAGGACGCTGATCGCCGGCGTGGTCATGAAGATCCTGGTGATCGCGAACTTCGCGACGCTCGCCCGGACCGGTCCCGACGCGCGCGTGTTCGCGGCGGTGATCGCCGCGGACAACTTCGGGATCGGCTTTGCCGGCGTCGCGCTGGTCACCTACATGTCGAGCCTCACGACCCTGGGGTACACCGCGACCCAGTACGCGCTGTTGAGCTCTGCGTACACCTATGTCGGAAAGTTCGCAAAGGGCTTCTCCGGCGTGTGGGTGGACTCCCTGCGCGTCGGACGCTCGCTGCCAGAGGCCTACGCGCTCTTCTTCATCGGCGCCGGTCTGCTGGGCGTTCCCGCCCTCATCCTGTGCATCGTGCTCGCCCGCGTCACGCGTGATTCCAGGTCCGCTCCCGCCGAGGCGCGATAGCCGCCGCGGCCTCGCCCAGGCGCTGGCCGCCGCCGCGCTGCTGTCGAGCACGTTCACGTCGGCGGTTCACGCCGCCAACCGCTTCGATCCGGCGCTGCGCTTTCGACAGATTCAGACGCCGCACTTCATCATCTATTTTCACCAGGGCGAAGATCGCCTGGCGCAGCGCCTCGCCGTCATCGCAGAAGAGACCTGGCGGACCCTGCAGCAACCTCTCGGCGTCGTGCCGCCTGGTCGAACCCACGTCGTGCTCGCCGACCAGAGCGAGTTCGCGAACGGTTACGCGACGCCAGTGCCGTATGACACGGTCGTGATCTACACGGTGTGGCCGCCGGGGACCGAGTTCAATTTCGACGACTGGCTGCGGCTCGCCTTCACTCACGAGTTCACGCACGTCGTGCACCTGGATCGATCCGAGGGGTGGGCACGGATCGCGCGCGCGATCTTCGGCCGGACGTCGTACGCGTTCCCGAATCTGTTTCTGCCGATGTGGGCGATTGAGGGGATCGCCACCTTCGAAGAGAGCGCGATCACCGGCAATGGCCGCCTGCACGCCGGGGACTTTGAAGCGATCGTCGGTGAAGCGGCGCGCGCCGGCCGGCCGGAGCCGCTCGATCGCGTCAACGGCGGAGTCACCGACTGGCCGTCGGGGTCGGCGCCGTACGCATACGGCGCTGACTTCCACGAGTATCTGGTCGGACGCTTCGGAGCCGATTCGCTGGCAGCGCTCGCCACGGCAACGGCCCGTCGATTTCCCTACACGTCGACGCGCGCGTTCCTGTATGTCTACGGCGAAACGTTGGGCGATTTGTGGCGCGACTACGAAGCGGACGCGATCGCGGACGCAGAGCGCACGTCTCGGTCGACGGAAGACCGCGGCATCCGCCAGCTGACGCATCACGGCTTCACAACCAGCGGTCCGCGATTCGATCGCTTCGCGTGCGCCACCTGCCCGGCGCAGATCCTGTACAGCGCCGCGAACCCGGACGACTTCCCCTCGCTGAACAGCGTTTCCCTCGACGGCTCGGTATCGCGCCGCCTGACGACGAAATATCTGGGCTCGACGATGGCGATCGGCCCCGACATCATCTACTTCAATCAGATGGAGCAACGGCGGAACGTCGGTCTCTACAACGATCTTTATGCGCTGTCGCGCGCGAGTGGAGGCGTCCGGCAAGTGACGTCCGACGCGCGGCTGCGCGATCCGGATCTCTCGCCGGATGGCACCGTGCTCGTCGCCGCGCAGGCGCGCACGGGCCAGAGGGATCTCGTGACGGTCCGGCTAGAGCCGGACACTACCGCCGCACCGGATCTGGCCGTCGCGCCTTCAGGCGTAGCGTCCGGCTTCAGCCGGACCGTGATTTCCCCCCTGCTTTCCGAACCCGACGTCTACTTCGATGGACCGCGCTGGTCGCCGGACGGTCGGACCATCGCGGTCGAACGTCATCGCCCCGCCGCGATGTCCGAGGTAGTGATCGTGGACGTGACGACCCGTGCCGTTCGCGTGGTGGCCAGCCACGCGCGCACACGGTTCGTCATGCCGGCGTGGCGTCCCGACGGCGCCGCGCTCGTCATCGCCGCCGCAGCGCCGGATGAGGTGTTCAATCTCTTCGAAGTCGCCGTGGACGGCGCGGCGTGTCGTCAGTTGACACACACGACCGGCGGTGTGCTGTGGCCTGACGTGTCACCAGACGGCGCCACGATCGCGTTTGCGGGCTACACGGTTGCCGGCTACGACATCTTCACGATGCCCTATCCGCATGAGTTGCCGCCCGCACCTCCGCCATCCTGGTGCGCGCCGCGCGGCAGGCTGATGGCCGGCGACAACCCTAATGCGTCCATACCGGACGAAAGCACGCCACTCCAACCGCAGCCGTACAAGCCCGTCATGACGCTCGCACCCACCTCGTGGGCGCCGGTGATCGCCAGCGACGCCGATCAGGTGCGCCTCGGTGCCGCCGTCAACGGCGTCGACGTGCTCGGTTACCACACCTACGCGCTGAACGCGACCTGGCTGGTCTCGAGTCCGCCCGGTGCGCCGACACCCAACCGGGCGTCGCCTGACTGGACCGTCTCGTACGCCTACGATCGATGGCGCCCGACGTTGTTCGCCGCGGCTTCCAGTACGACGTCATTTTTTGTCGGCCCGGCCACGGATGTCGGCACGGCTTCGGCCGATACCCGGCGCGAAACGACGGTCGGCGGCGGCGTCTTGGTGCCCTTCGTTCATACGCGCGCGGCGCACGCCGCGGTCCTATCAGTGCTCCGCACTTCGCAGGAGGACACGCCTCTCGGGACGACCACACGAACGCTCACGCCGATCCGCGCCGGCTGGCAGTCGGCGACGGCTCACACCTACGGCTACTCCGTGAGTCGCGAGGGGGGCATCCTCGCGGGCACGACCGTCGAGATCGTGCGGCGGAATCTCGGATCGTCCGGCGACTCGACGACGGTCACCGGTGACGCTCGCGCGTATTTGCCGGGTCTCGCCGCGCACCATGTCGTCGCGCTTCGCTTGAGTGGCGGGCGGTCGTCAGGCGACGCCTCGGTCGGCCGCACCTTCCTGCTCGGCGGCAGCCAGACCGATGGCGGCGTCCTGAACTTCAGCAGCCGCGCATCCAGCCTGCTGCGCGGCTTTGCTGATGCGACGTTCGCGGGCAGCCACATCGCACTCGTCAACGCCGAGTACCGGTGGCCGCTCAGCCGCCCGCAACGCGGCATCGGCACGTGGCCGATCCTTCTTCACACGCTCGCCGCGTCGGCCTTCGTCGATGCGGGCGATGCGTGGACGCGGACCTACCGCGCCGGCGCAACCAAGCTCTCGGCGGGCGCGGAATTGTCGAGCGATGTCGTCCTCGGCTACTTTGCCCGCCTCACCTTGACCGGCGGAGCGGCGTACGGCCACGACGGCGCGGGCATCGTCGCTGATCGCGCAACGGTGTATTTCCGAATCGGCAAGGCATTCTGACCACCGGCCGGCTCAAGCCGGACACTACAGCGATCCTTCACTTTGCTTGATAGCTTTTGCTGAAGTTGTTGCGGCCGTTGGTGACGGTGAACTGACCGTTCGGCTGCACATCGACGCGAATCCAGTTGCCTTTGCAGTCAGCCGACGGTTCGAGGTTCGCGATCATGTCTTCGGTCGTGTTGTGCGCCTTGTCGTTGGCGAGCGCCAGGTGCGACTGCCACAACCCCTCGAGACCGCGCACCTTCTGGATGCGATCGTAGGCGGTGTCCGCCATGCCTTTCCGAGGGCCATTGTTCGCGATCACCACGCGCGGCTGGATCGCCCAGACGAGCGCCGGGGCTCCCGACTGATCGTTGAAGAAGCCATGATGCGTCGCCAGCAGCAGCGACACGCGTCCGAGCTTGTTGACCGGACAGGCCAGCGCCATTTCCTTGTCCCACGTCAGATCGCCGACGTCCAGGAACGAGAAGTCGTTGTAGGAAATCAGCACGCCCGCCGATTGCGAGTTCTCGGTCTTGTTCGGCTCTTTCACCTCGGCGTCGGCGCAGTACGGATTCGCGGCGCCGCCGTGGTTGATGGCCTTCGCGAGGACCGCCCCCTGTGAAGCCACGACCTCGACCCGAGCGCCGGCAAACGGAATCGTGTCGCCGGCCGTCACGATCGTCCGCTTGCCGCCGGCAATCGCCAGGTACGCACGATACCGCTCCTCGATCCCGCGGTTCTGCTCCCACTTCGGGTCCATCTCGCCGTGATCGAAGAACCGGTCGAAATGCGCAACGCCGTCCGCCGCCGGCGCGCCGCCGACATGATCGCCGTCGTAGTGGGTGGTGAACAGATAGTCGATCTTCGTCAGGCCGGCGGCGCGCATCGCACCCGCGATCCGCGCGGAGTCGCGCTCGGCGGCGGGGCCGGGGCTGCCGCTGTCGATCAGCATCGACTGGCCGCCCGGCGAGATCACCAGCGTCGCGCCGCCACCTTCGACGTCGACCACGTAGACGCGAAGACCGGCGGGCCGACTGGTCTGCGCGAGCGTCAGCACGAGGACGAGAACGAGAGTCGAGATCTTCATCGCGCTGCAGACTACGGCTGCGGCGGCCGAATTACAACCAGGTTCTGATATGGAATAATGAGCGCCGCATGAAGAAGAAATCGCGATTCCTGCAGACGCCGATCGAGCCGTTCGCCGTCGAGGCGGGACTCACCGCGGACCAGGTGCTCGCGCGGATGGAGCGGATCTCGTTTCAGGGCCGGAACCTCGCGACCGCGCATCGCATCTGGCAGAAGATGCTCCAGGACGACGTCACGATCTTCCTCGGCATGGCCGGCGCGCTCTCGGCCGGCGGACTGCGGCTCGTGGTCGCGCACCTCATCCTGAATCGCTACGTCGACTGCCTCGTGTCGACCGGCGCCAACCTCTACCACGATCTGCATGAGACACGCGGCCAGCACCACTACGTCGGCTCGCCGCAGGCCGACGACGCGGCGCTCGCCGACGAACGCGTCGACCGCGTCTACGACACCTTCGCGAGCGAAGAGGAATTCATCTCGAACGACAACTGGATTGCGGACTTCGCGACGACGCTCGACACGCGGCCGTACACGACGCGCGAGTTCCTCCACGCGCTCGGCGGTCATCTGTGGAAGACGACCGGACGCGACGGCATTCTCACCGCCGCGTTCCGCGCCAGGGTGCCGATCTTCTGCCCGGCGATTGCCGACTCGTCGATCGGCATGGGTCTGTCGCAGGCGCGGCAGAAGAAGGCCGGCGCCGGCTACATCGACACGATCGGCGACATCGTCGAATCGGCGAACCTGGTGATCCGCCGTCCGCGGACCGCCTCGGTCGTGCTCGGCGGCGGCACGCCGAAGAACTTCATCAACCAGGCGAGCGTGCAGGCCGAGTTCTACAGTGACGAGGTCAGCGGCCACCGCTACGCCCTGCAAATCGTCACCGACGTGCCGCATTTCGGCGGCGCGTCCGGATCGAGCCTCGAAGAGGCGCAGAGCTGGGGCAAGCTGGCGACCGATTCGGCGAAAGTGTCGGTGCACGCCGACGCCACCATCGCGCTGCCGCTCCTCGCCAGCGCGCTCGCCACCTCCGCGCGACCGTTGCTCGCCGCGCGCAGGAAGCCGGAGTTCACACTCGCGAGCCGCGTCATGACGGTCGACGGGCAGACCGTCCCACCCGAGCGCTTCGAGGGCGTGAATGAACCTGCCGTTTGACTACGATCAGATGACACTCGGTGAGTTCGGCGGCACGACGCCGACGACCACCGACTTCGACCACGCCCGCGTCGTCATCCTGCCGGTGCCACTCGACCGCACCACGTCGTACGTTCCCGGCACGCGCAATGGACCACACGAGATCCTGGTCGCCTCGTCGCACATGGAATTGTGGGACGAGGAGACGCAGACCGACGTCCACAGCATCGGCATCTTCACGCTGCCGGAGATGGATTTCCCGTTCGGCACGATGGACGAGGTGACGCGCGAGATCCGCCGGGTCGCCGGCGAGCTCGTGAATCGCGACAAGTTTCCGGTGATCCTCGGCGGCGAGCACTCGATCACGCCGGCGGTCGTCGGCGCCGTGGCGGCGAAGTACCCGGGCCTGTCGGTGCTGCAGATCGACGCGCACGCCGACCTGCGCGAGTCGTTCATGGGGACCAGGCACAATCACGCGTGCGCGATGCGGCGGACGCTCGAGTTCGCGCGGGCGACGCAGGTCGGCATCCGCAGCCTGTCGGTTGAAGAGGCGACGGACGTGCCGTCGCTGCCCACGCGGATCTTCTACGACTTCGACATGCGCAACGATCCCGATTGGATGAATCGCGTCGTCGATTCGCTGACCGATACGGTGTACGTGACGATCGACGTGGACGGTCTTGATCCGGCGATCATGCCGGCGACGGGTACACCGGAACCTGGCGGTCTGTCGTGGTACGAAGCGCTCGCACTGCTCAGGCGCGTCATCGCACGGCGGACCGTAGTGGGCTGCGATCTCGTCGAACTCTCGCCAATCGGCGGCAACGTCGCACCGAACTTCCTGTGCGCGAAGTTGATCTACAAGATCCTGTCGTATCGATTTGGCGGCGAGGTGCGGCCGAACAGAGGCTCACGGCTGGCGGCCGGGGGATAACGTCGCGGCTCGAGGCTGGGGCTGGGAGCCAGCTACACGTTCGAGTTGTTCCCGCAGCGCGAAGGTGGCCGAGCGTTCAGCTAGCCCCTAGCCCCCAGCTCCTAGCTCCTACCCGTCAGGCACTCTTTTTCAGCGTCTCGATCTCCCGGCGTGCGTCGCTCGCGAACGTCGAATCAGGATACTCCTCGACGAGGCGATTGAACGTCTGCTGCGCGTCACTGCGCTTGCCCGCCTGCAAGTAAGTGCGCCCGAGCTGCATCAGGATGCCATCGACCGGCAGCGGACCGTCCTTCCGCTGCGCCATCTCTTTGAACGCGTTGATCGCCTGATCGTACTGGCCCGCGCGCGCCTGCGCTTCGGCGAGACCGAGGCGCGCCATCTGGCCGTAGAACCCGTCGCCTGACTTCGCAATCACCTGCTGATACGCCTCGATCGCACCCTGCGTCGTGCCGAGAGACAGCGACAGCGCGCCCTGCTGGTAACGCGCGAACGTGCCGGCGTCGGTCGACGGATACGCATCGGCGGCGATCTTGAACTTGGTGAGCGCCGCCTGTGCGCGCTCGCGTTCGGTCGGAAAATACCGGCCTCCCGACGGCGTTCCCGGCGCCGGCGGCGGGCCGACCCGCGCGTCCTGGACCGCCATCGCCTCGGCGAGCAGGCTGTGAGCCTTCGACTGCACGTGCTCGCGCCAGGCGAAGAATCCGAGCGCGGCGGCAGCGACGACGGCGACGATGGTGAGGATGGTGGTGGTTTCTTTTTGACGCGCTTCGAGCTGTTCGCGCGCCTGGCGCGCGAATGTCTGCAGCTCGTTTTCCTTCAGATGCTGACGTTCGGTTCTCTTCATGACCTGCTCACCGGCGCCGCGATCGCTGCAAACCGGATCGGCTCTCGACCCGATCGCGATCGCGGCCGCTTCGGACTCCAACTGCCCGATCAGGACTGTTGAGGATACTCGTTCGATTGTCGGCGATGTCGCGGTGAAACATCAAGTCCGGGAACCGCCGACCTGGGATCGTCACTTTCACGGCCATGTTTTCCAGAGATGCCGCTCGATCGTTCGGCGATGCTCGCCGACCGAGCAGCGAGGAGCGACCGAAGAGCATCGGTCCGTTGAGGCCAGGAGCAGACGCTCGGCGGGTCGAATCACGAACCAGCTGATTCGCGGAAACCGTGGCGTCACACCCGACACGGCGCTGCGGCTCGCCGACCTCACCGGCACGTCGCCGGAATTCCGGCTGAATCTGCAGAACCGGAACGACCTGTGGCACGCGCAACAGGAACGCGCCGAGCGCCGCGAGTCACACGGCGCAGATCGGCGCTTTGACCACTTTGACTGGTCGGTGCGGATCGCGATCTGCAAAAACACTTCAACGTCTTGGCGCGCCCGGCCGGAATTGAACCGGCGGCCCCCCGCTTAGGAGGCGGGTGCTCTATCCGCTGAGCTACGGGCGCGTCGTGAATGCAAGTCCCAGTGTAGCCTGCCTTTCCGCTTCTCCTCGTTCCGTGTGGCCGACAGATAGAAGTCTTTTCTTCTTCAACGCCGCCGTCAGCCTGGTTCTCTTGCCGACATGTTCAGTTTCTTCGTCCCGGATGCGCGGGTGCAGCCTGATCACCCGTTGCGGCCCCATTCGGCGGATGACCGATGAGGTGTTCGCAGCACTCTCGCCGCAGTTCACCAAGACGTAATCGGACATGGACGAACGTCGATTCCGCGCGAGCAGCTGCGCACGCTGCTGCTGCAGTCCCTCTATACGATCCGCAGCGAGCGGCCGCTGATGGAGGAGATCGACTGCAGCGTGCTGGTCGTTGGTTCCATCGGCCTCGGGATCGACGATCCGATCTGGTCGCCGACGACGTTCAGCAAGAACCGAGGTCGCTTGTCGAAGAGCGACGTAGCGCGGCGTTTTTCGATGCGGTCGTCGAGCACGCGTCCGGCGCGTCGATCACGCAGTGCGGCGTCACAACCGACACCGCCATTCTCGCAGGCACGGTCGCGCCTGTCTCGGATTCGTTTCTGCGACCGGTGACGTCAGTCGGTCGCATCGCGTTCGAGTGGGACGAAGTCGCTGTCGCCCCTACGTCGTTCACTGCGGCCGCGGCTGGCGGCACAGGCGCGGTGAACGTGTACACGAACTGCTCGTGGACCGCGTCGAGCGACGCATCCTGGATCACGATCACGGCCGGCAGCAGCGGGACCCATGACGGGAGCGTGTCGATTTCGGTTGGAGGGGCGGGTGCTCGATCCGCTGAGCTACGGTCGATGAGGCTGTGAACCATTAGTGTAACGTCCTCCGACGCATCGGGCGGCCACGTCAGGAAGCTCGAGTATCTGGTTACGATCTTGATGCTTTCCATACAGTTTCCGCTCGCGCGGCTGCCTCTCCCTCGAGCGCGCTCGTTGATTCGCGTCGCTTGAAGTTCGCCACTTCCCCACTGTTTACCAACGCACCGGCGGTAGCGAGTAGCTCGGCAACGATCGTGCACTTACGCCGGTTTTCGTTATTCCCAAACCGACGGTTGGGCCGCTCAGGAGGGTGGCTGCATGGCGAAGTGCGGCTTCGGCGTTTTCGGCGCGTTCTCTCTGAAACCTGCTCGGCGTGTGATCGCGACCTGTCTGGCCGGGGTGTCAGGCATCGCTGCCGCCGTCATCTTCGTCCCGTCCGCACGAATCGCGGCGCAGGGTGGCGATTCCGTTGTCCGCTCCTGGTCGTGCCTCGTGAGTTCGGGGGCGGCCGGCTCGATCTTCTCCACGACGATCAACCCGGCGTGCGGCGCCGTCGGCAAGACCGGCCGGCTGCCGCTCGGCGGTCACGTCGTCGCGGCCGACGTTGTCGCACCTCCGGGCCCCCCGAGCAGTCTTGGCGTGACCGTCAGCGGCCAGGCGGTGTCTCTCGCGTGGAACTCATCGAGCGCGGGTGGCGCTCCGACCGCCTACATCCTTCAAGCTGGATCGTCGCCCGGGGCATCGAACCTCGCGGCCTCCAGCGTCGGTCTGACGACGAGCGTGACCGCCAATGGCGTCCCGCCCGGCACCTACTACGTGCGTGTCGTCGCCGCGAACGGGAGCGGCACCAGCGCGCCATCGAATGAAGTCGTCGTGAACGTCGGTGCCGGCGCCGCGTGCAGCCTGGCACCGGCTGTGCCCACAGGCGTGACGACGGCGTCGAGCGGATCGAATGTGACGATCAGTTGGCAGGCGCCAGCAGTCGGCTGCCCTGCGACGTCGTACATCCTGCAGGCTGGCTCCGCCCCCGGGTTGAGCAACCTCGCGAACTTCAACACCGGCAGCGACTCGACCACGTTCTCGGCGAGCGGCGTCGGCGCCGGCACGTATTACATCCGGGTGATTGCGGTGAACGCGGGCGGCGCCGGCGGCCCGTCGCAGGACGTCGCGCTCGTCGTCGGCGGCGGCGGCTGCAGTGGAGCGCCGGGCGCGCCGACGTCGTTCCTCGCCAGCGTGAGCGGATCGACGGTCACCTTCGCATGGCAGGCGGCCTCGGGCTCGCCGTCCACGTACGTGCTGCTTGCAGGTACGAGCGCCGGCGCCACCAACGCCGGTCAGTTCGATCTCGGGAACGGGTTGTCGTATACAGCGACCGGGGTCCCGAACGGCACCTACTACGTCCGGCTGCAGGCGCGGAACGCATGCGGCGCCGGCGCTGTGTCGAATGAAGTGGCGATCACCGTCGGCGGATCAGGCGGCGGCGGCGGTACCCCTCCTCCCGCAGGCGGACCCGGCTTCGCGACGATTCACGGCTTCAGCGGATCGCCGAACGACGGCAGCAACTGGTCCACAGTGACGCAGGGCTCCGACGGCAATCTGTATGGGACTGCGGCGACTGGTGGTCCATTCAACCCCGCATGCGTCGCGAACCTTGATGGCTGCGGGATACTCTTCCGCCTGTCGCCCTCGGGCACGTTCACCGTCCTGCACACCTTCGAAGCGACGACGGCAGACCATCGCCAGAATCCGGCTTTTCCGTACGGCGCGCTGGTGCAGGCGAGCGACGGGAATTTCTACGGGACGACGAGCGGCGGCGCGTCCGTGTACAGGTTGACGCCCGGCGGTTCGGTCACGACCATGACCTTCCTCGGCGGCAACTCGTACGGGGATCTGATTCAAGGCCAGGACGGAAACCTGTACGGGACGACGGCGTTCGGCGGCGAAGGCACGTGCCCTGCCGATCGCTCCGCGCTGTGTCATCCGACGGCAGGAGAAGGCACGGTCTTCGCAATGAGTCTGTCCGGCTCACTCACAACCCTGAAGGTCTTCTCGGGCGGGGCGGATGGCGCGCGTCCGTACGCCGGGCTCGTGATTGGACCCGACGGCGCGTTCTACGGCACCACCCGCGGAGGCGGCACCGCAGGCCGCGGCACGGTGTTCAGAATCACGTCGGGAGGAGCGTTCTCGACGATCCACACCTTCACCGGATCCGACGGATCGTTTCCCTATTCGCGGATGACACTCGGAGGCGACGGCAATTTCTACGGCGTGACGACGAACGGTGGCGGTGGCGCCGACGCCGGCGTGGTCTTCAAGGTGTCACCCGGCGGCGCGTTCTCCGTGCTGCACGCTTTCAGCGGATTCAGCGTGCCCGACCCAAGCCCGCGTCCGGGCGTCCCGCTCGACGGCGCGTACCCGGCGGCGCCGCTGGTTCCAGTAGCTGACGGCACGTTCATCGGCGTCTCGGCCGGCGGCGGCGCATACGCAGGCGGCACGGTGTTCAAGATCTCACCGGCCGGCACCTACGTGCAGTTGTTCACGTTCGCGGGCAACGCCGAAGGATCGAGTCCGATCTGGCTGGTGCGCGGCAGCGACGGCGCCATCTACGGGAACTGTCAGTACGGCGGCGTCAGAAACATGGGTTCTGTCTTCAGAATCACCGGATTCTGATCCGGCGTCTCACCCGGGCGGCTTCGGCGTTCGCGCGTCGAAGCCGCTCATTGAATTCGTCACATCACAGCACGAACGCGTTCCGGTCGACACCACTGCGGCGTAATCCCGGCCGCAGCCCGCAAGTCGTGTCGAATTTCGAAGCGCTTTCTATCGCGTCGAGACGAGGCGCAGGCCGGGGGACGACATCCGGTCGGCCGTCGGCGCGTCGGCCGGTCCGCGCGCCTGTGCACTGACGGCGCACGCGATCGACGTCGCGAGATGCGGGGCGACCATCTGCAGCAGGCGGCCGGTATCGTCTGCGAACGACTGCGACCCGTAGAGCGTCAGCACGGCGACCAGCGTGTCGCCGTGCACCAGCGGCACGCTGACGCAGTACTGAAGCGGTGCGAGCGCGCTGTCGGCACGGCCGCCGAGGTCCAGCGCCGCATCCGAATTGACGATCGGCTGCCGATGTGCCGCCACCCAGCCGGTGAGCCGTTCCCCGACCACGACACTGCTGCCCCGCAGCGCCGCTGCGGCTGCGCCGAACGCCTCGACGACGGTCACCTGATCGCGAGAGGCAGTCGGCAGAAACCATGCGCCGCTGACGCCGGGCATCAGGTCGCCGAGCAGATGCGATTGAAGGGCGAGAACATCGGCAATCGCCGCGTCACCTGACGCGACGCGCGCCAGGCTGACGAACGCGAGCACGCGAGACGAGGCGCCGGTCTCACGCGAGAAGTCCGCGGCTGCCGGGATCTCGGGCTGGCGGGACTGCGTGATCTTCTGCAGCACTTCCCGGTGTTCGGTGTTGTCCGCCGCGGCCACGCTGATATCGCGGTAGACACGGACGAATGCATCGACGACCTGCGGATCGTACATGCGACCGCGCCGCTCCAGCAGGATGTCGATGGCGGCTTGATCGGTCATCGCGCGCCGGTACGGACGGTCGGAGGTCAGCGCGTCGAAACAATCGACGACCGAGAGGATGCGTGCGCCAATCGGAATGTCGTCGCCGCGCATGCCGCGGGGATATCCGGAACCGTCCCAGTTCTCGTGATGCGCGCGGACGATCGGGACCACCGGATACGGAAATTCGACCAGCGACAGGATGTCCGCGCCGACATCCACGTGCAGCTTCATCTTCTCGAATTCCGCGTCGGTCAGCTTGCCCGGCTTGTTGAGAATGTGCTCGGGAACTGCGAGCTTGCCGGTATCGTGCAAGAGCGCTGCAGCCTCGATCGCCTTGAGTGACGGCTCATCCTCGACGCCGAGCGCGCGCGCCAGCCCGACCGCATACGCCTGCACGCGCCGGACGTGACTGTGCGTGCAGTCGTCTTTCGCGTCGATCGCCATGGCGAGCGTCTCGACCGTCGACAGGTACAGCCGATCCATGTCGCCGAGATGCCGCTTCGCATCGTCGAGCCGGCCGAAGGTCGCGCGCAGCGTCAGGTAGAAGACGGCAAAGAGCGGCAGCACCATCGCCGCAGCGGCGAGGTTGTGCTGCTGCAGCAGCAGCACGAGACAGAACGCGATCGACGCCGATCCGAGGTACCCGATCCACAGCCAGCGGAAGTTCTTCCGCCACACCTCGCCCGGCGACTGCCGCGTGTCGAGGCCGATGGCGATCGCGGTGAACCCCGAGTTGAGGACGAAGTAGACGATCACGTAGCCGACCAGCGGCAGGACCAGCGGCACGATTGAATCGCCACCGATCGCCAGCGGCGGCACACCGGCGAGGACGAAGAACACGCGCGACGCGAGCGCCATCGACGTCGCCAGCGCCGCCGTGTTGAACACGATCTGCCGTGCGCGCTTGCGGCGTTGCAGCGAAAAGAGCAGACAGGACGCCGCGATCGTCAGCGTCCCGGGACCGGGACCGAACAGGAGCGCGGTGCTGATGAAGAACGTGTCGTCGATGGCGATATTGGCGGAGACCGACGAGAAGTGGACGCGAAAGCAGCCGGCAAGGATCGTCGCCGCCGTGAGGAGCAACCACCCGGTCGGCCGCGGCATGTGCGCGGCCGACGCGGCGGCGTCGGCCAGCACGAGCGCGCCGGCCGTGCCGATCGCCTGCAGATAGCGGCGCATCGCCGGCGACGTCTGTGCGATGGGCCGCTGACCGGTCCCGCTGGTCTTACTGTGTTCCATCATCCGGGACCGAATCGCCCCACAGAATGGCGTCGCCTTCGGTCGAGGTGTCGCCCCAGAGAATCGCCTGGCCCTGCGGGTCGTAAATCGTGTCGCCCCAGAGAATCGCGTTGTTGTTCGTCCATCCGCCGATGGCGCCGTACTGCAGCCATTTCGGATGCACCGACGCAAGTGGATTCAGCAGTCCGAGGAGGTTCAGATCGCCGGCGCGCAGCAGCGACGGGTCGAGCCAGACGAGCGGCGCTTCGAGCACTGACAGAAGCCGGATGCCGAGACCGCCATACAAGCGGTTGCCGAGCGTGCCGTTGTCCCAGAACGACGCGCCGCTGGAGGTGACGCCGAGACCGCCAACGACCGTGTTCAACAGGGATGCGACGAGACCGGTCGACGCAAGCTTGCGCGACGCCCAGAAGTTCACGCTGCCGGCACCGGCGCCCATCAGGCCGCCGCTCGACACGTAGGTCGCGCCGTTCTGAATGGCGAGCTTGACCTGCGCGGGCGTCAGACCAGCGGAACCCTGGAGCAGCAGCGCCACACCCCCGCTCACCATCGGCGCGGCCATGCTCGTGCCGCTCAGCCGCATGTACGCGTTGTTCGCGTTTCCGGCCACGTGCAGCGACGGATAGAACGTCGACAGGAACGACCCGTTCGCCTGCAGCGACACGATCTTGTTGCCCGGCGCCGCGACGTCCGGCTTCACGGCGAGATCGAAGCGCGTCGGTCCGCGCGAGCTGTAGCTCGTCACGGCATCATCGCTGCGGTTCACCGTGGCGAACGTGTTCAGCGCACCGACCGTGAGCGCCAGCGGCGAGTTGCCGGGTGACGTGATGCCGCCGAGCACCGTGCGTCCATCGTCGGTCTTGCCCGCGTTGCCGGCGGCGGCGACGACGACAATCCCGGCCTGCACGGCTTCGGCAACCGCCTCGCACAGGGGATCGGTGGCGGACGGCTCCATCACCGGATGACCGAACGAGATGTTGATCACGCGGATGTTGTATTTCGTCCTGTTCGCGATCGCCCATTCGATGCCGGCGACCGCGTCGCTCGTCATCCCGGTACCGTCGGCGCCGAGCACCCGCACGTTGACGAGATTCGCCCCCGGCGCGATGCCGCCGGTGTAGAGCGACGTGACACGGGCTGCCGCGCTGCCGTTTCCGGTGATGATGCCGGCGACGTGTGTGCCGTGGCCGTACGCGTCGGTGACGCTTGGATCGCCGGTGACGAAGCTGACGCTCGCGATCACCTTCTGAGACAGCGCCTGATGCGCCGAGATGCCCGAGTCGATCACGGCCACCGTGACACCTTGGCCGGTCACGCCCGGGATGCCGCCGATGCCGAGTAGACCTGACGATCCGGCACGCACCTGGTCGGCGGCCGTGGACTGCGTCGAGATCGACATCGACGTTTTCACCGGCACGTCGCCCGACAGGTGATCGACGGCGCTGTCGGCAGCGAGCGCGTCGAGCTCAGCGCTGCTGGCCGCGAACACGGCGCCGTGTTCGAGGCGTCGCAGCACCTCCAGGTGATAGCGCGCCGCCAGCGCGTCTATCGTCGCAGCATCGCCGTGCACGAAGACCCGCGCGCGCGCCGACGCCCCGACGTGCTGCAGGAGGTCGCTGGAGAGCAGCGCTCGATGTGCCTTTGGCGCGCCGCGAAGACCGAGCGCTCCGGAAAGTACGAGGATCGCAACGACACCAACAAACTTGTAATGTCTCGTCATGGGCAGCAGCGACACAAAAGACCTAATTGGACGTTTGTGCACCATCGAAGCAATCCGCTCGCCAAGCTCGAGTGCTGGCGAGCAGCGTGGGCCAAGCCGCTGCGGTTGGATGAGTTGAGACGAATATGAGGGCTACGGTGCGCGTTCGACGACGTGCCGCACGCGCACAGAATGAAACATCCGCCGCCGCGTTCAATCCGAGCAAGCGATTGGCGGTGTGCGCGTTAGAGGCGTCTGCACCGTTTCGAAACATGGTTCGAAACAGGGCACGGCGCGCTGACACGAAACCGTGAAATCAGCGCGGCTCCGACTGGAGTGCCTGAAGCGCCTTTGCGATGCGGACGTAGTCAGCGTATCTCCGCTGATAGCGATCGAGCTTCTCGTTCTCCACCGCGTCCAGCTTCCCGCGAGCGACATCCGGTGGTGCCGCGGCGGCGACCTCGGCGGCCTTCACCTTGTACTCCGCGTCGTGCGCGCGCTCCCATGCGAGCCAGTCGGCGGTCCATTGCGCATGAGCGGCCTGCAGATCAGCCGCCGTGAACGGGAAGGTGCCGCCGGCCGCCCGATCGAGCGCGGCGCTCTCGGCCGGAAACAGCTGCCGTGCGATCGCGGCGACCGGTTGCCAGACGAGATACGCGCGTGGATCCCGCTGCGTGTCGGCGCGCGCCGGCGCAAACAGCTCGATGAGCGCGAGCATCCGCGCGCGGGAGCTCTCCTCGCGCGCGGCGCGCAGCTGCGCGACGATCTGGAGCGCGGCCCACACGATCGCGGCGGCGACGACGAGCGATGCAGCGAGAATCACGATGGTCGTGGAATGCCGGAAAGGCGAAGCGACGAAGTTCCGCCCGCCCCCCTCAGTACTTCAGCGCCGAGTGGACGCGTTCCCCCTGCAGCTTCGCACGTCCGTCGAGCGCGACCAGCTCGATGAGAAACGCCAACGCGTGGACCTGGCCGCCGAGACGCTTCACCAGATCGGCCGTTGCGCGCGCCGTGCCACCGGTCGCGAGCAGATCGTCCACAATCAGCACACGCTGGTCCGGCTTCACTGCGTCCTCGTGAATCTCGAGCGCGTCGGTGCCGTACTCCAGCTCGTAGGTGGCGCGCACGCGCGCCGACGGAAGCTTGCCTGGCTTGCGGACCGGGGAGAATCCCGCGCCGATCCGATCGGCAACCGCGGCGCCAAAGATGAATCCGCGGCTCTCGATGCCGACGACGATGTCGATGCCCTGATCCTGAAAGGGCGTCGCGAGACTGTCGATGGCCGCATGCAGGCCGGCCGGGTCCTGGAGCAGCGTCGTGATGTCGTAGAAGAGAATGCCAGCCTTCGGGAAGTCCGGAACGTGTCGAATCTTGCTTTTCAGATCGTCCATGGTCATGACGCTGAGAATCCCGTGTCGCGTCCGGTCGGGGGCAGCGAGTCGACATCGACCTCGTCCACGCGCGCGCCACGAGGGCCGCGCCGCAGCGCCCGCTCGAAGCGCTCGAGTGCCTCGGCGTCGCCTTCTGCCTGCGCTTCGACGCGGCCGTCGGGAAGGTTGCGGACCCACCCGTGCACGCCTTCGCGTTCAGCTGCTTCCTGCGTGAAAAAGCGAAATCCGACGCCCTGCACGCGCCCGCTGATCAGGAATCGGCGTGCGGTTCGCACGAGCGATGATACTGGCGCCGTGGTGAGAGGAGCAAGACGTTGAAGGCGGGAAGGCGGAAGGGCGGAAAGGAAAGGATGAAGGTCGGAAGGTCGGAAGGCAAGGTCGGAAGGTCGGAAGGCAAGGTCGGAAGGCTGTTGTTGGCGCAAACTGCGACCGCGCAATTGAGCGGTTCGTGCTGAAACTGCGACGTTTCTGACGTCATTCGCGGAATTCCTCGCGTTTCCGCGCGGCACGACGTCTGCACTCCGAAAGCGTCATGAATCAGTGGCGTGAGGAGATGAAGGCGCGCACACATAGGTTTTCCGTCGACATCATTGCGTTCCTCGACACGATCCCGGATCGGGCGAGCACGACGCGTGTCAAGGATCAACTCGCCGGCGCCGCCGGCGGCGTCGATCTCAACTGGCGCGCCGCGTGCCGAGGACGCAGCCACAAGGAATTCACCGCGAAACTTGGCGTCGTCGTCGAAGAGGCCGACGAAGCGGAAGGCTGCCTGGACACGATTTGGAATTCGGGTCTGAGCACTACCGACACGGCAAGACGCCTGCGCGCCGAGTCGAAAGAGCTGCGCGCTATCTTCAACAAAGCGGAACGAACCGCGCGCGCGAACGAGGAAGCCGCAGAGCGCCAAAATCTGCGCCGCGTGCGCTCACGAGAAAGCAAGCGCCGCCGACTGTAACCTCCGGAAGCTCCACCGCCCTTCCGTCCTTCGCCCTTTCCTTCCGGCCTTCCTGCCTTCCGACCATTCCTTCCGGCCTTCCTGCCTTCCCGCCTTTCCTTCCCGCCTTCCTGCCTTCCCGCCTTCCGTTCAGCCCTGCGGTGTCGACGACACCGCGTCCTTCTTCATCGGCTCGGCTTTGATCGGATCGGCCTTCTGCCGCTGCAGCAGCTGGTTCACCGGCGGCATCCGTGATTTGGTGGCCGTATCGAGCCGTCCCAGATGCTCGTCGAGGGAGTTCGACAGCGTTCTGAAGACCGAGTACGCCTGCTCGGTCGGCTTGACGTCGGCGCTTTCGATCACACCCTGCAGCGCCGCGATCTTGTTGTTCAACTTGATCGGGAAGTTCAGCGGATCCTGGCTGCTCTGCAGCCGCACCTGATAGATCTCCTCCTCGATCGCGCTGAGCTGCTTCTCGAAATCGTCGAGCGCGCGGGTGGTCGCCGCGTCCTTCACCCTGGCGCGGCGATCGCTGATCTGCTGCTTGATACCGCGAATGAGGAGCACTGCGTCGTTCGCCTGGCTCGCCTTGTCGCGCACCCTCACCGCGAGATCGAATTGCTCGCGCAGATCCTGATCCGATACGTCCTTGAGCACGTGCGGCTCGCGGCGGATCGCAAACGGCTGCGTCGCCGTCTGACCGTCGACATTGATCCGGACTTGATAGGCGCCGGGCGGCGCGATCGGCCCGCGCGGGCTGGCAGCCCACATGATCAGCCCGGGAAAGTCGGTCGCTCCCGGGTACCGCAGGTCCCAGGTGACGCGATGCAGGCCGGCAGCGACAGCCGGATGCGGATCGGGCGGACGCCGGAAGCCGCCCTCGTCTTCGGTGGCCGGCGGCGGCTTTCGCTCGGCGTCGGCGGGCGTGCCGGTGAACGTGCGAATCGCCCTGCCCTGCGCGTCGAGAAACTCCATCGTGATGCTCTGCGCCGGCTGCTTCAGGTAGTAGTCGACGGCGACGTTGCGATCGAGACCGCGGAGCGCGTCGTCCGGCTTGTACAACCGAAAGTCGTCAGTGGTCTGGATGCCGCCCTGACGCAGCGCCGCGATGCCGTCCATGACGTAGAACCCGCGGCCATGCGTGGCAATGACGAGGTCGCGCTCCTCCACCGCGATGTCGTGCACCGGCGTGTCGGGCAGGTTCTGCCGCAGCGACTCCCACCTGCCGCCGTCGTCGAACGAGACGTAAATGCCGTGCTCGGTGCCGAGATACAGCAGTCGCTCGCGGGTGCGGTCTTCACGAATCGCCCGCGCGAAGTCGTTCGTCGCAACGCCGGTGGTGATCGCCGTCCAGGTTTCGCCGTAATCGTCTGTGCGGAACACGTACGGCTTGAAGTCGTCCTGCTGGTAGCGGTTCGCCGCGACGTAGGCGCTGCCGGCGCGGAACGGCGACGCTTCAATCAGGCTGATGCGCGCGAACTCCACGATTTCTTTCGGCGTCACGTTCTTCCAGCTGGCGCCGCCGTTGCGCGTCACCTGCACGTAGCCGTCGTCGGAGCCCGCCCAGATCACGCTGCCGTCCCTGGCCGAGGGTGCGATGGTGAACACGGTCGCGTAGGTTTCGACGCCGGTGTTGTCCTTGGTGATCGGACCGCCCGACGATCCCATCGTCTTCGGATCGTGACGCGTCAGATCCGGGCTGATCTTCGTCCAGCTCTGACCCTCGTTGGTCGACTTCCAGACGTGCTGCGATCCGACGTAGATGACGTTCGGATCGGCTGGCGCGATGACGATCGGAAAGGTCCACTGGAACCGCTCGGCGATGTCGGCTGAGGCGTAGCCCATCGGGTTGTCCGGGTACGGATTGATCGCGCGCTCCTGGCCGGTGCGGCGATCGAGACGCGTGATGAGGCCACCGTAGCTGCCGGCGTAGAAAACATCGGGGATCCGCGGATCGCCGGCGATGTAGCCGCTCTCGCCGCCGCCGACCGAGTAGAAGACCTGATCGGCGCCGCCGCCGGATCCGCCCGGGCCGCCCTGCCGCGGCTGGCTCGACACGCACGCGGTGGAGTTGTCCTGCTGCGCGCCGCAGACGTGATACGGCACGTGCCTGGTCGTGATCACGTGATACATCTGCGCCGTCGGCATCAACTGAGCCGTCCACGTCTCGCCGCCGTTCACCGACACGTTCGCGCCGCCGTCGTTGGCTTCGATCATCCGCTTCGAATCGTCAGGCGCGATCCACATGTCGTGGTTGTCGCCATGCGGCGGCCTGATCAGCGTCCACGTCTTGCCGGCGTCGGTCGATTTGTGGAAGTTGACGTTCAGCTCGTAGACGGTGTCCTTCACCTTCGGGTCGGCGTAGACACGGGTGTAGTAGAAGGCGCGCTGGCGCAGGTCGCGCCGCTCGTTCACCTTGGTCCAGGTCGCGCCGGCGTCGTCCGACAGGAAGAAGCCGCCGTCCTCGGCTTCGATCTGCGCGTAGAGGCGGTTCGGGTCGGCGCCGGACACGCTCAATCCGATCTTTCCAAGCGCGCCTTTCGGCAGCCCGGGATTGCGCGAGATCTCGGTCCAGTGATCGCCGCCGTCGGTCGACTTGAAGATGCCGCTGCCGGGTCCCCCGCTCGACATCTCCCAGGAGTTCCGATACGCCTCCCACAGCGCCGCGTAGATCACCTGCGGATTCGCGGGATCGAGCACGATCTCGTTCGCGCCGGTCCTGTCGTTGCGGAAGAGCACCTTCTCCCACGTCTTGCCGCCGTCCTTCGAGCGGAAGACGCCGCGCTCGGGATTCGGCGCGGCGTGATGGCCGAATGCCGCGACGTAGACGAGGTCGGGATTGGCGGGATGAACGCGAATCCGCGAGATGTTCTGAGTCTCGGTGAGGCCGATGTGCGTCCAGGTCTTGGCCCCGTCGGTCGATTTGTATGCGCCGTCGCCCTGGATGATGTTGCCGCGGATATCGGGTTCACCGGTGCCGATATACACGATGTCGGGATTCGACGGGGCAACCGCCACGGCGCTCACGGACGAGCTATGGATCTGTCCGTCGGTGACGGGCCGCCACGTGGCGCCGCCATCGCTCGTCTTCCACAACCCTCCACCGGTCGCGCCCATGTAGTACTCGTACGGGCGGGCGACGCTGCCTGAGACGCCGAGCGATCGTCCGCCGCGCGGCGGCCCGAGGCTGCGCCAGTGAAGCGCGCCGAACGGACCTTGATCGGCAGCCTGCGCACCGGCGCGGTCCTGCTGCGCATGGACGATCGGGATCGCGAGCAGACACGCGACGACCATGACCTTCGCGGTTCTTGACATTCGCCGATCTTATCTCGCCTTCGTGACGACGACGTACCGCGCCGGCGGTTGCGGCGTGCGGAAGAGCGCGCGACCCGAGGTCACTGCCATGCCTTCGCGCTCGAGAACGGGATGAAGCCTGGTGCCCTGCGCGACGAATTCCTCGTACGCGTTGCGGCGCATGATGCAGAAGAAGGGCTCCGGCTGCTTGAAGAATGCTTCGGCTTCCGCCGCATCCTCGAGCATCTGCACGTGTCGTCGCACGTAAAAACGGTAGGCGGGCGCCCAGCGGTTCATGCGGAAGCTGCACACGCGATCCGACGGCCGAGCGTGCGCCGCCACCCACTCCGCCATTTCGGGCACGACCTTCCGTTGCTCGAGCGCGGGCAGCACGAAGGCGATGATCCCGGCATAGGTGATCAACAGCGCACCGATGACGAGCCACGGGACACGCGGCGGCAGAGCGCCACGGACGTTGGCCAGCGCCGTCAGCAGGGCGCCGGCAAAGGTCAGCGCGATCGGGACGGCGATCGCCGCGCGCGGCAGGGCCAGCCGCGCGATCACGAAGTAGCCACAGCCGAGGCCGACGACGACCAGGAACGGTCCGATGAGATACAGCCCGAGGCGCGACCACGCCGTGGATGGTTGACGATGATGGTGGCGCACGTCCGTCCACGCGCGCGCACACAGAATGCACAACGAAGGCGCCGCCGGAAAGACGTAATGATCGAGCTTGAACGTCGACGCCGTGAAGAACCCGACGATCACGAGCGTCCATGACCAGAGCATCGTCTCGACGTGGTCGACACGCTCGCCGCGCCAGACGCAGCGCAGGTCGTCGATGATGCGGCCGATCAGCAGGCCGGTCCACGGCAGCAGGCCGGTCGCGAGAATCTGGAAGTAGAACCAGAACCCCGGCTGGTTCGCGAAACGGCTTGCAGCGAACAGGCGCACGTTCTCGTCGAGGATGTAGCCGTTGACGAACTCCTGCCGGAATCGCAGGTACATGTAGACGAACCACGGCGACGAGACGACGACGATCAGGATCAGGCCGACGAACCAGTGAAGGCCGAACAGGCGGCGCCGGAGATCGGCCGACGCCGCGGCGAGCACGAGCATGGTGAGCGCCGCCAGGACGAGTGCGAGCGGGCCCTTGACCATCACGCCGCACGCGAGCAAGAGGTACCCGATCCACTGCAGTCGCGGCCGGTCGCGGAGCGCGGCGACGGCCAGCACGGCCGCCGCGCCAAAGGTGAACAGCGTGAAGAGCGTGTCGAGGATCGCGTACCTCGACAGCGCGAAGACACCGGGGCTTGCACCGAGCATCAGCGCCGCGACGATCGCGACGTCGCCCGAGATCAATGTCGCGGCAAACCAGTAGGTCAGCGCGATCAGACCGAGCGCGGCGAGCGCCGGCACGATGCGCGCGCCAGCCTCCGGATCGGCGATCGCACGCATCGCGTGGCCCTGCAGTTGGTGAAACAACGCTGGTTTGTCGTAGAACGGCTGCTCGTTGTAGTGAGGCGCCCACCAGTCGCCGGTCGCGACCATTTCCTGCGATGTCTCCGCGTAGTGCGCCTCATCCGGATCCCAGAACGTCGGTGCACCGAGACGCCAGAAGAGGACGACAAAGAACAGCGCCGCGGCCATGACGCCGATGAGCGCGCCTTCGCGCGAAACCTTTCGCATGAGTGGTTTGGCCGGACTATATAATCGCCCGCGTTGTACAGCCGGTGGACAGGGGCCCTGCAGAGCTTACATGATGGCGCGAACCCTCAGGCACTGCCCTGTGTTAATCGTGGAAGACGACGAGGACCTGCGCGAGATGATGGCGCAGCTTCTGACGCTTGAAGGATTTCAGACGGCGACTGTCGCCAACGGCCGAGAAGCGCTCGAGTACCTTCACAACGCGTCCAAGCCCGACGTCATCCTCCTCGACCTGATGATGCCGGTGATGGACGGCTGGGAATTCCGCCGCCAGCAGCAGGCCGACCCATCGATCGCACCGGTCCCCGTCATCGTCCTGTCGGCTCTCGATCAGGGTCGCGCATCCAACCTCGAAGCCACCGCCTTCCTGAAGAAACCACTCGATTTCGACCACCTGCTGACGCTCGTTCGCGCCTATTGCCAGACGAGTTAGCCGAGCGTTCCCGGCACGAGCATTGATAAGCTCGTCGTCGGTGGCACGGCTGCGACGACTTCGGCACATTTCGGCGAGGTTCGCAAGAGTGCTCGTCGGGATCGTGGTCGTCATCCTGATTCTCGTCGGGCTCGGCATCGCGGCGGTCGAAACCGGCTGGGCGAAGAACCGGATTCGCGACCTGATCGTACGGCAGGCGAACAATTACCTCACCGCGACGCTCAGCATCGGTCGCCTCGGAGGCTCGCTCTTCCGCGGCCTGCAACTCGGTGACGTGACCGTCGCGCGCGACGGCCGAACGCTGATCCACATCGACGAGATTTCTCTCTCCTACAGCATTCGCGAGCTGATCGATCGCGGCACCGCAATCCGCCGCGTCCGTCTGGTGCGGCCTCATGTCGAAGGCGCGCGTCTGCGGGACGGACGCTGGGACCTCGGCGCGCTCGTCAAGCGCGAGTCGCGCGAGGAAGAGCGCACCGGACCCGGACGCCCGATTTCGATCCAGTCAATCGAGATAGACGACGGTCGTGTGCTGCTCCACGATCCGCTCGACTTCGGCGCCGCGCACGTGCCGACCGACTTCCAGCAGCTGAACGCGGCGTTCTCGTTCACGTACGTGCCCGTACGGTGGACGCTGGACTTCGCCCGCATCTCGTGGGTCGGTCACGCGCCCGAGCTGTCGGTGAATCCGCTGAGCGGCCGGTTCGGCCGCGGACCGACCGGCTGGTTCTTCGAGGAGTTCCTGGTTCGAACCGCCCGATCGCAGTTCACGCTCGACGGCACGATCAAGCCGGTGCGCGAAGGGGTGCCCACCGTTCTCGACCTCCGCGTCCGGGCGCCGCGCTTCGCTTTTCAGGAGTGGTCGGGTGTGTTGCGCGGACTGCAAAACATCGCCATCGAGTCGTCCTTCGAGACGTCGCTCAAAGGACCGACCAACGGTATCGAGACCGACCTGAAGCTCGCCGGCACCGGCGGCGGCGTCACCGGGCATCTCACGCTCGACACATCGGTACCGGGGTGGCACGGCAAAGGTGCAGTCGACATCGACCGCTTGAATCTCGCGCGCTGGATGAACCGCGAGGATCGACCGTCCGACATCACGGGGCATGTGACCTTCGATCTGGCGCTCGAGCTGGGACGTCACTTCCCGCGCGGCGTCTACACGTTCGCCGGGCGGCACGCCATGTACATGGACTACGGCGGAGATGACGTGCGCGCACGGGGACAGATTACGTCGGCGGCGGTGCTGATCGCCCAGGCCAGCGCCACGGCGTACGGTGCCGATGTCACTCTGCGGGGCGGTTCGATCAACCTCGACGAGCCGTTCCAATATCATTTCGAGGGCACGACGACCGCGATCGATCTCCGCCGCCTGCCCGCCACCGTTCCAGTGCCGCACGTCGAGAGCCTGCTCGCCTTCGACTACGACGTCACCGGTACGTTCAGCCAGCCGTACATCGTCGGGCACGCGACGTTTTCGGAGTCGCACTTTCTCGACGCGACGGTCGGTCCCGGTACCGTCGGATCGATCGACACGCAGCAGAAACCATTCCGGTACACCGGCGAAGGCGACGTGAGCCGCATCGATCTCCACCGTTTCGGGGAAGGCCTCGACGTCGGCTGGCTGCGCGATCCGCGGTACGAAGGCGTGCTGTCAGGACACTTCCGGGTGGACGGCGCGGGCTCGGGCGCCGAGGAGCTCGTGCTGACCGGCGGCGGTCAGATCACCCGCGCAAATCTCTTCAACGGAACGCTTTCCAATGCGGACGTCTCGGTGGCCATCGATCGCGGTTCGCTGCGCGCCTCGTACGAGGGAAGCCTCGAGCACATCGATCCGGCCATCCCGTTCGCCGACCCCCGCTACGCCGCGTCACTGACCGGCACAGGAAAATTTTCCGTGGCGGTTCAAGACCTGCTCACGCGAACGACTGCGCTCGCCGACTACGACGTCGAAGGGACGTTGAGTGCGGCGGACGCCGAGGTGCGCGGCTACCACGTCGACCGCGGGCGGGTTGACGCGACGCTGCGCGATTCGACGCTGGCAATTGCAGCGCTGCAGTTTGCCGGACCAGCGCTCGAAGGCCAGGGAACGGGAACGATCGCGCTGTCGGAAGGCGGAACGTCGGATTTCTCGTACGAGCTGACCCGCGCCGATCTTGCGGCTCTGCGCGCGCAAACCGGTCGAGACATCCACGGCGCCATCTCCACGAAGGGACGCGTCACCGGACCGGCGTCAACGCTCCACGCCGTTGGCGACGCGACGATCGCGCGGCTCGAGGCATTCGACGTGTCCGCGCTGTCAACGGCCGTCCACTACGATGCGACAATCCCGGCCAACGACCCGGCGCAGGCGTCCGTGCGCGTCGAGGGTCATGGCGACTTCCTGACGATCCTCGGGCAATCGGTGCAGGAAATCAGCGGGACTACCACCTACGACGCGGAGCGCCTCGGCTTCGATCTGCGCGTCGCGCAGCAGGAGGGACGCCGCGGCCAGCTCACCGGCGCGGTGATGCTTCACTCCGATCGTCGTCAAGCCTCGATCCTCGATTTGACGGTCACGCTCGGCAGCGCTCCGTGGCAGCTGCAGTCCGCGGCGAGTCCTGCCGGAAACGGTACCGGTTCCGGCCACTCCGCCCCGACGGTGTCGTGGAGCGACGATGGATTCGCGATCACGCCGATCGAGTTCGCGGACGCAAACCGGGCGCAGCGGATCGGGGTTTCCGGCTCGTGGCGGCGCGATGGCGCAGGCGCACTTCACATCACTGCAGACCGCGTGTTCCTGGAGACGATGCAGACGGCGTTCGAGCGACCGACGCGGTACGGAGGCGCGGTAAACGCCGACGTGACGATAAGCGGCACGCGCGACCTGCCGCAGGCCACCGGGACGATCACGATCGAGAACGGCCGCGTCGAACGCGTCACCTACCAGCGGCTGCAGACCCGCTTCTCCTCGTCCGGCCAGGTCTTCGATCTCGAGGCGCGGCTCGATCAGTCGCCCGGCGTCTGGCTCACCGCCGCCGGGAAGCTGCCGCTCGGGTTGTTCAACCACGATCTGGAGGACAAGCCGATCGATCTCACGATCAAATCGAGCACCATCGATCTGGGCCTCATCGAGGGTTTGACCAACGTCGTGCAGCACGTGAGCGGCAAGGCGCGCCTCGATGTGAAAGCTGTCGGCACGAGCCGCGACCCGCACGCCGAGGGTGCGATCGAAATCACGGACGCCGCCTTCCTGGTGACCTCGTCTCGCACGGCCTACAAGAACGTCCGCGCCCAGTTCGGCCTCGCCACCGACAAGATTGCGGTCGAAGTGCTGCACATCGAGGACACCGACGGCCATCCGCTCGACGTGCACGGCAGCCTCGGCACGCACGAGCTCCGCGTCGGCGACGTCGAAATCGAGGCGACGGCCCGGCGCTTCGAAGTGATGCGGAACGAGCTGGGCCGTGTCACCGTGAACGCGACGATGCGGGTCAGCGGACGTTTCGAGGCACCGCGCATCACCGGCGACCTCGCGATTGAGGCCGGCACGCTGCACGTCGACGAGATCCTCCAACGCACGCTGTTTCAGCCGTACTCGACTGAGGAGACCCCCATCGCGGAGGTCGACGCGCTCGCGGTGCTGAATCCGTGGCAGCGCCTCGGTCTCGACCTCGCCTTGCACGTGCCGGGCACACTGCATTTGACGGGTGAGAACGTACAGGTGTCGTCCGGCACGCCGATTGGGCTCGGCGACATCAATCTCCGCGTCACTGGCGATCTCTACCTTTACAAGGACGCGGGCGAGCCGCTCTCCGTCACGGGCTCCTTCGACTCGATCGCGGGCACGTATGCGTTCCAGGGCCGCCGCTTCGACGTCGTGCCGTCGAGCTCAATCAACTTCCGCGGCGACCTGAACCCGGACATCTACGTCACGGTGACGCGAATCATTCAAGGCGTCGAAACCCGTGTCAGCGTGTTCGGCCCGATGCGGCAGCCCGAGCTGCGGCTCGCGAGCACGCCGCCGCTCGACGAATCGGACGTCCTCGCGCTGATCATCTTCAATACGTCGACGAACCAGCTCAGCGCGCCGCAGCAGCAGGAGTTGCTGGTCCGCGCCGGGACGCTCGCCGCAGGTTTTCTCGCCGGTCAGGTCCTGAGCGCGGTGCAGAAAGAGGTCGGCCTCGACATCCTCGAGCTGGAAACCAGCGGCGACTACGGAATCGGTCCCAAGCTCACCGTCGGGCAGGAGATCGCGCCCGGCATCGTCGCGCGCTTCAGCCGTCAGTTCGGACAGGAGCCATACGACGAGGCCACGGTCGAGTACACGATCTCACGCATCCTCCGGCTGCGCGCGACCTACTCCGATGCGCAGTCCCTCAGCCTCAGAGCGCCCTTCCGCCGCATCGAACGTACGGGGATTGATCTGCTGTTCTTTTTCAGTTTTTGAGCGCGCGGCACGTCGCGTGAGAAAGAAAAGCCTCAGGAGTTCCACGTCTCTTCCACTTGAAGGACGGTCCGGCGATTGCGCGCGCGAGCGACAGCGCGACCCATCACCGCCATCTCTCGCCATTGCAACAACTTCTGACGTTCCCAACCAATCTGGTGAGGTTGGCAGCCCGCCTGCAGATGCGACGCGAGAGGTACCACTCTGTGATTCAGCTGAAGCAGACGGTCCGGCGGGCCGTATTGGTCGTCGCAGTCCTGGGCGTGGCTGCCGCATCCGCTGCGATGTGGAACCAGTACGCGCCGATCAGTGTGTGCCTGTACTGCGGGGCGCCTGAGCATTACGCACCGCCGCTGAACAAGGCCACGCCCCGCGCGGCAGCGAAGACGGGTGGCGCCAACGCAGCTCGTCACTCCGGCGAACTGAGCATGCCGCCGAAGCCGAAAGTGATGCCTGAGGTGCCCTCCGAGCCGCCTTCCCACTCCGAGGGGGGTGGTTCGGTGCAGGCCGACGCGCCACGGGGCTGGCAGCCGTGGAACGACGACAACGGTCCAGATCGGCCCAGGCAGGCCTCGGGCGGACCGCTCTGGTTCACGATGGTTGAGATGCGACAGATGGTGATGGGCGGTCGCTACGGCGAGCCTGGAGGCGGCATCGCGACCGCGTTACCAAAGCCGTCGCACGATCAGCAGGCGCAAGATCACCCGGCGGGATCGCTCGAGGTCGTCGAACCACACCCCGGACCGCCGTCAGGTGCCGCCGGACCAAACCCGGGCGACTCGGGTTCGAATCCGACGCCGCCGAATCAAGGTCCGGGAACGCCTCAGGGCCCAGGGACATCGCCGAACACCGGCCCGACGGCGGGCTCGCCGACTGCGCCAGGTGCGCCCGGACCCTCGGGTGAAACCCCTTCATCGGAGCCGCCGACGAATCCGTTCGTCGAGCACACCACGCCGCCGGCTGACCCGTTCGTGCCGCCGCGTCCCGTTGGCTCGCTCGATCCCGCCGGCCCTGGCGGCGGCGTCACGCCGTCTGACGATGGGCCCGCGGCGACGCCGGAGCCCGCGTCCGTGTTGCTGATCGCCACCGGCCTGCTCTTCTTGTTCACCGATCTCCGACGGCGGCACGCAATCTGATCGATGGGTATACTCCTCGCGCTCGCCATCGCGTGGGTGTATGCAAAGACTGCGGCCGGACTCGCGCGCGAGTGGTTCTCGAGTCCGGACGCCTCGTACGGCCTGGTGCTCATCGCGGTCGCGGCCCTCGTCGGGTGGCAGCGTCGCGAGCGGTGTGTGAACGCATTCACCGCGCGGCCCTCACACGGTCTCGCCGGCGTCACTGCGCTCGCTGGCGGCCTGCTCCTGTATCTGGTCGGACAACTTGGCGCGGACATCTTCGTCACGCGTCTCTCGCTGGTCGCCGTGCTTGCGGGCTCGCTCTGGTTCGTTGCCGGCGCGGCGGTCGTGCGCGTGCTGGCGGCGCCGCTCGCATTCGTCCTGATGGCGGTGCCGCTGCCGGCGCTCCTGGTGAACACGGTCACGCTGCCCTTGCAGTTCACGGCGTCGCGAATTGCCGAGGGGACGCTCACTGCCGCAGGCATCCCCGTGTTCCGCGATGGCAACGTCCTGGACCTCCCGTCCGCGACACTCGAAGTCGCCGAGGCGTGCAGCGGACTGCGATCGCTCGTCTCGCTCACTGCGATCGCCGTGCTGCTCGCCTGGTCGGCGTCTCGAGCGCCTGACCGACCGGCGCGTGGACGAACGATGCTGGCGCGCGGCCTTGCGATCGTCGCCGCCGCGGTTCCAGTTGCGATCGTGATGAACGGGTTGCGAATCGCGGGCGTCGGGATCGCCTGCGAGATATGGGGTCGCGGCATGGCGTCCGGCGCGTGGCATACGTTCACCGGCTGGGTGACGTTCGTCGCAGCCGCGGCCGTGCTGATCGGCGTTCAACACTTTTTGACTCCGGTTACGCCAACGGCTTCTGCGCTTGAAGGAGCGGCTGCCGCGTGACCACGCAGAGCCGCGCACTGGTTGCGACCTTCATGATCCTCACGGCTGGCGCGCTGGCACGCGCCGCTCGGACGACCGACCGCACGCCAGCCGTCAATCTCGACGCGGTGCCGCTCAGCATCGGGCATTGGACCGGCCGCGACGCGGGCGCGCTGGACGAGGAATCGGAGCGGATTCTCGCCGCGGACGCCTATATCAACCGCAGCTACCGGACACCCGATCCGAGCGCACCAGTCGGCCTCTATATCGCGTACTACGGCCAGCAGCGCCCGGGCGTCAGCATCCACTCACCGCTGCACTGCCTGCCGGGAACCGGTTGGGAGCCGCTCGATGTGGCGACGATCCCGGTGACCGGCACTGGCGCCGCCGCGCCAGCGATCCGACGGATGATCGTCAGCAAGAACATCGATCGCGCAGTGGTCCTTTACTGGTACGCCGTGCACGGCCGCATCCTCGCCGGCGAGGTGGAGAGCAAGCTGTGGCTGGTGCACGACAGCCTTCGCCTCCAGCGCAGCGACGCGGCCCTCGTCCGCGTCGTCGTCCCGGCCGGACGCGAGCCGTCATCGCTCGAGAACGCCCAGGATCAGGGGGTCGCGTTCGTGCGCGATCTGCTCCCGTACCTCCAGCGCGTGTGGAGTTGATCATGCGATCCCGGTTTCCGCTCCTCGTCGCGATCATCACGCTCGCCGCAGGTTGTGCCGATCGGCAGCAGTCGGCGCGCGCCGCCGCCGGCCGCGGCGACGAATACCTGCGCGCCGGCCGCGTCCCGGCGGCAATCATCGAATACCGCAACGCCGTGAAGCACCAGCCGATGTGGGGCGCGGCGTACGCGAAGCTCGGTGACGCCTACGCCGCACAGGGCGACGCGGAAGAGGCGTATCGCGCCTACTGCCGCGCGATCGACCTCGATAACGCGGATGCGCACTCGCTCGTCGAAGCCGGGCGACTGCTCTTCGCGGCCGGACGCTACAGCGAGTCCCTTCTGCGAGCGGAGGAGGTGCTGGAGCGCAACCAACGGGATACCGAGGCAGCGGTGCTGGCGAGCCGTGCGCTCACGAAAATGAATCAAGCCGACGAGGCACTCGAGCGCCTGGAGGAGACCGTCGCGACCGATCCGACGCCGGCGGTCTACGCCGCGCTCGGCGACGTGCGGCTCACCAGGGGCGATCGCGCAGGCGCCGAAGCGGCGTTCCGGGCCGGAGTGCAGCATTCACCTCAGTCGGCCGAGGCGCACATCGTGCTCGCGCATTTCCTGGCGGCGGCCGGACGGCGCGGCGACGCCGAGGCCGAGTACAAGACGGGCGTCGCAGTCAGCGCCGCGAGCGAAGCCGCCAATCGAGCGCTGGCCGCTTTCTACCTTTCGACGGGCCGGAACGGCGAGGCCGAGCCCTATCTGCGCACCGCCGCCGCGCAACCGAACCAGAAGATGCGATCGACGCTGGCGCTGGCCGACTACTATCTCGCCGCGAATCGGTACGACGCAGCGCGACGCCTGCTGGAGCCGGTGACCTCCGGTCCGATGGCGACCGATGCCAGAGTGCGACTTGCGGCGATCGCCTTCCGCACCGGCGCGCCCGCCGACGCGCGGCGCCTGCTCGATCCGGTGATGAAGCAATCGCCGACGCCGGAGGCGTTCACGCTCGATGCACAGTTGCTTCAGACCGAGCACAAGACGGACGCCGCGCTCGCATCGGCACGTGCGGCCGTCGAGATCGATCCAGCACAGGTCGTCGCGCAATACATCGTCGGCTCGATCGAGTTCGATCGAGGACACTACGACTCGGCTGAGACCGCCTTCACGGCGGTGGCTCGCGAACGGCAGTGGGCATCGGCCGGCGCGCTTCAACTCGCGCGCGTGAAGCTGGCGTCGGGACAGCCGGCCGACGCCGTCGCCTTCGCCGAGGCGGCCGGGGACGGCTTCATGGCGCGGCTGACGCTCGCGCGCGCGCTGATTGCCGACGGACAGGTCGCACGGGCGCGCGTCGAGCTGCGCCGGCTCGCCACGACGAACGCGACCGCGCCCGAGCTGGCGGTCCTCCTGGGATCGCTCGCGCTCGCCGAAGGCAACGTTCGCGAAGCGCGCGCCGAGGTGACGCGCGCGTTGACGCTCGCGCCGGACAGCGCCGATGCGCTGATGCTCGCCGCGCGGACAGCGATCTCCGAAGGCGATACGGCGTCCGCCGAACAGTACCTGACGCGCGCGGTCGCGGCACCGCGAAATTCCTTCGACGCGCACCGCATGCTCGCGGATCTCTACGTCAGCCGCGGCGACCTGGCCCGCGCCGAGAAGACACTCGAGCAGTACATCGATCAGCATGACGACGCCGCCGCGGCGCGCACCGCGCTGGGCATCGTGCTCCAGGCCGCCAACCGGCCTGACGCAGCCCGCGCCGCGTACGAGCAGGCGATCGCGCTCGATCCGGCGGATTCGCTGGCGTCGGCCAGGCTCGCCCGGCTCTACGCCAGCGACGAAGCCTCTGTGCCGCGGGCACTGGAGCTGGCGCGGACGGCGGCCGCGAGCCTGCCGAACGACGCCGACGTGCACGACACGCTCGGGTGGATCGCCTTCAGAGCCGGACGGCTCTCCCTCGCCGTAACCGAGCTCGAACGCGCAGTCGCGCTGAACAACCGCGAGCCGTTGTATCAGGCGCACCTGCGCACCGTCCGGACCGCCGTCGCGGAAGCGGCAAAGACCGCCGCGGAAGTCGAAGCGGCCAGGGCGGCGGAAGCGGCGCGCGCGCTGAAATCAGAGCAGTAGCGTTTCCACGCGGTGCGCGTGGACCATCGCTTCGCAGGGCGACCAGGCGAACACCGTGAACCGGCCGTCCTGCGACGCGACCAGCGCGACGGCATCGCGCTGGTCGTGCACGAACTGTGCGGACGAGAGATGCCGCGTTCCGCCAAGCTCCGTCGGATGGACGGTCTGCGGCACGTCGCCTTCGATCGGCTCGGTCACGGTCACCTGCTCCACTTGTGGCGATCCTTTGCGCCGCGCGATTTTCGCGCCGAACGCCACGAGCTCGTAATCGCTGGTCATCACGGTTGCCCCGTCGACCGCCGTCAATCCGGCGACCGCGTCGACGGTGTCGATCACCGACTCCTGCCACATGCGTGTTCGGCGCAGTTCGAGCGGCTCACGATTCAACACCGCCAGCTCGGCGAAGGCCGGCACGACGGCGTACGGCAGTGGTCGCACGATCGACTCCTGCCACCCGTCGCTGCCGGGCGACACGATCAGGAGAACGCCGCCGCGTCCGTGCGCCCGCATCGAGACGGCCAGCTGCACCAGGATGTTCACCGAATCCGGCCCGCCGACCCACGACGCCGGCGAGTCGAACCCGAGCAGCGAGGTGAGCAGCGGCGGACAGTCCGGCAGGCTCGAGGCGCGCTCGTCGATCACTTTCACGCGATCGCCTTCGAGCACCGCCACGTTCACGAACTTCCCTGGCTCGCCGCGATGGTGCTTGACGACGAGCAGGCCCGGCGCCGCCACCTCGACGACGATCGACAACGCCGGAATCGCGCGAATCGTCCCCCAGACCGCCAACGCATCGCTCGCGGCGGCAGGATCGCGCCAGACACCCAGGTGGATCCCGGCACGCTCGACGGCTGGCGCAATCTTGACGAGGGCCGCCGGCGAGAGCGGGAGCGGCCGGTCGAAGAGCAGCGGATGCGGCGCGGTGTCGGGCGCGACGAAGGCCAGCGAGATCTTCGGGATGTAGCTCTCTTCGCGGCGCAAGCTCGCCCAGAACGCGGCATCGATGATCGCTTCGACGACGTCCGCGTCTGGCAACGACGACGACGGCCTGTCACCGCGATGAATCGCATCCTGACTGTGCCGCGCGAAGTGCGCCACCACCTTGGGCGCGACGAGACGCGCGGCCGGATATGCTGGACCGATGATCATGAGGAACCGCAGCCGTGTGGAATCGCATCGGCTTCAGGCGCGGCCGGTCGCGTGAAGCCGGGGTCTTCGACGCCGTTCAGCAGGTCGGAACGCAGGAGTCGTGAACGGCACGGATCATTATGACAGGACGGCTGTCTCGTCGTACAATCAGGGGGTGAACAAGTCACGGCCATCACAGCAGAAGCGCCAGCGCGAGCGCCAGCGCCAGGAGCGTCGCAACGAGAAACAGGCACGCCGGCTGGAAGCCGCGGCGCAGAAGGCGAATACGCCTGCGCGCGGCGACGGTGTCGACCCCGACCTCGAGGGGATCAAGCCGGGCCCGCAACCACTTCAGGACTGGCAGATCGAATAGCGCCAATCGGCATACCGCCGAGTGGCGTGTCGCGCCCCGCGCCAGCAGCTTTTCGTCACCCTCTCAATCACTTCGACTCAGGTGCGCCGCACGGACGAGATATCCGCCTGAGCCGTCAGGCGTGATTGCGCGGCAGCGGTCGCGCGATCAGCTGCGCGATCGCGACGGCGAGCACCCCCGCATCGACCGGCTTCGGTACGTGATTCTGATAGCCGGCGACCAGCGCGCGGACGCGATCTTCCGGGTTGGCATAAGCGGTCACGGCAATCGCCGGCAGCCTGCGCAGCTTCTCGGCCGGAAGCGCACGGATCTCGCGGACGAGCGCGAAGCCGTCCGTGCTCGGCATGCCGACGTCGGATACGAGGATGTCCGGGCTGAATCTGCCGCCCTGCAGCGCCTCCAGCGCCGCCGCGGCCGACCCGACCGCGCGGACCTCGGCGCCGTAGTCCTCGAGCATCGCGACCAGCAACTCGCGCGCATCGTTCTCGTCTTCCACGATCAGCACGGACACGCCCTTCAACGTCACCGGTTCGCGCGGTTCGACGGCCGCCGGCGCCGCCTCCGTGCCGAACGCCGGTACGGTCGGCAACGACACCCAGAATGTGGAACCTTTACGCACGCCGCCGCTCTCGACGCCGACCGTGCCGCCATGGAGCTCGATGATCTGTCGGACGAGCGCCAGGCCCAGGCCCAGGCCGCCGTGACGTCGGCTCGCCGACGAGTCAGCCTGCCGGAACCGGTCGAACACGTACGGCAGGAACTCGGGTGAAATCCCCTGCCCGCTGTCCCGGACCGAGAGCCGCACCCTGCCGTCATCGCTCTTGATCTGGAGTCGAACCGAGCCGCCCGACTCGGTGAACTTGACCGCGTTCGACAGCAGGTTCCACACCACCTGCTGCAACCGATCCGCGTCCCCGCTCACCGTCGGCAGTTCATCGTCGAACAGGACCTCGACGGTGATTTGCTTGGCGGCGGCCGCCGGCGCCACCACATCGACGGCGGCTCTGGCGACGTCCGTGATTGGGATGGCATCGATGTTCAGTCGCAGCTTGCCGCTGATGATGCGTGCCATGTCGAGCAGATCCTCGACCAGGCGCATCTGCGAGATGGCGTTGCGCTCGATGACCTCGAGCGCGTGCGCCTGCGATCGGATCGCCGGCTGCGTCCGGAGAATCCGCGTCCAGCCGATCACGGCGTTCAGCGGCGTCCGGATCTCGTGCGACAGCGTCGCGAGAAAATCGTCCTTGAGCCGCGACGCCTCCTCCGCGAGGTGGCGCGCCTGCTCCGACGCGGTGATCTGATTGCGCAGCTCGCGCTCGGCGATGACGCGCTCGGTGACGTCCTCGATCAGCGTGATCGTGCCGACAATCGAGCCCTCGTGGACGAGCGGCTCGATCCGCGCGGTCTGCGCCATCTCCGTGAGGCCGGCGCCGTGGAAGTTGCGGGTGATCGGCAACAGGAACTTGTGAAACCGTTCGGAAAGAATCCGGACTTCACCTGCCAGCGCGTCGCGGTAGTAGCGGTCGACGCCGCGGTCGACCAGCGCCGGATACAGGTCCAGCAGCGCGCGCCCGACCATCTCCTCCGCGCGCCGTCCGGTCTGCGCAGCGAGCCACCGGTTCCATCGCCGGACGATCAGGCGATCGTCCGTCATGAACACACCCCGGTCGTCGAGCTCTTCGAACCACCGCTCCGCCGCGGCGTCGAGCGTGTGCTTTCTTCCTGCGGCTGCCATGGTTATCGCTGCGCGCTCTCCCAGTCCTCGACCGCCCGGATCAGCCGGTCCAGTGACGCGACGCTGAGGACGATCATCAGGTACCCGGTCACCTGCGTATCGCGCAGCCGGAAGGCGGCGTGGACGATCAGCGCGTAGCGGATGCCCTGCTGGCTGACCATGAGGGACTCGAGCAGCCCGGCGACGTTCTCGATGCTGAGATGCGGCACCGAGAACGACACCTGCACTCTCAGGAGATTGCCGAATGTCCCGAGGCAGGCGTTCAGCAGGATGTTACCGACCTCGGTGATGACTTCGCGTGCCGAGGCGTCGATCGCCAGCGGCAGCGCCGGCTCGCTGGTCAGCAGTTCCTTCAGGATCGCGGCGCCCGCCTCGTCGAGAATCAGCAGCGCGTCGCCGCCGACCGGGCCGGTGAAGATCTGGTGGACGCTCGCGACATGGCCGCGGATCGTCCGCTCCAGTGCCTCGCCGACTTCGTCGATGGCATGCAGCGAGACCTGCGGCACGTCGAGCAGCACGCGATGTCCGGTGAGCTGCGACAGCGAGGCGGCGGCGCGACCGAATCCGATGTTCAGCAGCTCGACCAGCGCGTCCTGCTGAGCGGCCGTGAGCTGCATCACGCGTTTGCTCCAAGCACGTCTGCGACGACCTTCAGAATGGCCGCGCGATCGACCGGCTTCGTCACGAACCCGCTGGCGCCGCCGCTCTCGGCCATCTCGCGCGACGAGTCCTGAACATCCGCGGAGACGACGACCACGCGCGCATCGCGATCGAGTTCCTGCAGCTTGGCAAGGACGTCGAGCCCGGGCATGCCGTGCATCACCAGGTCGAGCAACACGAGGTCGGGCTTCTCGAGAAAGTACCGCTCGAGCGCGGTCATTCCGTCTTCGGCCTCGACAATCTGATAGCCAAGCGGCTCGAGGATCGCGCGCATGCTGCGCCGCGCCAGCCCGGAGTCGTCCACCACCAGAATCTTTGCGCTCATACACGGTCGAGCAGCGCGTCTACCATCCGCTCGAGTGCGATCGCGCCGTCGCTCAGTCCAGCTTCGACGATCGACCGCGGCATCCCGTACACGACGCAGCTGTGCTCGGCCTCGGTCAACACCGTTCCGCCTTTGGCCTTGATCCAGGCGGCGCCTTCGCGGCCATCCGAACCCATTCCGGTCATGACGACGCCGAGCACGCGACTTCCATACACCTCGGCCGCTGACTGGAACAACGCGTCGACCGACGGCCGGTACGGCGTATCGATCGGCCGCACATCGAGCTGCGTCATCACCTGGCCCGTTGCATTGCGCCGCAGGGTGAGATGTCGGCCCGCCGGTGCGATGTACACGCGTCCTGCCGTGACGGGCTCCGACCCTTGGGCTTCGACGACGGAGAGCTGGGACTGCTCGTCCAGTTTGCGCGCGTAGAGCTCAGTGTAGCCAACCGGCATGTGCAGAACAATCGCGATCGGCAGCGGAAAGCCGCTCGGCAGCTTCGGGATGATCGCCTTCAGCGCCTGCGGACCACCGGTTGAGATGCCGATGACGACAATGTCGAACGCGTTCGAGGACACCGTGCGCGGCAGCACCGGCGCCGGCACCGCACGAGCGGCCACCGGCCGCGCGCCGGCCGCGGTCTTGACCTTGTCGACGAGATCCTCGGCGATTTCCAATAGCCGATCGGTCGCCAGCGCGGTCGGCTTCTGCACGAAATCGACCGCTCCGGCGTCGAGCGCCGACAGCACCAGCTCCCCGGATTCGCTGGCCACACTGACAATCACGATCGGCACTGGCTGGCGGCCCAGCTGTTCGCGGATGAACGCGACGCCGTCCAGCCCGGGCATGATCAGGTCGCACGTGATGACGTCCGGCCGCAGCTCTGCCACCATCTCGAGCGCTTCTCTGCCGTCGCGCGCCGCCCCGACGACATCGATGAACGGGCTGCGCGAGAGCATCTGCCGGATCACCTTCCGGACGTAGGCGGAGTCGTCAACGATGAGGACGCGGACGATGTCAGGCATCACGTCCTCGCTTGACGTACACGAACGCACCGTCCAGCTCCTCGAGCATGAATACGGTTGTCAGATTCAGGACCGATTCGGATGCGCCGACGCAAAGATACCCGCCGGGCGGCATCGCAGCGGCGAAGGTGTCGACAACGCGGCGTATTGCGTGAGGCGAGAAATAGATGAACGCATTGCGGCAAAACACGATCGGACTCCGTGCGAACGGCGCCACCTCGTCGGCGGCGAGCAGGTTGACGGTCGTCCACGCCGTCACTCGACTGCTGAGCACCGGATCCGGGATGAACACGCCGTCCACGGCGGTGAAGTACCTCTCGACCAGGTGGGGCGGCAGCGCTCGCAGCGACCGGGCGCGATACCGTCCTGCCCGCGCGCGATCGAGCGCTGCCGGGCTGGCGTCGCTCGCGTAGATCTCGATTCGCGCGCGATCGAACCAGCCGGCTTCGTTCAGCGCCATTGCAATCGTCAGCGGCTCCTCACCGCTGGCGCACGGGACGCTCCAGATCCGCACGACGCCATGTGGCGCGCGGCCGATCAGCTCCGGGATGACGCGGCACACGACCCCTTTCACCTGATCGATCTCCCGCCAGAAGTAGGTCTCGGGGACCGCCAGCGCATCGAAGACCTCGGCCCACGCCGTCTTCGCGGCAGCTTCGTCGTACTTCAGCAGGTAGTAGAGGTCGAGATACGACCTGAAGCCGCGGCGCAGCACCAGCGGCGCGAGCCGCTCGGCGAGCAGGTCGGATCGGGTGCCATCGAACAACACGCCGGTCCGCTCGTGCACGAGCTCGCGAAGCACCGGCAACCCGGTCTCAGGCACGCCGAGCGTGTCATGCTCGAGCCGGATCATCGCGTCGCTCCGGCGTCGCCGCGGGCAGCCTCGTCCGCGCGATGACGTCGCAGTGCGCCATCCGCCGCGCGCCGGACGCCCTCGGCTGGATCGCTACGCGCCATGTCCGCAAACGTTCGCGCCACGCCGCGCGAGCCGAGCCGCGCGAGCACGACCACCGCGTGTTGACGCACCGCGGCGTCGCTGTCCCCGAGCGCGGATCGCACGTAGGCCGACGCGATCGGATGCGAAAGCCGGCCGAGCGTCTCCACGACGGCGTGCCGGACGTGCGGATCGCGAGAGGACAGACACGCGCCGACGCGCGGGATCGCGCCGACCGGCACGCGTGCGAGCGCAGCCACCGCCTCGACGCGACGTGCAGGATCGCTCGCGATCGCGGCCAGCGCGGCGATCGCCGATGCGGCAATCGGCGACATGCCGCCGCCGATGCGGCCCAGACCGGCAATCGCCGAGTGCACGACCGATGGATCGCCGTCGGCGGCCGCTGTCCATTGCAGCATCTCCACAGCCGGGCTGTGACCCCAGCGGGCGATTGCGCCTGCCGCCGCGGCGCGCTGCGCCGCGTTGCGGCTGGTGAGTGCGCGGCGCAACGGCTCCTGAGCGCGCGCGGATCCGGTCTCGCCGAGCGCAGCGATCGCGCCGATCGCAACCTCGGCGACCTCCGTACAGGTGAGCGTGGCGAGCAGGTCGGCCGCCGCGTCGCCGCCGATCGCGCCGATCGCCTCGACGGCGGCGATCCGCACCGGCTGATGGTCGTCATGCCGTGCGGCGCGTTCGAGAATCGGCAGCGATTCGCGGTCCACCTGTCGCCCAAGGCTGGTGACGCTGAAGTAGCGCACCCACGGGTCGGCGTCGGCCGCCGCCTGCCGTAGGACGGGCAGCACGTCGGGCCGCGTCACGTGCGCGAGCGCCTGCACCGCCGCCGCCCGCGCCCGCGGCGTGTCGTGCGCGAGTGCATGCACCAGCAGCGGGAGCGCGCGCTCGTCGTCGAGATACGCCACGTGCTCGAGCGCGGCGGCGCGGACCGCTTCGTCTGTGTCGTGACACCGCACGAGCAACAGCGCGGCACACTCGACATATCCGAAATACCCGGCGATCTTCACCGCCGACTCGCGGACGCACGGATCCGGTGAGCCGAGCAGGATGCGCATGCGCGACGCCATCTGAGGGTGGCCAATCGAATTCAGCGCGCCGATGGCAGCATGTCGTACCGACAGATCGTCGTCGCCGAGCAACGTGATCAATGGCTCGAATGCGCGGGCGTCGCCCAGCCGCGCCAGCGCTCCAGCGGTCGTCACCAGCAGGTCGCGATCGTTCTCCTCGATGATCTCGACGAGCGCGGGCACGCCGCGGCAATCGCCGATGTGTCCGAGCGCGATCACCGCAGCACGTCTCGTTGCGGCATCGCCGCCGCGAAGCTGCTCGATGAGTCGATCGACCATCGGCGATCCGAAACGGACGATCGCCTCGATCCATTCCTGGTGGACGACTGACGCGCCCAGCAGATGGGTCAGCGCGCGCTCCACTTCAGGTCCGCGCAACCATCCCAGCAGCACGACGATGTTCTTGAGCGACGCATCCGCGGTGGTCGCGGCGGCATCGATGATGCGGTGAGCAGCCGCCGCGGAGATCGTACGCCGCACGATGTCCTCGATGTGTCCCTGGACACCGAGCATCTCGCGGTAGCGGCGTGCAATCGTCACCAGCGCGTCGGCGACGCTCGTCACCGACGAATCGGCGCGATCGAGCGCCGTGACCAGTGGCGCGACGGCGTCTTCGTCGCCAATCTGCCCGAGGACCTCGGCCGCCTGATCGCCAACCAGCGCGTCCTGCAGCAGCGGCAGCACGCGTGACGCCACCGCTGGATCCTTGATGCGCGCGAGGGCGTCCAGCGCCGGAAACGCCAGGAAGAAGTCGTTCGACTCGGCGATCGACGCCAGCCGCTCGACGGCGCCCGGCGAACCCAGCTTGCCGAGCGCTTCGATGACGTGGAACCGGACATTGACGTCGGGGTCGTCGAGCGCGTCAACGAGTGCACTGGCTGCGAGCGGCTGCTCCGGCCGCATGCCGAGCGCGAGCGCCGCCGGGATGCGCAGGTCGGCATCCTCGTGACGCAGCAGATCGACGAGCGCCGCCGTCAGATCGATACCCGTCGCCGTCAGCAGCTGGAGTGCGCTGCTCAGCACGCTGAAGTTGCGATGATGATCGCGCAGCGCCGTCACGAGCGCCTCGACGATCGACGGATCGCGACGCGCCGCCAGCACGCGCACCGCCGACCGGCGCACCTGCCAGTCCTCGTCGGCAATCGCGTGCTGAAGGGGACCGACGCCCTCGACCGGCTCGTGCCGTTCGAGCGCCTCGATCGCGCGCAACCGGGAGGCTGCGTCGGCGTGGCGCAACTCGCTGGCGAGCGCCTGCTCGCGTTCGAGCCGCTCCGTCACATCTTCGACGGTAATGGCGAGGCCGACCGTCCGGTTGGTATCGCGCAGCGGCCCGATCACCACGCGCTGCCGCATGTGATCGAATCGGGAGGCGCGCGGGGGCGGACACCGGATCAAGAAGCCGTGCAGCGCCGGCGCGAGCACGCGGCAGACGCCGGTGTCGAGCGGCTCACGCAGCACGCCGAGCAGGTGCCGGCTCTCGAGGTCCGGGATCAGGTCCATGAGTGCCCGGCCACGAGCGGCATCTTCGGGGACGCCGGTCATCGCGGCGAGCGCCGCGTCCCAGCTCGTCACGCGGAGCGACGTGTCGGTCGTGAGGATTCCAATGCGGCGCCCGTCGCTCGGGCTGCGGTCATCGAAGGAGTCCGAATCGCTCATCCGCGCCCGCTGGGTCTCTCCGCTTTGCCGTTTGCGGCAGTCGCGCGGCCGCCCGACCGGCCGGTTCGCCCGGTCGCTCTACTTTCCACCAGTCCAGCGAGCTCAGTCGCCTGCTGGAGCAGTTCGACCGTGCCGCCGCGTGTTTCTTTCACGTCGCGGGCATTGCGGTCAGTGATCGCGCGGATGTTCCGCAACTGGTCGAGGGCGCGCGCCGCGGTCTCCGAATGGTCGCGGTTCGCCTGGGTGATCAACTTGATCTGTCTGGCTGTGTTCGCCGTCGCGCCGGCCATGTCCTGCACGGAGCGAGTCTGTTCTTTCAGCGCCCGTGTCGCCTGCTCCGACTCGCGCCGCATCGACGCCAGAGCGGTCGCGGCCTGCGTCGCTGAGGCGGTCTGCTCGCTCATCGCGCGGTTGGCCGTCGCGATCATCCGCGTGAGCCCCTCGGTGGACTTGGAGATTTGCTCCGCGCCCTGCGACTGTTCGGTAAGCGCCCGCGCCGTCGCGGCGGCCCCGCGGCGCATCGAGTCAGTGGACGAGGTGATCTCGGTCGCCGACGCCGCCTGCTCCGTCGACGCCTTGCGGACCTGCGCGGCAATCCTGGTCGTCGCCTGCGCTGCCTTGATGATGTCGCGCGCGGCGCTGCCCTGCTCGCCCATCGCCTTGGTCACCTCCTGTGCGACCTT
>DATFXR010000116.1:0-4327 GCA_035315685.1 Vicinamibacterales bacterium | reverse complement strand
GCGGCGCACGGCCAGACGGTCGGGATGCCTTGTCGACGATTCACCGTTACAATCGGTCCTCATGGGATATCGCAGCGAGCTCGAATCACGGCTCGCAAAGAAGGCGACCAGGGCGATCGTCGACTACGCGATGCTCGAGGACGGCGACCGCGTCATGGTCGGTCTGTCGGGCGGCAAGGACAGCTGGGCACTGCTGCAGCTGCTCGACGTCCTGCGGCAGCGCGCGCCAATCACGTTCTCGCTGGTCGCGGTGAACGTCGACTCGGGCTACAAGGAATACAAGCACGAGTTGATCGCCGGCACGTGCCGGGCGCGCGGCTGGGAGTATCGCATCGAACACACCGGCATCGGGCAGACGATCGACGACATCCTGGACGATGGCGCGACGCCATGTTCGCTGTGCGCGCGCCTGCGCCGTGGCGTCCTGTATCGCATCGCGAAGCAAGAGGGGGCGACGAAGATCGCGCTCGGACACCACGCCGACGATTTCATCGAAACGCTGCTCCTGAACCTCTTCTTCGCCGGCGCATTGAAGGCGATGCCGGCAAAGCTGGTGTCAGACGACGGTGCCCACGTGGTGATTCGGCCGCTCGTCTACGTCGGCGAAGACGAGGCCCGCGCGTACACGAAGGAGTCCGGGCTGCCGATCATCGGCTGCTGCTGCCCCGCGTGCGGCGATCTCGGGTTGCAGCGCCAGCGCACCAAGCGGCTGCTGATGGAGCTCGAGCGCGAGCATCCGGGCGTCAAGCAGTCGATGCTCAAGGCGCTCGGCAACGTCGCGACGCGGCATCTGCTCGACACACGGCTCAACCCGCCAGCCGACTTGCGCGCCGCCGCGCCGGTCCGGCTGACGCCGGACACTACCGACATTCCGGTCCGGCTGAAGCCGGACACTGCCGACATTCCGGTCCGGCTGAAGCCGGACACTACGGCCGCTACAGTGGCGGATACTTCCGACACGACGATCCGGCTGAGGCCGGACACGACCGCAGACAGTGCAGTCGATTCCCGTAGTGTCCGGCTTTAGCCGGACCGTGATCAGGACGGCGGCGTTCGGCGTCACCCGGACGCTAATCCCCATCTGATGCGCGCCGTCGTTCAGCGCGTCTCGTCCGCGTCGGTCACCGTCGCCGAAGGCGTGGTCGGCGAGATCGCGCTCGGCCTGCTGGCGCTCGTCGGCGTCGAAAAGGACGACGGTGTGGCCGACGTGCAGTACATCGCCGGGAAGATCAGCGACCTCCGCGTGTTCGAAGACGATGCCCATCACCTGAATCGCTCCGTGCACGACGTCGGCGGCGCCGTGCTCGTCGTATCCCAGTTCACGCTCGCGGCCGACTGCCGGAAAGGCCGGCGGCCCTCGTTCGATACTGCGGCGACGCCACATGTGGCGAAGCCGTTGTACGAAGCGGTGATCCGCGAGATCGAGGCGCGCGGTCTGCGCGTCGCAACCGGCGAGTTTCAGGCGTCGATGCAGGTGTCGCTGGTCAACGACGGTCCGGTCACCATCCTGCTCGACAGCCGAAAACGCTTTTGACGTGGAGTCTCCATTGCGTGTTGTCGATTCCTTCCCGTTCCGCAGCCTTGCCGCCATCGTCGCCTGCTTCGCGCTCGCGCCGGCGGCATTCGCTCAGCAGCGCCCGCTGACGACCGAAGATGCCGAACCAATCGGTGCAGGCCGCATCCTGCTCGAAGGGGGCTTCGATTTCGCGCACGATTACGAGAACCCCGTGTCAGGGCTGGAAGGCGATCTCGTCACGGTTCCGACGATCGGCATCAGCGTGGGACTCAGCTCGATCGCCGAGTTTCAGATCGACGGCGGCATCTTCAATCACCTCAGCATCACCAGCCGCAACCCGAACGCGCCGAATGCCTCGCTGCTCACTGTGACCGGGGACAGCACGCACGACGTTTCGAACGCCGTCGTCGCGACGAAGATTCGCCTGTGGGCTGAGGGCCCCGGCCATCCTGCGATCGGCCTCCGGTTCGCGACCAAGCTGCCCAACTCGTCCAACGAGAAGGGCATTTATCTGGACACGACGGATTTCGCGGGGACGCTGCTCATCGCCAAGACCGTGCAATCGGTGCGCATCGTCGTCAACGCCGGCGGCGGGATTCTCACGAATCCGACGTCGGGGCTCGGGCAGAACGACGTGTTCCTCTATGGGCTGTCGTTCGCGCGGGCGTTGACGCAGGAGACCGAGCTGGTCGGTGAGGTGAACGGGCGGTTCTCGACGCGAAGCAACGGCGCGTTCCCGGGAACCGAATCACGGGGCACGCTGAAGTTCGGCGCGCGCTACACGCGCGGCCCGTGGCGCGCTGACGGTGCCGTCTTCTTCGGCACGACGTCATACGATCCGACGATCGGATTCACGGTCGGCTTTACCTACGTCTTCAATGCGTTCACCGTGCCGTAAGACGTCGGGGCTGGGGACTGGAAGCCGGGGGCTGGGGGCTGGGGCTAGCTGCGACCGAGAACGTTTCTCGCGAAGCCAGCTAGCCCCGAGCCCTACAGAGTTCGCGCGACGGCGAGGCACCCGTAGAAGCTGCGCACAGCCGCGATCTCCTCCTGCCGTCGCGCCTCCGACCACCGCAAATCGGTGCCGACGATAGCCGCGGCGCGCAGCAGCACCTCGTCGCCCGGATAACCGAGCGCGCCGAGCGGCGTTCTCCGGATCACGATATCTGCGAGCGTCGGCGCCATTTCCTTGCGCGCCGCGAGAATCAACTCGGCACCGATCACGGGTGACGCCGGCGCCACGCGCTTTCGCCAGTCGGGTCGATCGGCGGCGAGATCCATCACGTCGCGATACCGCGATCCATACGCGGCGATGAGATGCGGGATCGTGTCCGATGGCAGCCCTTCGTCGTGCTCGCGGCGTGCGTCGGCGATCGCCAGGCCGACGTCGCGGACGCTTCCGCCCGGCAGCGGCGTCGACGCGGTCCGACAGGCGACCGCAGGTCGCTTCAGTTTCGACATCAGCAGGTTCGTCACGCGCTCTGCGACGCCGCGCGCGGTCGTGAACTTGGTCCCCGCAACGGTGACGATGCCGTCGACACCCTGTGCCGCATGATCACGGACCTGCTCGTGACCTTCCAGCATGGCGTGGCCGCCCTTGACTTTCGCCGGCACCACGCCGCGATGCACGAGGGTGACGTCGTTGAGCGTGAGGTCGAGCGCCGGGAACGCCTGGTTCAACTCGGCGATGAACGACGCGACGTCGCGTTCGGCGACGGACGTGTCGTCCGGGTCGCACGGCGTGTCCGATTCCCAGGTGCCGAAGAGCGCGCGCTCACGCCACGGCACGAGGAACAGATAGCGGCCCATGACCGAACGGCCGGCGAGCGCTTCGTCGCCTGCGTCACGACGCGTGACCAGGTTCATCGCCTTGAGCATCGGAATCGCCGTGACCACGCCGAGCGGCTGAAGCAGCCGATCGACGCGCGCGCCGGTGGCGTTGACCGTGACGCGCGCAGAGATAGTGGCGTCGCCAGTGCCGAGCACGTCTCGCGTCGTGACGCCAGCCACCCGTCCGTTCTCGACGACCACCGCGACCGCTTCGACGTAGTTCGCGAGCACCGCGCCGTGCTCCGCTGCCGCGATCGCGTAGGAGAAGGTGAGCCGATCGGCTTCGGTGGTGACGTAGTCGTAGTACACCGCCGCACCGGTCAGGCGTTGACGGCGCAGTCCCGGGAACTGCTGAATCGCGGTCCCGCGTCCAAGGACGCGCCCGCCGCGCAGGCGATGCGACGCGGCAACACCGCGATTGCGCCCGGCGGCGACCAGGCGATCGACCAGGAATCCGGCGCGCATCGTCCACTTGTTGTGGACGAGCGATCGATAGACGGGCACCGCGAACGGCATCGGCCGCACCGCATGCGGCGCGATCCGCGCCAGTGTGCGGCGCTCGCGGATCGATTCGCGCGCGCGCGCGAGGTCCAGCGACTGCAGGTAGCGCAGTCCGCCGTGAATCGTGCGGAGGTGGTTGAACGACGATCCGCTGCCGAAATCGCTCCGCTCGACCAGCGCGACGGTGAGGCCGCGCTGCGCGGCGTCGTAGGCGATCGCCAGGCCATGGATCCCGCCGCCGACGACCAGCACGTCGAACGTGCGGCCGGTGAGCTGATCGATGTCGCGGATCATGTGGGGCATAAGACGCTATCAGCTTTCGGCTATCAGCTATAGTTCTGGTCCGTGGCGACGACCGAGGCGGTACGCGACTACTGGAACCACCACATTCACGATCTCGAGATCACGACCCATCCGGTCGGCTCCCGCGGCTTCTTCGACGACCTCGACCAGTACCACTTCGAGAAGCTGCATCACCTG
>DATFXR010000115.1:0-6052 GCA_035315685.1 Vicinamibacterales bacterium | reverse complement strand
GACGTAGTCGAGCGACTCCAAGGTGTTGTGCGGCATCGGATTGACCGATAAAGCGTAGCGGAAAATGCGCGCGATCTTCAGACCGCTGCCGCGGCGCGTGACGCGGCTTTTCTCGATCCTGATTCTCGTGCTCTGGGTCGCCGTGATGACGGTGCTCGTCCGCCGCTCCTATTTCCAGGTCTCGGCCGCCACGCTGGCGACCGATCTCGCGCGATACGGGTCGGCGGCAGTGTGGCGCGGCGTCTACTACCGCGGCGAGAAGATCGGTTTCACCGTCAGCCAGACGGTTCCCGAGGCTGACGGCTTCGAGCTCGAAGAGGACGGCCGTCTTCGAATGGCCCTGCTCGGCGCGACGACCGCCGCGACCATTCGCACCACGGCGCACGTGGATGCACGCTTCGCGCTGCACGCGTTCGAGTTTTCGCTCGACCCCGGCACCGGCGCGATCGAGGTGCGCGGTCGAATCAACGGCCGCAGCCTGGCGCTCGAGGTGCGAACGCCGAGCGGCACGCGCACGGAACAACGTGAGCTCGCCGAGCCGCCGGCGCTTTCGCTGAATCTCTCACGGCGCCTGGCGAGCGGTGGGCTGACGACCGGCGCGCGGCATCAATGGACGATCTTCGATCCGGCGACGCTGCGCAATGCTCCCGTCACCGTCACCGTCGGCCGCCGCGAGCTGATTCGCGGCGCCGGCACCGCGCCGCTGCCCGCGTTTCGCGTCGAGATGGAGTTCGCCGGCCTCCGCACGACGTCGTGGGTGACCGATACCGGCGAGGTGGTTCGCGAAGAAAGTCCGCTCGGCCTGATCACCGTGCGCGAGTCGCCGGAGAACGCGCGCGCGATGGCCATCTCGCGGCGCATGCAGGTAGACCTGCTGCAGGCGTCTGCGATCGTGCCGCGGATGTCCGCACGGATTGACGATCCGCGCGACGTGCGCCGGATGCAGCTGCGTCTCAGCGGTCTCACGGCGGCGAACCTCGAAGTCGCCGATCTGCAAGGCGTCTCGCAGAAGATCACTGGCGATCTCGTCGAGCTCGTCGATCCGCGGCAGCTGCACCCGCTGCCGCTCGACCCGGCGGCGGCGCAGTATCTGGCCGCCGAGCCGTTCATCGAAAGCGACGCACCGGAGATCCGTGGGGAAGCGGAGACGGCGATTCGCGGCGTCGACGGCGATCGCGCCCGCGCCGAGCGACTCACGCGCTACGTCAACGCGCTGCTCGACAAGAAGCCAACCGTGAGCCTGCCGTCCGCACGCGAGGTCCTGCGGACGAAGGTCGGCGACTGCAACGAGCACACGGTGCTGTACGTCGCGATGGCGCGTGCGATCGGTATCCCCGCGCGCATTGCGGCAGGCCTCGTCTTCATCCACGGCGCGTTCTACTACCACGCCTGGCCGGAGGTGTACGTCGATCGCACCGACACGACCGGTTTGTGGCTGCCGGTCGATCCGACGCTCAATCAATTCCCGGCCGACGCGACCCACCTCCGGCTCACGCGCGGCGGCCTCGAGAAGCAGGCGGCCATCCTGCCGCTGATTGGACACCTGTCGATCGACGTCGAGCACCTGGAACTCGCCCCGAACAGCACGCCAATCCTCGTCGGCCGGCAGCCGATCGATCTCGGATCGATCGCGATTCCGATTCCGCAGCGGCAGTCGTCGTGCTGCGCCTGCCGATGATTGCGATTCACGATCTCGTCAAGCGTTACGGTCAGTTCACCGCGGTGGACGGCGTCAGCCTCGACGTGCAGCCGGGAGAGATCCACGGGTTTCTCGGCCCCAACGGCGCCGGCAAGACGACGACGCTGAGGATGATTGCCGGGTTGCTGAAGCCGACATCGGGACGCGTCACGGTCAACGGGCATGACCTGGCGCAGGCGCCGGAACAGGCCAAGGCATCGCTTGGCTTCATCCCGGATCGGCCGTTCATCTACGAGAAGCTGACCGCCGGCGAGTTCCTCAGATTCCACGGCGGCCTCTACGGCATGGACGGCGTCGGCCTCGGCGAGCGCGTGCGCGAGATGCTCGACCTCTTCGAGCTGGGACGCTGGGAGCACGAGCTCGTCGAAAGCTTTTCGCACGGCATGAAGCAGCGCGTTGTCATGTGCGCAGCCTTCCTGCACCGCCCTCGCGCCGTCGTCGTCGACGAGCCGATGGTGGGGCTCGATCCGAGAGGCGCGCGGCTGATCAAGGGCGTGTTCCGCAGGATGAGCGAGCGCGGTGTGGCGCTGCTGATGAGCACGCACACGCTCGAAGTGGCGCAGGAGATGTGTGATCGCATCAGCATCATCCTCAAGGGCCGCATCATCGCCCGCGGAACGGTGCCGGAAATCCGGGCGCTGGGTGACCGGCACGACGATCACCTGACGTCGGTGTTCCTGAAGCTCACCGACGGCAGCGGTCTGCAGGAGATCGACGAGATCGTCTGATGACCCGCCCGTTTCCGTATCTGCTGCTGCCGCATGTCTTGGCGTCGCGCAACCGCGCGCGCCGCCGCGAGCGCGGCGACGCGGCCCGCGCGGTGCTCTTTGGCGGCGTGGCGCTGGCCGTCTGCGCGGCGCTGTATGAAGGAGCATTCTGGCTGACGGCCGAGCTCGATGCCTACGCGGAACTGGGCGACTATTTGTTGCGCATCGGCCTGTCGTGGCTGTTTCTCACGTTCCTCTCGTTTCTCGCGTTCAGCGGCGTCGTCACCGCGCTGTCGAGCTTCTTTCTGTCCGAGGATCTGCGGCTGCTGCTGGTCGCACCGGTGGCGACGCGGCGGCTGTTTCAGGCGCGCTTCGCGCGGACGCTCGTGCAGGCGTCGTGGATGGTGGCGGCCTTCGTCGTACCGGTGCTGGTCGGCGTCGGACGGGCGCGCTGCGCTGGCCCCGGCTACTACGCGACCGCGATTCTCACCATCGTTCCCTTCGCAGTGATCCCGGTCGCCGCCGGGTCAGCCGTCACACTTCTGCTGGTGAACACGTTTCCGGCGCGGCGGGCGCGCGATCTGCTGATGCTGATGGGACTGCTGTTCGCGGCCAGCCTCGTCGTGGTGCTGCGGATGATTCGCCCCGAGCAGTTGCTGCGCGTCGAGTCGCTGCCAGACGTCACGAGCTTCTTTGCGACATTGCAGTCGCCGGTGACGCCGCTGCTGCCGTCGTTCTGGGCTGGGGAAACGCTGTTCGCGAGCCTTCGGGGCGGCCGCGATCTGATACACACGGGTGCACTGTGGAGTACGGCGCTGGCGTCGATGGCGCTGCTGGGCGCGGCGGGTGAGCGCTGGTACTTCGCTGGATTCAGCCGGTCGCAGGAAGCGCCGAAGGCGCGCTTCACGCAGTTCCGCGCGATCGATGCGGTTGTCCGGTGGTTGCCGTTTTCGAGCGTCAGGCGCCAGCTGCTCGTCAAGGATCTGAAGATCTTCCTGCGCGACGTGAGCCAGTGGTCGCAGCTTCTGCTGCTGTTCGCGCTGGTCCTGCTCTATCTCTATAACTTCCGCGTTCTCGACCTGCAGCGGATTCCCTACATGAGCGTGTTGGTCAAGAACGTGTACGCGTTCGTGAACCTCGGGTTGGCGGGATTCGTGATGGCGACGGTGACGGTGCGTTTCGTGTTTCCCGCCGTCTCCGCCGAGGGCGCGGCGTTCTGGATCATCCGCGCGTCGCCCGTGCCGCTGCGCGAGTTTCTCTGGTCGAAGTTCTGGACCGGGCTCGTACCGGTGGCGCTGCTGACGGAAGTGCTGACGATCGCCGCGAACCACTTCCTGGGCGTCGATCCGTTCATGAAGGTCGCGGCGGCGCTCGCGATCCTGTGTATGAGCTTCGCGCTCGTCGGACTCGCGGCCGGTCTTGGTGCCCGCTATCCGCGGTTCGGCGCCGACCCGAGCCAGGTCGCCGGCTCGTACGGCGGTGTCGCGTTCATGGTGCAGGCGGTGCTGCTGGTCCTCGTGATGATCGTCCTGGTCGGCTGGCCGTCGTCAATCTACCTGTTTCGTCAGGCGCGCGGCCTCCCGCTCACGTCGATGCAGCTGCTGCTTGCCGCCGGTTGCTGCGTCGCAGGTGTCGCGCTGAGTCTCGTCGTCTGGTTGGGATCGATGCGCTCGGGTATCGCAGCGCTGGAGCGAATGAGCGACTAGCAGTCGGGGTGGGGCTAGAAGCTCGGGGCTAGCTGTCTTCGTGGCGCGAAGGCTTTAGCCGGGTGATCGGCTAGCCCCGAGCCCCCAGCCCCTGGCCCCTTCGCTATTCCCATCGAAATACCTTCGACGAAATCGCCACGCACACGGCAAAGACGACCGCGAGCGCGGCGACGTCGCCAGCGTGCGCGAACCAGGGCTCGCCTTCCCAGATGCCTTTCAGCAGCGACACGGCATAGGTGAGCGGCAGCAGACGCGCGACGGCTCGCAGGCCCGGCGGCAGCGAGGCGAGCGGCACGAACAATCCAGAGAGCGCGACCATCGGATAGAAGATCGCGGCCGCGATCGGCTGCGCAAAGCGCGCCGTCGGCACGAGGCTGGCGATGATGAACCCCAGCGAGAGCACGCTCCACGTCGAAATGAGGAGCGCGACAGTCGCCGACCAGATCGACACGTTGACGCCTGACGGATAGTACCGTTTGCCGGCCAGCACGAGCAGCGCCAGCGTTGCCGCGGTGAACAGCAGCTTGACGACGACGTGCGCGGTGAGAATCGTTGCCGGCCGCAGCGGCGTCGCGCGCAGCCGTTTGAGGATGCCGCCTTCACGATAGATCGAGATGATCGTGACGAGCGAGACCACGGCGCTCAACGCGATCAGCAGCGCCGCGAACACCGGCAGGATGATGCGCACCCACACGCTGCTTGCCCCGAACGACGTCGAGGGGTCGCTGAGCGTCCCCGGCGAGAGCGTCCGGCCGGCGACGCGGCCGAGGCCGACGAAGACCGCCACCGGAATGACGATCGTGCCGACCGCGCCCATCGGCTCGCGCAGGAAGATCTTGATCTCGAGCCAGGTCAGCTTCACCAGACCGCGCAGCACGATCAATCCCTGATCGAATGGCCGGTCAGCCTGAGGAACACGTCCTCGAGGTTCGGCATCAATGTGCGGAAGTCGGACACGCGGATCCGGTTCGCCGACACGCAGTCAATCACCGCCGCGACGAGATCGTCGCCGCGCCCCTCGATGGTCAGGCGCGCGCCGTGGCGCGTGACCGACTGCGCCTGCGGCAGCTCACGGAATCGCTGCTCGGCGCCCGCGTCCTCGGTGGTGACCACGATTGTCCGCTCCGGACAGTGTCGCGCCACCAGGCGATCCGGCGTGTCGATGTCGATGATCCGACCGTGTTCCATGATCGCGACGCGATCGCACAGCCGCTCCGCCTCCTCCATCAGGTGCGTCGTCAGAAAGACGGTCTTGCCGCGGCTGCGAATGTCGCGCACGAGATCCCAGATCGCGCGCCGTGCCTGCGGATCGAGGCCGGTGGTCAGCTCGTCGAGAAAGACCACGTCCGGATCGTTGATCAGCGCCAGCGCGATGAACAGCCGCTGCTTCTGACCGCCTGACAGCGTCATGAACCAGGCGTTCCGCTTCTCGGCGAGGCCAAGCTGGTCGAGCAGGCGACGGCCGTCGCTCGCCGGGCGGCGATACAGCGACGCCCAGAAGTCGACGGCCTCCCAGACCGTGATGCGCTTCTGCAGCTGCGCCTGCTGCAGCTGCACACCAATCCGCTGCTGAAGCGCGTAGACGTCACGAAAGGGGTCCATGCCGAGCACCGCGATCGTGCCGCGATCGGGTCGCCGCAGTCCCTCGACGCACTCCATCGTCGTCGTCTTGCCGGCGCCGTTCGGTCCGATGAGGCCGAAGATCTCGCCGTCCACGACATCGAACGACACCTCGTCCAGCGCCACGAGCGAGCCGTAGGTCTTGCGGCAACCGGACACCTGGACGACGGGAGGACGGATCGCGGTCACGTGATCGTCAGGTCATCGCGTAGACGACCACGTTGACGGCGAACCGGGTGTTGTCCTCGCGCAGGAAGCGCTTGTTGCGCCAGTCGTAATCCCACTCGCAGCCGTAATCCTTGTTGCTGTAGAGAACCGCG
>DATFXR010000114.1:0-3322 GCA_035315685.1 Vicinamibacterales bacterium | reverse complement strand
GCCGCGCGAGCGGATGGAGTATGTCGTGGGGCTCGGCGAGACGCTGTACTTCGACGGCGCGTTCGGCGCCGCCGCAACCGTATTCGACTCGGTGCTGCAGAGTCGCGACGCGACGTCGACCGATGCGCGCGAGCGCGTGCTCGACTGGTGGGCGACCGCGCTGGATCGCGAGGCGAAGCCGCGGCCCGAGATGGATCGGCAGACGCCGTACGTGCGAATCCGCGCGCGCATGGAAGAGGAGCTCGCCGTTCGCCCGACCAGCGGCACCGCGGCGTACTGGCTGGCCGCGGCAGCTCGCACGCAGGGTGACTATCAGGCCGCGTGGGACTTCGCGCAGGCGGGCTGGGTACGGTCGGCCCTCGCCGGCGAGCGCGGCGCCGCGCTGCGCGAGGATCTCGATCGTCTCGTACTGCGCGGCATCGTCCCCGACCGCGCCAGGGCCACCGCACAGTCGCCGGAAGCGCTGCGCGCTCAGTGGGAAACGTTCAAAGAGCGCTGGCGCCGCTAGCGCGCCGAAAGCGCGCGTGCAATTAAGAATTTGGAATTATGAATTAAGAATTCGTGCACGCCCTCGCGTCATTTCGGGCGATCGCGCGTACGTCGAACCTGTGTACGAATTCTTAATTCCAAATTCCTAATTCTTAATTGTGGATCTCAGTCTTTGGCGTCTTTCCAGTTCTCTCCCACGCCGACGTCCACGATGAGCGGGACGTCGAGCGACGCGGCGGCCTCCATCCTGTCGCGTACGAGCCCGCCGTACTCGTCCGCCTTCCCTGTCGGCACCTCGAACAGCAGCTCGTCGTGGACCGTGAGGATCATCCGCGCGTCGGGGATCGGCTCGAGCGCGGCGTGGACGTCGATCATCGCGCGCTTCATGATGTCGGCGGCGGTGCCCTGGATCGGCATGTTGACGGCCATCCGCTCGGCGGCCATCCGCAGCTGACCATTGCGGCTGTTCAGATCGGGGACCAGCCGCCGCCGTCCGTAGATCGTCTTGACGACGCCGCTGGTGCGCGCGTCAGCCAGGGTGCGGTCGATGAACGCCCGCACGCGGGGGAATCCGGCGAAGTACGCATCGATGAACTCCTGCGCGGCCTGCTGCGTGACGCCGATGTCCTTCGACAGCGTGAACGCGCTCTTCCCGTAGAGCAGCGCGTAGTTCACCATCTTCGCGATGCTGCGGAGCGCGTGCGGATCGCGCCCGCTGCCGGTGCCGAAAATCTTCAGTGCGGTCCGCTCGTGGAAGTCGGCGCCTTCCTGAAATGCGGCGATCAGCACCGGATCCTGCGACATGTGCGCCAGCACGCGGAACTCGATCTGCGAGTAGTCGGCCGAGATCAGCACGTGGTCCGGATCGGCGGTGAACGCGCGGCGGATTTCGCGGCCGAGCGCGGTCTTGATCGGGATGTTCTGCAGGTTCGGATCGCTGCTGCTCAGGCGCCCGGTCGCGGCGCCAGCCTGGTTCAGGCAGGTGTGCACACGCCCGGTGTCCGGATTGACCAGCTGCGGCAGCGCGTCGATGTAGGTGCCTTTCAGCTTCATCAGCGCGCGCCACTCGAGGATCTGTCGCGGCAGATCGTGTGACAGCGCCAGCTCCTCGAGCACCTCCACCGCCGTCGACGGCGCGCGCGAGGCGCCGGTGCGCTTCAGCACCGGCAGCTGCAGCCGGTCGAAGAGAATCTCGGACAGCTGCTTCGGCGAGTTGATGTTGAACTCGCCGCCGGCGGCTTCATAGATCTGCGCGGTGCGCTGCGACAGCTCCTGCTCGATCTTCTGCGACTGCGACTGGAGCAGCGGACCGTTGATCCGCACGCCGGCGCGTTCCATTGCGATCAGGACCGGGATGAGCGGCCGCTCGATCGTGTCGTAGACGCCGAGCAGCTGCTCCTGATCGAGCAGCGCCCGGAAGCGTGGCGCCAGCTGGCCGACCAGATCGGCGCGCTCGCCCGCGTAGTCGAGCGCCGCTTCGGCCGGGACGTCGGCGAGCGACAACGCCTTCACGCCGCGGCCGCAGACATCCTCCTCGCTGAGCGCCTTGTAACTGGTGTGCTCGAGCGCGAGATCTTCGAGGCGATGCTCCGCGCGGCTCGAGTCGAGCAGGAAGCTCGCCAGCATCGTGTCGGTCTCGAGGCCGCGCAGCGTGATGCCGTGCCGGGCGAGCACGATCGCGTCGAACTTCAGATCGTGGCCCGATTTCTTCACCGTCTCGTCTTCGAGCACCTCGCGCACGGCGTCGAGCGCGGTCGAGAGCGGCAGCATCGGCGTCGCCGCCAGCGACCGGTGGCCGAGCGGCAGGTAGTCCGCATCGCGCGGCGCCGTCGAGAACGCGATCCCGACGATTCCGGCGCGCATCGCCGTCGGCCGATCGGGCAGCACCCGAAGCGCGAATCGCCCAGCCGAGCGCAGCCGCTCGACGAGCTGGCGCAGCGCGTCTTCGTCGACGATTGTCTTGTAGCTCTTCTGCGTGGTCTTGGCGTCGGGCGCGTACTCCTTCGCGAACGCCCGGAAACCGAGCTCGTTGAAGATCCTGAAGCAGGCGTCGCGCGATCCGCCGCGGAATCGCACCGCGTCCGGATCGAAGTCCACCGGCACGTCGGTGCGAATCCGCGCGAGCTCACGACTCTGGCGCGCGTTCTCGACGTTGGCGAGCAGGCCCTCGCGGTAGCGCTTGTTCTTGACCTCGGCCGCGTGATCGATCAGCGCGTCGAGCGACCCGTAGTGCGCGATCAGCTCGCGTGCGCCCTTCTCGCCGATGCCGGGAACTCCCTTGATGTTGTCGATCGTGTCTCCCATCAGTGCGAGCACGTCCACCACCAGCCCCGGCGGCACGCCAAACTTCTCCTTCACCCCCTCGGCGTCGTACCAGGTGCCTTCTTCCTTCGGATTGAAGACCTTGATGCCGTTGCGCACGAGCTGAAAGAAATCCTTGTCGCCGGTGACGATGGCCACCTCGTATCCGGCCGCCGCCGCCTTCTCCGCCAGGGTGCCAATCACATCGTCGGCCTCGTAGCGCTCGGACGTGAGAATCGGCACGCCGAGCGCCTCGCAGGCGGCATGCACCATCGGAATCTGCTGCGCGAGCTCATCGGGCATCGGCGCGCGATTCGCCTTGTAGTCGGCGACGAGATCGTCACGAAAGGTCCGGCCGGGAAGATCGAACGAGGCGGCGATGAATTCCGGCCGATGCTCGGTGAGCAGCTTGCGGAGCATCGTGACGAAGATGTAGACGGCGTTGGTCGGCGTCCCCTGCGCGTTGCGCAGCAGTCCGCCGTCCGCGGTCCGCACCGGCGCATGATACGCGCGGTACATCTGCGAGCTGCCG
>DATFXR010000113.1:0-6370 GCA_035315685.1 Vicinamibacterales bacterium | reverse complement strand
TTGCCGGGGAGTCGGGTCGAAGCGTATCGGGCTGGGATGACGGCGACGATGCTGAGCAGAGGAACCGAATCGACTCTTGAACCAGTCGATGCAGGGTGCACGACGAATAATAGCACAGAGGTACAGCGCGCGTGCTACCATCGGCGCAGGGCCGAAGCCCTGCACTGCATCCGATGATGAACTTCAAGCGGACGGCGACGATCGCTCTCGTCGGCGGCGCGCTCATCGCATGGCTCGCAGGCGCCGCCACTTCGATTCATCCGACGCCGGCGATCGCGCGCGTGCAGCCGTCGGCGGTGGACCAGCACGGTGCCGTGCTGGCCAGCGAGATCGCAAGGCTGCACGATCGCCTGCACCCGACCGCGCCTCCGCGACAGCCCGCCCGCAATCTCTTCGCGTATCGTGCCGTGGCCAGGCCGATCGCGGCAGCGGCGCCCGTCGATGCGCCGCGGCCGGCGATCAGCGAAGCGGCGGCAGTGTTCGCGCCGGCGCAGCCGTCGCTCAAGCTGGCCGGCATCGCCGAGGACGACGGAGACGACGGCCCGATCCGTCTCGCGTTCATCAGCGGCGAAGGGCAGCTCTTCATGGTGAAGGAAGGCGAGATGGTGACGCCGCGCTACCGCGTCAACAAGATCACCGCTGACGTCGTGGAGCTGCAGGACGTGAACGACCAGACGCTGCGGCGCCTCGCGCTCCGTTAGCGCCGCGTGGCCGTTTCCCCGGCAGCATCCGCGACCTTCATCATCAATCCGATCGCCGGCGGCGGCACGGTCGGCGCGGCGGAAGGCAACGCCCGGCTCGCGCTGTCGATCGCCGAAGGCTTCAGCGTCCCGTCCGAAGTGTTCGTCACGACGCACGTCGGCCACGCCCGCGAACTCGCGAAGGCCGCAGCCGGTCGCGGCACTCGGGTGGTGATGGCGTGGGGCGGCGACGGCACCATCAACGAAGTCGCGTCGGCGCTCGTCGGCAGCGACGTGGCTCTCGGGATCGTCCCGGCGGGATCGGGCAACGGGCTGGCGCGCGAGCTCGGCATCGTCCCGCGCCCACGACAGGCGATCGCCGACGCACTTCACGCGCGTCCGCGCTCGATCGACGTCGGCGAGCTCGAAGGGCGCTACTTCGTGAACACGGCGGGCATCGGTTTCGACGCGCACATCGCCTCGCGCTTTGCGACGGCGCGTCGCCGCGGCTTCCTCGGCTATGTCGGAATCACCGCGCACGCGCTCACAAGCTACGTGCCGCGGCACTACCGCGTTTCGGTCGCTGGCGGCGCGCCGCAACGGGTGCGCGCCGTCCTCCTGACCATCGCGAACTCCGCGCAGTTCGGCAACGGCGCCATCATCGCGCCGGGCGCGCGCGTCGACGACGGAGAGCTGGATCTAGTGATTTTCGAGGAGCGGTCCCGGTTCCGGACCGTCTGCGCGCTGCCGCGGCTGTTCAACGGAACAGCCGACCGGATCTCCGGCTGCCGCATCACGCGCCTGAGAGAAGTTGTCGTGGATGCTGACGCGCCATTGACGTTCCACGTCGACGGCGAGCCGGTGGCGGGAGGCACCACCCTTCGCGCGCGCGTTCATCCGGGCGCGCTGTGCGTCGCTGTCAATTGAGAATTTGGAATACTTCTTGATTCTTAATTGCCGAGCCGCACGATAAATGCCTCGCGCACCGCCGCTATCCGCCGCAGCTCCTCGAGCGCCTGTTCCAGTACGCCTCGTGCGCCCGCCTCCTCGTCGACGTTCACGACGCCGATGGCGCCCGACGCGTTGCGGCCGAGCGCGAAATTCGCGATGTTGACGCGGTGGCGGCCGAGAATCGTGCCCACCTCGCCGATGACGCCAGGCTGATCGTCGTTGGCGATGATCAGCATGGTGCCGCCGAGCGGCGCTTCGACGTTGACGCCGCGGACCGACACCAGCCGCGGGCTGTTCGGCTCGAAAACGGTGCCTTCGACCCAGCGCTCTCCCAGGTCCGTGTGCAGCTTGATCGAGACCAGGCTGTGAAAGTGCCGCGACCGCGAGCTGCGCGACTCGACGATGTCGATGCCCCGCGCGCGCGCAGAGGCGAGCGCGTTGACGATCGAGACGCCGCTCGAGAGGATCGGCCGCAGGACTCCCGCGGCGGCGCTCGCCGCCAGCACGTCGACACCGCGGCTTTCGACGAGCGCGCCATAATAGCGCACGCCGAGCGCTTCGATCCGCGCCGCTCCCATTTGCGACGCCAGGCCGCCGAGATAGTCGGTGAGCCGAATCCACGGCTGCAGACGCTGAAGCTCGTCCGGATGAATCGACGGGAAGTTGACGGCATTCCGCACCAGGCCGTCACGCAGAAAATCGCGAACCGTGGCGGCGGTCTCGATTCCTACGAGCTCCTGCGCCTCCTCGGTCGATGCGGCGATGTGAGGCGTCGCAATCACCTGGGGAAGTTGGGCAAGGGACCAATCGGCCGGCGGTTCGGTCTCGAAGACGTCGAGGGCGGCAGCGGCGACGATGCCTGCGTCGATCGCTCGGCGCAGCGCGCCTTCGTCGACGAGCTCTCCGCGCGCGGTGTTGATCAGGCGGATGCCCGCCTTGCACGCCGCGAACCGCCGATCGTCGAACAGGCGTTTCGTCTCCGGCGTCGATGGCAGATGCAGCGTGAGATAGTCGGCCGTCGCGCAGATGCCGTCGAGCGACATCAGCTCCACTCCGACGGCGGCCGCGACTTCCTCGGAGATGTACGGGTCGTGCGCGACGACGCGCATGCCGAACGCTCGTGCGCGGTGCGCGACTTCGTGGCCGATGCGGCCGAGACCGGCAATGCCAAGCGTCTTGCCGCGGAGCTCGGTGCCCAGAAACCGCTTCTTCTCCCACTTCGCCGATTTCATCGCGCGGTCGGCGGCCGGCACCGATCGTGCCAGCGCCAGCATCAGCGCCCACGCGTGCTCGGCGACGCTGATGCTGTTTGCCCCCGGCGCGTTGACGACGAGAATGCCGCGGCTGCTCGCCGCGGCGACGTCCACGTTGTCGACGCCGGTCCCGGCTCTGGCGATGATTCGAAGGTTCGGCGCCGCATCCATCAGGCGCGCGTCGACTCGGGTCGCGCTTCGCACCAGCAGTGCGTCGGCGTCGACGACATCCGACGCCAGGGCGTCGGGTGAACGACCCGAGCGCGCGTCAATCACCCAGCCGGATTCAGCACGGAGAAGATCGAGTGACGAAGCAGGAAGATCGTCTGCGACTACGATACGCATGGGACGGATGGGACTGATCGGCCCATCGGAAGAGTAGGGAAGGGCCGATCGGTCCCGCCCTACCAACCGCAAGGGCCCATCGGTCCCACACTCTCAGTGAACGGCGAGGGAGCGCACGTAATTCACGACGTCCCAGATCTGATGCGTCGTGATCTTCCGCCCGTACGGTTTCATGCCCGTGTTCTTCACGCCATCGCGAATGACGACGAAGATCTCGCCATCGGTCGAACCGTGCTTCCAGTCGGCGTCGACGAGGTTGGCCGGCTTCGGGTTCAGCTCTTCGCCCATCGCGCCGTCGCCTTTGCCGGCATCGCCATGACACCCGGCGCATTGCTTCTCGTAGATCTGTTTGCCGGCGGCGACTGACGTCGCGTCGGCAGCGACCGGATTCTTCAGCGCTGCTGCCGCCGGATGACGATGTGCACCGCCTTCCGGATGCGTCGTCGGATGCTGATGCTCTTGCGCCGGATATGCCGCCAGCGCGATCGAGGCGACAACCGTGACTGTCAACGTGACGAGCGCGTCGCGAATGATCGTGCGCATCGTTCGACTCTCCTACGCTTCTGTAAGTATAATCCGTGAGTTTTGCACATCGCGCCGACGCGTGCTGTGGAGTCGCCCTGCTGTGGTGCAAACCGCTAAAACATTCGAGACTCTGCGTGACAACGGCGTAAACTCGGAGGGTTTTCCACAGAGTTTTCCACAGACTTCGCGGAAATCTTCCCGCACCGCACAGGTGACCTGACCTAATCAATTCTCTATGAGCACACCGATCTCTCGCAGTGGCGGTCGTCTCGTCGTTCCGGACGATCCGATCATTCCATTCATCGAAGGCGACGGCACCGGACCTGACATCTGGCGCGCGAGCGTACGCGTGTTCGATGCGGCCGTCGAGAAGGCGTACGGCGGCACGCGACGCGTCGCGTGGCTCGAAGTGCTCGCCGGCGAAAAAAGTTTCAAGCGCCTCAACACGTGGTTGCCCGACGACACCGTCGACGCGTTCCGTAACTACTACGTTGGCATCAAAGGTCCGCTGACGACGCCGGTCGGCGGCGGCATCAGGTCGTTGAACGTCGCGTTGCGACAGTTGCTTGACCTTTATGTCTGTCTGCGGCCGGTGCGATGGTTCCAGGGCGTACCGTCGCCGGTGCGGCATCCTGAAAAAGTCGACATGGTGATCTTCCGCGAGAACACGGAAGACATCTATGCGGGCATCGAGTACGTCGCCGGCTCACCGGAGGCGCAGAAGGTCCTCGACTTCTTCGCGAAGGAGTTTCCGAAGGAGTTCAGGAAGATTCGCTTCGGCGCCGACCGGTCGGCGATCGAGTGGCAGGAGCAGCTCGAATCGATCGGTGCGCCGCCGCGCGCCGTCGGCGTCGAAGTCGGCGTCGGACTCAAGCCCATCAGTCGGCTCGGCACCGAGCGTCTCGTTCACAGCGCGATCGGCTACGCGCTGAAGTACGGGCGCAAGAGCGTGACGCTCGTGCACAAGGGCAACATCATGAAGTTCACCGAGGGCGCCTTCCGCGACTGGGGCTATCAGGTCGCCAGGGATTTCTACGGCGCGCAGGAGATCGACGGCGGACCATGGTGCAAGATCCCCGCGGGCAAGCCGGGCGCCGGCCTGCTGATCAAAGACGCCATCGCCGACATCACGCTGCAGCAGGTTCTGACCCGTCCCGATGAATTCGACGTCATCGCGACCCCGAACCTGAATGGCGATTACCTCTCCGATGCGCTGGCGGCGCAGGTCGGCGGCATCGGCATCGCGCCGGGAGGCAACATCAACTACGTCACCGGCCACGCGGTCTTCGAAGCCACGCATGGCACCGCGCCGAAATACGCCGATCTGGACAAGGTGAACCCGGGCTCGGTGATTCTGTCCGGTGAGATGATGTTCCGCCACATGGGGTGGACCGAGGTCTCCGATCTGATCATCAAGGGCATGGAAGGCGCCATCGGCTCGAAACACGTCACCTACGACTTCGCGCGCCTGATGGAGGGCGCGACGGAGCTGAAGACCTCCGAGTTCGGCGACAACATCATTCAGCACATGTGACGAGGGCACAAAGGGCAACAGAGGAACGAGAGGAAGGCCCTGCGTTCCTTCCTTTGTGTCCTTTGTTGCGCTTTGTGTCCTTGTCTCGATCGGATAACGAGGAACAGCCTATGAATCGCAAAGTGACAGTCGTCGGCGGCGCCGGAAACGTTGGCGCGACGGTGGCCCGTGGCGTCGCCGACAAGCAGCTGGCCGATGTGGTGGTGATCGACATCGCCGATCAGAAAGCCGCCGGCGTCGCGCTCGACATGCTCGAAGCGTGCCCGATTTATGGATCGGATGCGCGCGTGATGGGCACCGGCGACTACGCCGAGAGCGCCAACTCCGACATCGTCGTCATCACGTCGGGCATGCCGCGCAAACCGGGTATGAGCCGCGACGACCTGCTGAACGTGAACTACAAGATCATGCAGCAGGTCACCGAGCAGGTCGTCAAGCAGTCGCCCAACTGCATCATCATCGTCGTCTCGAACCCGCTCGACGCGATGGCGCAGGCGGTCTACAGGCTCTCGAAGTTCCCGCGCGAGCGTGTGATTGGCATGGCCGGGGTGCTCGATTCGGCACGCATGCGCGCGTTCATCGCCAAGGAGCTGAACGTGTCGGTGGAGAACGTGCACGCGTTCGTGCTCGGTGGCCACGGCGACACGATGGTGCCGCTGCCGCGCTATTCGACCGTCGCCGGCATCCCGATCACGGAGCTGATGGACAAAGCAACGATCGACCGGATCACGGCGCGGACCGCGAGCGGGGGAGCGGAGATCACCCAGCTGGTCGGCACCAGCGCCTGGTACGCCCCCGGCGCGTCCGTGGTCGAGATGGTCGAAGCGATCATGCTCGACAAGAAGAAGATCGTTCCGTGCTCGGTGTTCCTCCAGGGCGAGTACGGGGTCAAGGATCTCTACGTCGGCGTGCCGGTGAAGCTCGGGGCTCGCGGTCTGGAGCAGGTGATTCAGATCAAGATGACGGCGGACGAAGACGCGGCGTTCAAGAAGTCGGCTGCCGCGGTATTCGACGGTCGCGGGCATCCCGATCACGGAGCTGATGGACAAAGCGACGATCGACCGGATCACCGCCCGAACGGC
>DATFXR010000112.1:0-4315 GCA_035315685.1 Vicinamibacterales bacterium | reverse complement strand
TCGTCGTGAAGGTGCGCCGGCGCCTGATTCCGTTCCTCTTCCTGCTCTACATCGTCGCCTACCTCGATCGGATCAACGTCGGGTTCGCGGCGCTGCAGATGAATGCGTCGCTCGGCTTTTCCTCGACCGTCTACGGGCTGGCTGCCGGCGTCTTTTTTCTCAGCTACACGCTGTTCGAGATCCCGAGCAACGTCATGCTGGCGGGGATCGGCGCGCGGCTGTGGATCGCCCGCATCATGATCTCGTGGGGCGTGGTGTCGTCGGCGATGATGTTCGTCCGCACGGCGCCGGCCTTCTACACGCTGCGCTTCCTCCTCGGCGCGGCTGAAGCCGGTTTCTTTCCCGGCATCATCTTCTACCTCACGCTCTGGTTTCCCGGCCCCGAACGCGCCCGCACCGTCGCGGCGTTCATGACCGCGGTCCTGATGGCCGGCGTGATCGGCGGACCGCTGTCGGGCGCCCTGCTCTCGCTGCATGGCGCCGGCGGGCTCGCCGGCTGGCAGTGGTTGTTCCTGCTCGAAGGGCTGCCGGCGGTGATACTCGGCGTGGTCGTGCTGCGCGTGCTCGACGAGCGTCCGCGCGACGCCGCGTGGCTCACCGAGCGCGAGCGCGATGCGCTCGTCGCCTGTTTGCAGCAAGACGATGAGCGCCGCCGGTTCGAGAGCACCGGCCGCGCGCTGCGCAATCGACGGACGTGGCTGATCGCGATCATCCACCTCGTCATCCCGGTGACGCTCTACGGCATCGGTTTCTGGATGCCGCAGATGCTGAAGACGTCGAGCGGCGCCAGCGATTTCGTGGTCGGTCTCCTGAGCGCGATTCCGTACGCGGCCGGCGCGATCGCGATGGTGGTCGCTGGACGGCACTCGGATCGTACCGGGGAGCGACGCTGGCACTTCTTCGTCCCGGCGGCGGTGTGTGGCAGCGCGCTGGTCGCGAGCACTCTGTCGTCGGGCGCCGTCTGGACGGTCGCGACGCTGACAGTGGCGATGGCGGGCCTGGCGTCGATGTTCGGCCCGTTCTGGGCGCTTGCCACGTCTGAAGTCGCCGGCGTCGGCGCGGCCGCGTCGATCGCGTTGATCAATTCGGTCGGCAACACGGGCGGCTTCTTCGGTCCGTATCTCCTCGGCGCGATCAGCGACGCGACCCACAGCTTCGCCGCCGGCCTGTTCGTGATCGCCGGCATCCTCGTCGTCGGCGGCGCCCTCGCCCTGCGCGTCCGCGACGGTGTCTGACACCAGTCTGGCACCGGTCCGCTCCCCGGTCAGGCACCTGTCTGACACCCGTCTGACGCCGGCCCGACACCCCGTCCGACGCATGGACGGCCTCTCGTCTCGGGAAACCGGCCGTTCGTCGCGGAAACTGATGCGGATTATCGGAGTGGTGACAAGATGTGGCCATCGCGATGCTGACGGTGAAGAATCTGCGGAGATCGTTTGGGCCGCTGGTGGCCGTGAATGACGTGTCGTTCTCGCTCGCCGACGGTCAGATCCTCGGGCTGCTCGGCCCGAACGGTGCCGGGAAGACGACGACCGTGTCGATGGTGGCCGGGCTGCTGACAGCGGATCGTGGGGAGGTGCTGATCGCCGGACATCGTCTCGCCGGCGACACCGATCCGGCGAAGCGCCGCATCGGGCTCGTGCCTCAGGATCTGGCGCTCTACGACGAACTGACCGCGCGCGACAACTTGCGCTTCTTCGGCGCGCTCTATCAACTCACCGGTCGCAGTCTCGACGAGGCGATCGCGCGCGTGCTGACGCTGGTCGGCCTCGAGGATCGGGCGCGGGACGCGGTGAAGACCTTCAGCGGCGGCATGAAGCGCCGCCTGAACCTCGCCGCGGGGCTGCTGCACAATCCCGACATCCTGCTGCTCGACGAGCCGACCGTCGGCGTCGATCCGCAGAGCCGCAACGCGATCTTCGAGAACCTCGAGGCCCTGAAGGCCGAGGGCAAAGCGCTGCTGTATACGACCCACTACATGGAAGAGGTCGAGCGCCTCGCCGACCGGATCGTAATCATCGATCACGGCAGCGTCGTCGCCGACGACACGCTCACTGGTCTGCAATCGCGCGTTGCGACGGCCGGCGGTGGCGCCGCGACCCTGGAGTCGGTGTTCCTCACGCTGACCGGAAGGAGCCTGCGGGACTGATGGCGCTCGTACCCATTGTCGCGATGGTCCGCAAAGACCTGCAGTTGTTCTTCAGCGATCGCCGCGCCGTGATCATGAGTTTCCTCGTTCCGATCGCCATTGCGTCCTTCTTCGGCTCGATCTTCTCCGGGCCGTCGCGCAACGTGGAGCCGGCGCGCATCGCCGTCTCGATCGTCGACCAGGACGACAGTCCGATCTCGCGCCGCATCGTCGCGAGCGCCCAGGCCGACAGGAACCTGAAGGTGACACGACGGGACGAGGCTGACGCGCGAGACGCGGTGAGACGAGGCGCCATCGTCGTGGCCGTGGTGGTTCCGAAGGGGTTCGGGGAGGCCGCCGGGAACGCCTTCTTCTCCAACGGCGAGAAGCCGCCGCTGGGCCTCTTCTACGATCCCTCGCGCGCGATGGAGCTGGCGATGGTGCGCGGTGTGATGACCGAGCACATCATGCAGGCCGTCAGCCAGGAAATGTTTGGCGGCGAGCAAGGACGCGCGCAGATCGAGAAGGCGCTCCCCGAGGTGCAGCGCTCGACGATGCCCGACGACCAGAAGCGGTTGCTGCTCGAGATGCTGGCATCGGTGCAGAAGTTCTACAACCGGGCGCCGGCGCCCGGCGACGCGACGCCGGCGCGTGGCATCACGATGCCGTACACCGTGCGCGAAGAAGCGGTCACCGCCGGATCGAACGTCGCCTACAACGGCTACGCGCACTCGTTCGCCGGCATGGGCATTCAGTTCCTGCTGTTTGCGATGGCGAACCTCGGCATCGAGATGCTGCTCGAGCGGCAGAAGGGACTGTGGAAGCGGTTGCGCAGCGCGCCGCTCTCGCGCGTGACCGTGCTGACCGCCAAGGCGTTGAGCGGCACGATCATCTCGCTGATGACGCTGTGGGTGTCGTTCGCGTTCGCGATGATCGTGTTCCGCGTGCGGATCGAAGGCAGCGTGCCGGGCTTCGTCGGCATTTCGCTCGGCGTCGCGTTGATGGCGGCGTCGTTCGGCCTGCTCGTGGCCGCGCTCGGCAACACGCCGGCCTCAGCCCGTGGCATCACGACTTTCGCGATCCTGATCATGGTGATGCTCGGCGGCGCCTGGGTACCCGCGTTCGTCTTTCCGGCGTGGCTGCAGCAGTTCACGTTGATCGTTCCGGTCCGCTGGGCCGTCGACGGCTTCGACGCGATGACCTGGCGCGGGATCGGCATCAGCGGCGCGGCGATGCCGGCGGCGGTGCTGGTCGGGTTCGCGGGTGCGTTCATGCTGATCGCCGCAATGCGCTTCAAGTGGGAAGAAGCGTAGGAAAGGTGTTTCAAATCTGCAGGTCTCAAAGACTCTGCGGTCTCTGCGTTCTCTGCGGTTGCTTTCCGTCTGGACTCCCGCGATAAGATCATGCGCATGAATTCACATTTCGTGCGCGCCGCGTGCGCGGTCGCGGCGATCTCGGCCTTCCCGCTCGTCTCCGCGCGCACGCCCGCCGCCCAGGGCGCCGCGCCCTCGGCACGCGCCAGGCAACTGCACGACCGCGCCATCGTGATCGACTCGCACGACGACACGACGCAGCGCATGCTGTTCGACAGGACCTTCGACATTTCCGTGCGCCACAAGGACGGCCACATCGACGTCCCGCGCATGCGGGAAGGCGGGCTGGACGCGCTGTTCTTCTCGATCTGGGTGCCGAGCGACGTCACCGGCCCGCCGGCGGTGAAGCGCGCGATGGATCTCATCGACTGCGTGCGCGAGGCGGCGCGCCTGCATCCGAACGATCTGATGCTGGCGACCACTGCAGCGGACATCCGCAGGGCTGCGGCCGAACACAAGATCGCCGCGCTGATGGGCATGGAAGGCGGCCACATGATCGACGACGACGTCCGCCTGCTGCGCCTGTATGCGGCGCTCGGCGTCCGCTACATGACGCTGACCCACTTCAAGAACAACAACTGGGCGGATTCCTCGACCGACCGGCCTGCACACAACGGCCTCACCGCCATCGGCAAGGACATCGTCCGCGAGATGAACCGCCTCGGCGTGATGGTCGACATCTCTCACGTCGCCGACAAGACGTTCTGGGACGTCATCGAGACGACCAAGGCGCCGGTGATCGCGTCGCACTCGTCGGTCCGGGCCATCGCCAACCATCCGCGCAACATGACCGACGACATGATGCGTGCGCTCG
>DATFXR010000111.1:0-17940 GCA_035315685.1 Vicinamibacterales bacterium | reverse complement strand
GATCAATTTCCTGATCATCGAAGCGCTGCAGAAGTTCCACCACTATTTCGGCGACGACTATCGCGTCGAGTGCCCGACCGGATCCGGCCGGATGCTGACGTTGGGCGAAGTCGCGACGGAGCTGTCGCAGCGGCTGACGCGAATCTTCCTGGAGGATGCGACCGGCCGCCGCCCGGTATTCGGCGACAACCCGCGCTTTCAGACCGATCCGAACTGGCACGACCTGATTCCGTTTCACGAGTATTTCAACGGCGACAGCGGCGCGGCGGTCGGCGCGAGCCACCAGACCGGATGGACCGCGCTGGTCGCCAAGCTGCTGCAACAGAGTGGAGAAGCGCATGAAAGCCATCGCAGTCGTTCCCGGTCGGCCCAACAGCGTGCATCTCGCGGAGCTCGCCCGGCCGTCGCTGTCTGACGTCACCAGCGGACGCGGCGTGCTGGTCAGGGTGCTTCGGGTCGGCGTCGACGGCACCGACAAGGAGATCAACGCCGCCGAGTACGGCGCGGCACCAGACGGCTACGGCTTCCTGGTCGTCGGCCACGAGGGGTTCGGCCAGGTCGAAGCGGTGGGCCCGAATGTGTCGTTCATCCGGCCCGGTGATTTCGTCGTCGCGACGGTCCGGCGTCCGGGCAAGAGTCTGTACGACACGATCGGCCTGCAGGACATGACGACCGACAGCGAGTACTTCGAGCGCGGCATCAACCTGCGTCACGGGTACTTGACGGAGTATTACGTCGAGGACGAGGAGTTCATCGTCAAGGTGCCGCGCGGTCTGGAGGAGGTCGGCGTGCTCCTCGAGCCGATGACCGTCGCGCAGAAGGGGATCACGCAAGCCTTTGAAATTCAGCGGCGGCTGAAAGTCTGGCGGCCGCGGACGGCGGCAGTGATGGGCACTGGCACGCTCGGCCTGCTCGCATCGCTGGTCCTGCGGCTGCGCGGTCTCGACGTGACGGCGTTTGGCCGCACGCCGCAGCCGTACCTGAACGCTCGCCTGCTCGACGCGATTGGCGCACGGTATGTGAACACGGCCGAGCAATCGATCACTGACACTGTCGCCGCGTCGGCGCCGTACGATGTCATCTTCGAAGGCACCGGATCGTCGGCCGTCGTCTTCGAGAGCATGACCGCGCTGGCGAAGAACGGCGCCCTCGTACTCACCAGCCTCACCGGCGGCGATAAACGGCTCGAGGTGGCGGCGGATCGCATCAACCTCGAATTCGTGCTCGGCAACAAGGTGATGGTCGGGAGCGTCAACGCCAGCCGCGAGAACTTCGAAACGGGTGTGCGCGACATGGCGCAGGCGGAAGCCGAGTACCCTGGCTGGCTGCGGCAGTTGCTCACCGATCCGGTTCGCGGCCTCGACAACTACCGCGAGCTGTTCGATCGCTTGCAAAATCCGAACGGCGCGATCAAAATCTTCTGCGAGGTGAACGCGTCGTGACCTGTCGCGAGCTCGCGGATTTCATCGCCGACTACCTGTCGCGCGAGCTGCCGGCGCCGATTCGCGACGCCTTCGATCACCATCTGACGCTGTGCCCCAACTGCCGGCGTTACCTCGCCAGCTACGAGGCCACCATCGCACTCGGGAAGGCGGCGTTCGACGACGAGAACGCCGCCGTTCCGGCGGATGTGCCGGAGCAGCTGGTGCAGGCGATCCTCGATGCCCGCAAGCGCTAGGGACGGACGCTGAAGCGCGCGCCGCGTCCGTAACCTTCCACCACTCCTGGCATCGAAAGGGCGTGCGAACACTCGTCGCGCCGGTCCGTCTCCGCTCCGCCGAACGCGCACCGCGCAAGGTGACGTGGCTCGAATTGTTCTTTGATCTGATTTTCGTCGCTGCCGTCGCGCAGGTCGCGGCGCCGCTGCGAGCGTCCTACTCGATGGCAGGGCTGGTCCGCTTCGCGCCGCTGTTCATGCTGATCTGGTGGGCATGGACCGGACACTCGGTGTTCGCGACCCGGTTCGACACTGACGATGGCGTGCAGCGGATCTTGACGCTCGTGCAGACGTTTGCGGTCGCGGTCATGGCGGCAAACGCGACCGACGCCCTCGAGAGCCGATCATCGGCCGGATTCGCCGCTGCGTATGCGGCGGTTCGCGTCGTGCTGATCGCACAGTACGTCAGGGCGCGACGTGTACCCGGCGCCCGCGCGCTGGCGACGCGGTATCTGGCCGGGCACGGCATCGCCGCGCTGCTATGGCTTGCCTCGGCGCTCATCGCCGCACCAGGGCGCTTCTGGATCTGGGGAGTCGCGTTCGCGATCGATCTCGGTACGCCGTGGACCACGGTGAGGCACAGCACCGAGACGCCGCCGGACCCCGCGCATCTGCCGGAGCGCTTCGGCCTGTTCACGCTCATTCTGCTCGGCGAAGCGGTGGTCGCCGTGATGCAGGGCATGGAGAGCCAGGAAGAGTGGCCGGCGGCCGCGGCTCTGTCGGCTTTCCTCGGAATGGCGAGCGTCTTCCTGATGTGGGCATGGTACTTCGACGGCGTCGACGCGGCCGCGGAACGTCCCGTGCGATCGCGCCGCGACGCGTGGCGGCTCCACCTCTGGAGCTACGCGCATTTTCCGCTCGCGCTCGGCATCGTCGTCACCGGCGTCGGCATCCAGAGGATTGTCACGGCCGCGGCGCGGCAGCCGTTGACGATCTCCGAAGGCGTCATCCTCACTGGCGGCGCCGCGCTGGTGATGGTCGCGATGACGACCATCGCAGCGGCATCGACAACGGACGGGCGCCGACCTGCGGGGCGCACGGCGATTCATTTGACGATTGCCGCCGGCACGATTGGGTGCGGCATTGCCGGCATGGTAACGATGCCGGCGCTTGCCGTGACGGTCGTCGCAGCCGCGTTTGCGGCACAATTCGTGGCCTGCGTTCATCCCGGGCAACGCGACCGACTTGCCCTCGAAGGTCGTCAACAGTCATTCGCAGGTAGTGCCCGTCTTTAGAGAATCGCCGCGCCAGGTAACCTCATCACCTCCACGGAATCGAATGCCTCCAGAGGACCGATGCCGAGCGCTGCTCGACGCTCACCGGTTGCTGGACGATGACCCTCTGCGAGGCTCGGTGCGTTTCCAGTCGGCTGTCCTGGAGCAGATCCCGGTCTATCGGAAACTCTTCCGAGACGCCTTTCCCGCGGAGGCCGCCATGGCGCCAGGGTGCGTCCCAGAGGCTGCGCCCGTTCCCGGCGCCTGTGACACGCTCATCAACAATCTCACCATCGTTCGAGCGACAGCCACCTTCCTGCGCACGGTCGTTACACGAAATACACCCTGGGATCGGTTTCTGGCCGGTGAGAACGGCGCGCTGACGCCTGCACATCGCGTGGTATCGCTATTACGCCGGCGCGAACGCCGATGCGCTGGCGCAGATGGCGGAAGCCGCGGATCTCGATGGCACGCCGACCAAGCGTCAGCTGTTCACTGCGTATCTCGATGCGGTCGGCGGCAGATGCTCCGACGCCGTGTCTGAGGCGGGAGCGGTGCCCCTCACCTCGGACACGATGCGGATGGGCGAAGTCGCGTTCGTGACGGCGCGCTGCGGCCAAGTGGCGGCCGGTGATCGCCTTGTTCGTGAGCTGACCGGCCGGCGTCTCGCGTATCCGGCGGCGATGTTCTATTTCGGCCGTGGGCAACTCGACGCGTTCTACGAGTGGTTGAACCGCGCGATCGACGAGCGGTTTCCAGAACTGCTGTACATCGGTGTGGATCCGGTCTTTTCGGGAGAGCGTCAGAGTCCCCGTTTCCAGGCGGCCATGCGACGCGTCGGCCTCTCGAACTAAAGGCGTTCACGGAAACCGTGCCGTGCAGTTGGCCATCCGTCTGCCTCGACCAGGACGTGCTCCGGGAGCACCGCAAATACGCGAACCAGATCGGTGGCACGGTCGTGACGCCTGATCGTGATCACCGGCCAACTCGCACCCCAGATTAGAACGAGCACGGCGAGACGCCAACGTGTGCGGCACTCAGACCGACTGGACCTCATCGCGATGGCAGCTCCGATTCCTGGGCGGCGTCGCGGTGTGCGTCGACATATTTCACGAATCCGGCTACATCGTCCGGAACGAGCCGACCGATCGCGCCGCTCGAGTACACCGCGGTGAGAATCGTGCCACGCCGGTCGAGCACGAAGCCCGTTGATTGCAAATAGGCCGAACCCTCGGCCACATACGCGCCTGTCAGCCCCGCGATGTTGTTTGCGTTCGCCCCGAATCCGACGGGGAAGTTGAGTCGCAGCTTGTCGACCAGTCGCTTGGATGTCGATTCGTCGTCAACCGAAAGCGCTACGATCGTGACGCCGACCACAGCAAGGCGCTCGGCCGCCCGTGAAAACGCCGCGAGCTGCGCGCAGCAATACGGGCACCATGATCCGCGATAGAAGAGGACGACTGCATAAGAGCCGGCCAGGTCGCGCGGTATCGCGAGTGTGCGGCCCCCGACGACGTCGATGACGAGATCGGGGAAGCGGTCCCCGTTGTGTAGCCATGGAGACATCGGACTCCTTCCGTTGCACGGGCACAGTTCGAAGCACCCGTCGTGTTATCGCGGGGCGGACGGGTACGCGCCTGCGCCGCGCCAGATCTGCTGCACGACCAGTTCGAGCTCGACCGCCCGCCAGACCCCGTCGTTCCCGCGGACCACCTTGCGCACGTAACGCGCTTCGACGAAGTCTCGACGTTCGACAATCAGTCACTGCACAGCCATGCCGTGCTGCCCGTTGCGGGGAACCTGTCCCGCGCCGCGATCGGCCCAGCGACAGCCACGACTTGTTGTCGTCGCCCGGATGAGCCCGATGCGGTTCGTCAAGGAGGTGCGGCTCGATGCCGCTCGCACGCGGTTGCTCAGCGAAGGCGCCCGTGCGTCAGAGGTCGCGCTTCGCGTCGGCTACGAGAGCCCGGCGCATTTCGCCCGCGATTCAAACGCCGCTTTGGCGCGTCGCCAGCCCGCTACGCGCGGCAGCTTCGTTGACGATGTCGCGATTGCCTTCGGCAAGTGCTGCTTGAGGAACGGCAGCCCGTCCCCCGCAACCAACGTTATTTGGCCCAGGAGGTCGTCGGTTCCGACGGCCTCTTGTCGTTCCGAAATTCCAGAATGATGTCCGTGCAAAGAGCTCGGCAGAGAGTGGACTCGGCCCCGAATTGGCCTCATCGAGGGATGCTCAAGTGGACCTGGAGATCGAGACGCCAGCGGAGAAATGATCTGCGTGTGGAGTGCCAATGACCGCGTTCGGGCTACCGGTGTGCCGAACACCTGGAGGCGGGTAAGGAGCATTCGTGATGACCGTGGTCGCAATGTGCTCCGCTGGCATCGCGCTTTTCGTGATCGGAGTATGGGCACAGAAGCACGAGATCGCCGCGGCACACGGCCTGGACAAGATCGTGGCCTTGAGCAATCTGTGTTGCGCGGTCCCGCTGGCCGTCTTCGGCGCGCTGCATCTCTTCGGCCCACAATTCGTCATCGCCCTCGTACCGCGGTACATGCCCTGGCGCTTGTTCTGGGTCTATTTCGTCGGGTGTGCGTTGATCGCCGCGTCGTTGAGCATCGCGACGAAGATTGCCGTGCGATGGTCGGGCCTGCTGTTTGGAATCATGATGTTTCTGTTTGTCGCGATGATCCATCTCCCAGGAGCGCTCGCCCGCCCGCACGACAGAATCATCTGGACGATCGTGTTCCGCGAGATGTCGTTCGGCGGCGCAGGCTGGATTCTCGCGGGGCGTGCGGCGGACGGATGGGGCGGCCAGGGCAAGAGCGCACTCATCACTGTGGGCAGTCTGTTGATCGCGATCGCCGCCACTGTGTTCGGCATCGAACACTTTCTGCACGCGACCGGACTTCCCGGAGTCCCGCTTCAAAAACAGATGCCGACGTGGATTCCGGGGCGCCTGCTCATCGACTACGTGACGGGCGTCGCTCTTCTCGTTGCCGGCGGGAGCACTCTGCTGACCAGGAACACCCGTGTCGTGGCAACCTGTCTCGGCGCCTGGATTCTGTTGCTGGTTCTCGCCATCTATGGCCCCGTCCTGATCGCGGCCCTCTCGCAACCGGGTACCGCAGTCAAGATGGAGGGGATCAACTATTTTGCCGACACGTTGCTGTTTGCCGGCGCCATTCTCGCGCTGGCGAGCGCGACGCCCCGATCCGATTGGAATGTCGAGCTTCAGTGTGTCGGCGCGTGAGTGGCCTCATCGTCCCTGGACCACGCCGTCGACCGATCCAAGCGTGCCGTCCGGGTTGTGTTGGAACCCGGCGATTTGAGCGGGACGGCCAATCATTCCACTCTCAACGCGGCAAGCGGGTCGATCTTCGTGGCCTGACGCGCCGGGACGTAGCACGCGACGACCGCGACGGTGGCTAACACGAGCCCGACGACCAGCATCGTCACCGGGTCACGCGCCCCCACCCCGTAAAGGAGCGACGCCATCAAGCGCGTGAGCGCCGCCGAACCGACCACGCCGAGCACCAGTCCGAGCACCGTCAGGATCAGCCCGCGGCCGATCACGAGTTGCAGCAGCCTTCGTTCGGTGGCGCCGAGCGCAGCCCGAATGCCGATTTCGTGTGTCCGCTGGGCGACGGAATACGAGGTCACGCCGTAGATGCCGATGGCAGCCAACGCCAGCGCGACCCCGGCGAAGATGCCCAACAGCACCGACTGCAGACGGTTGGGCGCCATCGACCGGTCCTTGATTTGATCCACGGTCCGGATGTCGGTGAGCGCCTGATCTTTGTTGACGCGATGGATCGCGGCGGTGATCGATTGTTGAAGCATGAGTGGGTCGAGGTTCGTGCGGACATTCAACGTCTGGAAGTACACGGGACTCTGCTCGTTCGACACGTACACGCCCGCGCTCCGTTCGTCGGCAATCCCGTTGAGCCTCTCGTCGCGCACGACCCCCACAATCTCCCACGCAATCTCGGAGCCCAACTCGGTCTTGCCCGGCACGATTTGCTGAATCAGCAGACGCTGGCCGATCGGGTCCTGATTCAGGAATTCGCGCCTGGCCAACCGTTCGTTGATGACGAGCACGGGCGGTGTGTTGGCGCTGTCCCGATCGGTGAGCGGGCGTCCGCGCACGAGGCGCAGCTTCAAGGCGGAGAAATACGACGGGCTCACCACTTTGAAGAAGCCGCCGGGCCGATTCGCGCGGTCGATCAGAGGGCGGTTCGCCACCTGCATCGGCATGCCGTAGCAGGCGCCCTGCATCGGTGGCGCGCAGCTCCACGCGGTTTCCCGCACGCCAGGCACCGCATCGACCGACGATCGGATGTCGCGGAGGTAGGCGTTGAGTCGAGAGGCATCCGGAAACCGCTCGACGGTCACCGGCAAGCCCACCGTCAGCACATTCGATGCATCGATACCCGGATCGACGTCGAGCAGCCGGAGAAAGCTCCGCATCATCAGTCCCGAGCCGACCAGCAGCACGAAAGCGAGCGCGACCTCGGTGACGATCAGCACGTCGCGCAGGTGTTTCCGCGACGCGCGATCGGTAGCACCGCGTCCGCCATCCTTCATCACGCCGGTCAACTCGGGTGCCGTGGCGTGGATGGCCGGCACGATGCCGAACAGCAGTCCGGTGGCGATCGAGATGGCAAACGCGAACAGCAGGACGCGCACGTCCATCGTGATCTGAACTTCGCGCGCAAACGAGAAGGGCGGCACGAGCAGCTGCAACCAGCGCATGGTGCCGTATCCGAGCACGATCCCGAGCGCGCCGCCGAGGAACGCCAGGAGCAGGTTCTCGGTGAGGAGTTGGCGGACCAGTCGACCGCGTCCGGCGCCCAATGAGGCGCGAATGGCCACTTCGCGCTCGCGCGACACGCCGCGAGCGAGCGCGAGATTCGCAAGGTTCGTGCAGCCAATCAGGAGCACCAGGCCGGTCGCTGTGAGAAGCACCAACAACCCAGTCCGCATGTCGGAACCGATCAGCGTGTCGCCGTAGCGCTCGACGATCACGCCCCAGCCTTTGTTCGAATCGGGGAAGTCGCGTTCGATCCGCGCGCCGATCGCGGTCATGTTGGCCTGGGCCTGCTGCAGCGACACGCCGGCCTTGAGGCGCGCGAACGACACCAGCCAGTGAAAGTCGCGCGTCATGTTCGACGGCTCGAACGCGAGCGGCCGCCACAGCTGATTGAACGCGCGATCGAAGGCACTCCCGGCCGGCAACACGCCGATGACGACGTGCGGCTCATTGTCGAGCAGGATCGTGCGATCGATGATCGTCGGGTCGGCGCCGAACTGACTGACCCACAGCGCGTGGCTGAGAACGACGATGTGATGTTTGCCGCGCTCATCCTCGCCGGGCAGAAACGTCCGGCCATGCTCGGCCTGGATGCCGAAGATGTCGAAGTAGCGGGCCGACACGCGGGCCCCGCGAAGCTGGACGGGTTCACCGTGCCCCGTCAGCGTCGCCGGGCCGCCGGTCTGCGCGGCCATGAAATCGAAGACCGCATTTTCCCTGAGCCAATCGAGGAAATTCAGCGTCGAGATGCCGTTCCGCTCACCTCGCGGCGGCTTTTCAAGCACGCGGACGATTCGATTCGCCTCGGGATACGGCAGGGGTCTGAGCAGAACCCCGTCGACGAAGCTGAAAATCGCCGTGTTCGCGCCAATTCCCAGCGCCAGCGTCAGAACGCCAACAGCCGCAAATCCAGGGTTGCCCATGAGATTTCGGCAGGCGTATCGCAGGTCCTGCAGTACCGACACCCCGCACCTCCTCGCGCCGGCCGGTTAGACGTGTCGGCCGGCTGCTCGGTTGTCGTCAGGTTCGAAGTGCCTCATATCCAGCCGACGGGGATTCCGGAAGTACGGCCTGATGGCCCGGCGTGTGGCCAGGCGCCCACTTGATCACCACCGAGCCGTCGCGGAACACGTCGTAGTCATCCATGTCGATGATGACGGTCCACACCAGTGTTCGGCGCGGGGCTGATCGAGGCGATTGAGGACTCGACGATTGCGGCCAACGAATCGGCCGTCAAGCCCTTCGGCATCGCCGGCCACGCGAATCGGAACGGCAACGACGGTACGATCACGCGGTTCGGCTGGAAAGCGCAGAACAAGTCGTTGGTGATCTTCTCAGGTGAGGCTTACAACGTGGAACAGGGCATCACCAACGAGCTGTTCCCGGACGAGCGCGGCGAGCGCGGCATTCAGGATCCGGTCGCGTGCCACCAGGTCGTCGCGGCGCCACAGGACACGGTCAACTACGAGCTATCGCAGCCGCAGCAGATCATCGACGACGCCAGCAACTTTGCGAACTTCATGCGGTTTCTCGCCGCGCCCGCGCAGGTGTCGTCCTACGGGGACGTCACGAGCGCACAAATCGCCGCTGGCGAAGCTGCGTTCAACAAGGCAGGATGCGTTGGCTGCCACGAGAAGTCGATGACGGTTGGCTGCCTTTTTGATGTCGACCCGTTCGAGCCGACGCCTCGTCGTAAATCCGTGTCACCCGGGGCGCGGCAATTTCACCACATGAAACGGTTCCAGCGCGTCGATCGATTCGGGCGTATCGGTGTTTCGATTCCACTTGAACATGTGCAACTGAATCGCATCGGGCTCGAAGTCCGCGAGAGTAAACCCGTGCTGCTCGATCGGCTTCAAGTCCTCATGTAGGTCGACATGCGCTGGAGGTGTCGCGCCGATGCCGCGGCGCCCGGATGGCCATCCGCCCGGCCGTGTCCCAATCGGGCCGGAGAGTACCGCAACAATCGAATTGGCCTCGAGGTTTTGCCTACCGCACCTGAGCATCTTGCCCAGCGCAATCGCGTGCAGGTCGCCACTCACAATAAGGGGTACCGGGTTACGCATACTCGCGAGTGAGCTGATGATGCGATCGTGCTGCGCTAACCAACCGGCTTGCCAGTACGGCTTGGGAATTTTTGTGGTGAGCTTGCCGTCGCTGCCAAGGATATCCGGATACCACTCCCCCCATTTCCCGGCGCTCCAGCCAGGTGGATTCGATGGTGCATGCATAAGATGCGAGAAGGATCGCGGAGGATCAGCCGCGGCTCAACACGCGGCTCGTCGGACGGATACCAAACCGCCGATCCGCTCAGGCAAGACCGATCGGCGGACTCAACACGGTAGGTCCTTGTACCAGAGTAGTTGGATCTCCTCTGGGAAATCAGGATACGCCGCGCGATGGATCGCCCGCAGTTGGCATCCCCGTCGCGCATAGAATCGGCATGCAGGCACATTGGTGTTCTGAGTTTCGATCTTGAGCTCCCGACAGCCGTGCACGTGCGCCCAGCGCTCGACCCCGTGGAACAGCGCACGACCAACGCCCTGGCGTCGAGCGTCTGGGGAGACGCGAATGTCCCACAGAACTGCCAGGTCACGCCGCCCATCCAACATCGTCAGGCCCGGTGTGTCGAATGCGACGGTCGCCGCGCCAACGATGCGATTCGCGAGTCGTGCCAGGAAGAGCGCCCAATTCGACAGATCGAAACGACGACCCCACTGCAGCGGACCTTCACCAGCGATCGCGTCATAATCCTTCTCGTAGGGCACCTCGAGGCGGCGCTCTGACAAATCGAACCCGCCCGAGCCGTCGTCGCGATTCGTGACGTCCAGCACGCGATCGACCATGAAAACAATAGAAACGCACGCGTACTCAGGCAGGGCGGTCATTGTTTCTTCGGTGAGGTCGATTGTCATCGCACAATCGTATCGCTCCCGATGCAATAGGCGATCATTTGCGGCGTCTGACGATCGTGCCCAGCGCGAGTGTCGCTGCAGCCAGCGCCAGTGACATCGGCGGCATCACCACAAAAATGGCAGCGGCCTTCTCAGACAGTGGTCGAGCCGCGTTGATTGCATAAACTGCGAGCGGAACGATCGACCCGATGCCGATCGCATAGCGCAGCGCGTCTCGCGTGCCGCGGCCCGATCGCGCAAGCAAGGCGCTCCCGATGAGGAACGCAACGAACGGCGCAAGCACCCATGCCGTCATCAAGAGCTCGAGCGACGGCGGAGTCGCGTGCTGACGAAATGCACGTGCGAGAAATATGGTCGCGCCGATCGCGCTCAGTACCACCATCAATGTGGTTGGCATGACCAGCGATTTTACGGAATCGTTCGGCTTGCCGGGACGCGCTTTCGTGTCATGCTGGTCGCTGATGGAACGCGAGCTGGTCGGCTGGCTCGTGCGGTTCGGCGCTCCACTCCTGTTCCTCGCGCAGGTGTTCGGGATCTTCGGCGTGCCGATCCCGGACGAGCTGCTGCTCACCGTCGCCGGCGCGCTCGTCGCCAGCGGCCGATTGCAACTGCCGGCGACCGTGTTCGCCGCCGTCGCCGGCTGCCTGAGCGGCATCACGTTGAGCTACGGCGTCGGCCGCTGGGTGGGGTTTCCGGTGCTGCACGCACGATTCGCACGTCATCGTGACGCGCTCGAGCGCGCAGAGAACTGGTTCCGCCGGTTCGGCGGCTGGCTGCTGACGTTCGGCTACTTCATCCCCGGCGTCCGCCACGTCACGGCGATCGCCGCCGGATCCGGATCACTCGAGTACCACCGCTTCGCAGCCTTCGCCTATCCGGGCGGGATCATCTGGTGCTCGGTGTTTCTCGCGATCGGCTACTTCGCCGGCGATCGCTGGCCGGAGGTGGTGGCCGCAGTCCGCATGCACACGGTCCGGATCGCGGTGATCGCCGCCAGCGCGCTTGTCGTGTACGGGATCCTGCGCGTGGTCGCGCAGCGGCGGCGGACGTAAGAGTCGCGTCAGGACGAACTGCAGAGAGTGCGACAGCAACGGCACGGCCGCCCAGCGCACACGCGGCTGAGTTCAATGAACGCTTGATTCGTTCCGGCGCCGATCGGCGTTTTACGTTAGTACGGGTTCGTCATTTTCTCTTGATGCAATCCTCGTCGTGCTTGTTGGTCAGAGCGACGCCGGTCGTGCCAAGGAGCGTGACGCGATTGTTACTGTGTGGTTACAGCGTCGTCATGGCGCGCTCCGCTGTCATACGGGCACGTGCCGAGTAGCAGACGCTCAGCGTCGCCCGATGCGCGCCACGAAAGCAGAGAATTTCGTAAGTGAACGCTTCGCGGATTTTGTCGAGCCGAGAACGCGTATCGACGAAACCACACGCCACTAAGTTGGCGGCTGTTGGGATTGCATGCCGCCATCGTGCCGATCTCGCCTGTCGCGAACGCGCTGAGTTCTTCGCCTTGTGTTGATCGCGCCTCTGTAACATCGCTGTTGCGTGCCTCTGCGAAACTTTCAACAGCTGCAACTCGCGAACTCCGGAATTTGGGAGCGCGCCACGTCAGGACGTGGGAGCGACATGCCGCCATCCCGTCTCTTTCCGTCTCGCGCCCGCAATCTCGAACAAAGACGATGGCCAACTTGATGCTTCATTCGATGTCACCCATGTTCACCGACTCACCGTGAACGGGAGGCGCAGGAGCTGGAGAGACTGAACCGAGCGCGCCGGCAGCAGGTGGTAATGGAAGCAAGGAGGGAGTCATGAAGCTGTCCATGGAGGACCCGAGCGAACTCTTGGACCTCGAAGAAGAGAACGACCCGGTCGAACTCAGCGGTCTGGAGGGCGACGAAGAAGATGAGGAACCCTTCGAGTTGCTGGCACAGGAAGGCGAAGAAGCCGACGAAGACGAGGACTCATACGACGCGGACTCTGAGGACGAACAGTTGACGGAGCTCATGGGTCTGGAGGACGAGGCGGGCGAAGACGATCAGGAGGACGAGGCCCCCGAAACCGGGCAGAGACTCTCGCGCGCTGCTCTGGGTGTCAGGGCGCGCCGTCGTGCCTTGCTGGTCGGTCGAGCCGCGCGCAACGCGCGCCGCCGCGCGCGGCTGCTCGCTGTCTTGGCGCTCAAGCACCGCCGGCGCGCGCGCATCGCGGCGCTCGCGGCGATCCGCGCGAAGCGACGGACGCGGCTGATCCTGATTGCAGCAGTCCGGGCTCGAAAACGCGCCCGTCTGCTCGCGATCGCGGCAATCCGGGCACGCCGCCGGATCCGGTTGGCCAGGCGGGTCGCGGTCGGCTCGAGGCTCCGGGCCGTCGGGTAGCCAATCCGATCCGTCTCGGATGGCAATCGCGTATCGAGTAGCGCCGGCCGAACCGCCGTCAATACGGTTCAGGAACCGGCGCTGCTCGCGCCGACACGATGGAGTGAGTTCACGAAGACATGTTTCGTTGGATACAGGCCACAACTATGGATTCAACGCTGAAGAGAAGTGGTTCACAGTCGGCAGGAGGATCGGACCTGGATGCGGCCTCGAAGATGCTGCTGTCGAATCAGGCCCATTTGTTCGAATTGCAAACGCAGCTGTGGAAGGCTCGCGCGCTGGCGAAGCAGAAGTGGCTGGAGTGGGTCATTTCAGAGCCGGCCGACGGTCCGCGGGCCGCTGCGCGAAGGGCCGATTGGATCAAGCGGGCGCTCGAGGCAGTGCGGCGCGGCCAGGCGGAGGTCAGGTATCGCGCGGCGCTGAGCGAGGCGACTGCCGAGCATCTGAGCGTGCTCGAAAAGATTCTCATTGGTGCCGCTGAACGGCGGCCCGCGCCAACCGAGAGCGGCGCTCAGACGACCCGCAGCGACTCCGTCCCCGCCCGATAGGCGGCAGTCAACAGGGAGGCGTGCGCGCCTGGCAGTCGCGCTGAGTGTGTCGACCGCCGCGTTGAACGTGTGTTCGTGCCGAGAGTGTCGCGCGATGACTACGGCGTTTCGCGCTTTCCCCGTAGCACGTGGTGTCCATCGGCGCGGCTGCTGCCCAGACGAGGAGAATCTTGCTCAAATTGAATTGAGGAATCTCGGCAATGCCGTTCTCGTGCATTGCGATCCCTTTCTATTTAGAGCAGGTTGCAAAATTAGCTCGCTCGCGGGTGGCCGCGAACGGGGCCGCCCCGCCGGGCGCGGAGCCGTGGGCCGTGACGAGTGCTTTTCTGGCGAGCACCCGGTGGGCTGTTCGCGGACAGGACCCGCCTTGAGCTAATTTTGCGACGCTCTCTTAGCGTTTGAAAGACGCGGCCGCGCTATTCAAGTCCGCGCCACGCGTTCACGATCTCGACGATCCCGTCGGACGGTTCATCGCCCTGCTGCCAGTCCACGGGCGAACCGGCATCGAGCAGCAGCTGTCCGACGGCGGCGTGATCTCGGTCCGCCCGATCCGTGCGCGAGCCCTCCGCGGCCCAGATCAGCGGCTGGGCTTTGAACTCGCGGTCGCGCACGGTGACCGACGCGCCATGAGTGAGCAGCACGCGCACCGCGGCGGGCCATCCTTCCATTGCTGCGGCGTGCAGCGCGGTCTTGCCGATCGATTCGTCAGGGCGGTTCGGATCGAAGCCGCACTCGAGCATCGCCTCGATCGCGTTGATGTCATTGCGCTCAACAGCGCGGTAGAACGCAGCGTAGTGCTCGGGACCGATCGCGCGGCGAAGATCAGGCCGCGCCGCTAACATTGCCGCCGCAACGGTCCGGTCGCCGCGACTGCACGCCGACACCAGTCGATCGACGTCGGACAAGTCGCGCGGCGCGCCGTGCGCGAGCAGCCATGCCGCGACTTCACGATTGCCATTCAACTCGGCTACCGCGTACGGGGTGCGGCCATCGGCACGCGCGGGAGCGATATCCGCACCGCGATTGACCAGCTCCTCCGCAAGCGGAACGTCCCAACTGGCAGCCACCACGTGCAGCGGGGTCTCGCCGTTTTCGGCGACCACCCGATCCGGATCGGCGCCATGCTCCAACAACCAGCGCGCGCCCGCGTCCGTCTTCGCCCAATGGAGAATCGCGTAGAGCGGCGGCGTCCCGTCGGTCGCCCAGGGGCGGTTGACGTCAGCGCCGTGCATGACGAGCAGCTCGAGCGCCGCCACATTGCCCGCTCCGGCCGCGAGCGGCAGTGTGACGCCGTCGCTCGGATCGGCGCCGGCGTCGAGCAGAGCGGCCGCGAGGCGAAGGGAACGGACCACCGACACGGAGCCCCAGAGGACCGGACGCTGCACCGCATGGTGCAGCCACGGGAAACGAAGATTCGGGTCGGCTCCGAGCAAGATGAGGCGACGCGCGATTGTGACCAATCCTTCTTCCCGCGTTCCGGAACGCGCACCGACCGACGTGTAGCAGACATAGTGCAGCGGCTGCCACATGCGCGGCCCACCCGGAGCGGTCGCCAGTTCAGGATGATCGGCAAGGCGCGCCTCGACCGCCGGCGCATCGCCGACGAGCAGCGCGCTGTGGAAATTGGCGTGAGCGATCGCCGGGTGCAGCGCGAGCAGCCGTTCGGCGCGATCCGCGCGCCCGTCAGTTGCCGCCTCGATGAACTGGTCGACTGCGGCAGCGAATTCGAGGGTCAACTCTTCGACGCGCTCGCGCAATGCGTTCCACGAATCGAAGCCGTGCTCACGGGCAATCACCGACTGCGCGTCGTGGAGCGCGAGCGCCGTGCGCCCGAGATCAGCCTCGGAGCGGCGCGCGAACGCGGGCAGGATTCGGAATCGTTGAAGGGCAGCGGCGTCGTTGGTGCGGGCGGAGCGCAGCAGATCCTTCGCCTGCTGTTTGAGCTGTTCGAGGTTCGGGCGCTCGGGTAACTGCCTGGCCGTCATGTGACCTCCATGCTGATGCCGGTGGTCCGCAAACCGAGCAGCACGGAGACAGCCGTGCAGTCACGAGATGGTCAGAAGGGGTGGACTCAGTCCTTCGCGCGGACCCGCGGGCGCTCCCAGCGCACCGGACCGATGGTGCCGCGCTGTCCGGTGGAAGTCAAGCCGGGTGTCGACACTGTGCATGACCTGGACCCGGCACCGGTACCATCAAAACGAGGTTGCGCACCTGGCGAGCGGATTCCAGGCGCGACTCCTTTCAGGAGGACGCTCATGCCCACTATCAACAGCACGAAGATCGGAAGTGTCGCCTCCCTGGCGGCCGGCGCCACTCACAACTTCCAGTGGAACAACCCGCCGTGGGGCACGGTACTCGGCTACTTTGCGTATCCGGTGCCGCCGACCGTCTCCGGCTCGCACGGTTCAGCCTCAGGGACCGTTCAGATCACGAAGGTCGAATGCACGTGGCTTCGCGACAACTACAACGGCGAAAAGAAGCACGTGAACATCGAGGTCAAGAACACGGGCAGCGGCCCGACCGGTTTCGATGTGTTCGAGAGCTGGATCGGCTGACCGCGGATCGCCATCGGGTCGAAATTCTACGAGCGTGCGAGCCGCCCCAGCCGCCGCGCCAGCGGTATCATTACCGGCCAGTACGTCAGACGAACGCTCGATACACGCGCGACCGACGTACACGGGGCCGACCGACACGATGCCACGTAATGCCTACCGTTCGTGAAGCTGCGATACAGCTGGTTGCCGACCTGGGTATGACCACGATCTTCGGCAACCCCGGCTCAACCGAGTTGCCGCTGTTTCGAGACTTCCCACAAGAGTTTCGCTACATCGTGGGTCTGCACGAGTCGATAGTGGTCGGCATGGCGGACGGCTATGCGCAGGCGACCGGAAATGCCGCGCTGGTCAACCTGCATTCGGCAGCCGGCGTCGGACACGCCATGGGCAACATCTTCACGGCCTACCGCAATCGGACTCCGCTCGTCATCACCGCAGGTCAGCAGGCGCGCTCGATCCTTCCGTACGAACCGTTCCTGTTTGCGACCGAGGCCACGGAGCTGCCGAAGCCATACGTGAAGTGGAGTCACGAACCGGCGCGGGGCGAGGATGTGCCGGCGGCCATCGCCCGGGCATATTACACGGCGATGCAGCCGCCATGTGGTCCCACGTTCGTCTCGATCCCGGTCGATGACTGGGATCGCAATGCTGAATGGGTCACCCCTCGGGCCGTCGCGCGAACGACGCTTCCGGATCCCGCGTTCATGACACGGCTCGGCGATCGGCTCAACCACTGCGCTCGTCCCGGCTTCGTGGTGGGACCGGGTGTCGATCGAGATGCCGCGTGGGAGGAGGTCGTGGCGCTGGCCGAGCGGCATCAGGCGCTCGTGTGGGTCAGCCCGATGTCGTCCCGGTGCAGCTTTCCGGAGCGGCATCCGCTCTTCGCGGGATTTCTTCCGCCGATCAGGGAGACGATCGTCAAGTCCCTCGCCGGCCATGATCTGATCCTGGTGCTGGGAGCGCACGTTTTCACGTATCACATCGAGGGCTTCGGGCCGCATGTGCCGGATGCTGCGGAGGTGTACCAGATCGTCGACGATCCCGGTGTCGCGGCGTTGACGCCAGTGGGCACGTCGATCGTGGGCAGTGTCCGTCACGCCCTGAGCGGCCTGCTGGAGCGACCCGATACACCGAGGCGTGCCGCTCCAGAGCGGCGCGAGATGCCGCCTCGCGCAACCGCTCGCCGGCCGATCTCGGTCGCCTATACAATGCAGACGCTCTCGGACCTCCGGCCGTCCGACAGCGTCATCGTCGAAGAAGCGCCGTCGAGCCGAAAGATCATGCAGGGGTACTTGCCGGTCGAGCGCCCCGGGAGTTTCTTCACGTGCGCGAGCGGCGGCCTCGGTCACGGCCTGCCAGCGGCAGTCGGTGTTGCGCTCGCCAAGGGCGAGACACAGCGGGTCATCGGGCTGTTTGGTGACGGCTCAGCGATGTATTCGATCCAGGCGCTCTGGTCCGCGGCACAACTCGAGCTGCCGATGACGATCGTCATCGTCAACAACCGTGCGTATGCGGCACTGAGCGAGTTCTCATCTCATTTCAAGATCACTGATCTCGTGGGCACTCGGCTCGGCGGCATCGATTTCGTGGGGCTCGCGCGATCGCTAGGCTGTACGGGCGTGCGCGTCGAGCACCCGGAAGAACTGGCGCCGTCGCTTTCGGCAGCCTTGCGCTCGCCAATGCCGTCGCTCGTCGACGTTGCCGTGGAATAGGTCAGTTCCTGCTGCTCGGATGGTCCGCATGGCTTTCGATGCTGCGCTGTCGGGCCCTCCCCACGCGTCAACTGCGACGATCACCGCGTCTCATCGACG
>DATFXR010000110.1:0-3465 GCA_035315685.1 Vicinamibacterales bacterium | reverse complement strand
GTCTGCAGCTTGCGCTGGTGCATCGCGCAGGTGCCGGAGATCCGGCGCGGCAGAATCTTGCCGCGCTCGGGCACGAACGGCGAGATCAGCTTCACGTCCTTGTAGTTGATGTCGTCGATCTTGTCCGCGCAGAACTTGCAGACCTTGCGCCGGCGGAACAGCGTACGGCGCTGACCCTTCTCCTTGTCGCCCGGCTTCTTGTCGCCGCCGCGGCCGCGGCCGCCGCCGCCCGAGCGTCCCTGTCCGAATGGCATTTAGACCTCCACCCCGTCGAAACGGTCGTCTTCGGTTTCGTCCATGTCGCCCGATGGCCGGCCCTCGCCGGGCTGGCGCTGCGGCGGCAGCCCGCGCTTGACGCGCCGCCGCTCCGACTCGGTCCGCCGCTTGGTCTGCGTCCGTTCGACGACCTTCTTCTCCTCGTCCACGCGGACGATCATGTGGCGAATCACCTGGTCAACCACCTTCAGCCGGCGATCCAACTCCTTCATCAGTTCGCCGGTGCCGTTGATCACCTCGAGGACGTAAAGACCTTCCTTGTTGCGGCCAATCTCGTAGGCCAGTCGCTTGCGTCCCCAGTTGTCGGTTTTCTCGATCTGCCCGTGCAGGCGCGCCACGACCGACTCGATCTGCGTGTGCAGTTCGGCGACCTGCTGTTCGGTGCTGTCGGGCGGAAGGATATAGACGAGCTCGTACTGTCGATGTGCCATGCGATGCTCCTTCTGGACGCGATCACGGGTCCGGTCGAAGCCGGACACTACCGATGTGCGGTCACCCGACGTTCCGGTAGTGTCCGGCGTTAGCGGACCCTGATCCACGGCCACCATTCGGTGGCAAGGAATGTCCGTCGACTCGCGGCTTCGCCGCTCGCTCAGGACTATTCGGTTGTTGCCGGATCGCCCCCGTTGAACCCATTCATCACCGCCGCGATCCCCGACGTGATGAACATCTCCGCCGCGTCGGCGGCGCGCAGCGTCATGCGCTCCACTTCCGCCGCCTCCTGCTTGTCGAACCTCGCGAGCACGTGATCGGCGAGATCCCGCCGGCCGTCGCCCCGCCCGACGCCGACGCGCAGCCGCGAGAACTCCTCGCCGAGGTGCGCGATCACCGACTTCAGCCCGTTGTGGCCGCCCGCCGATCCGCGCGCCCGCGCGCGCAGCTTGCCGAGCGGCAACTGCGCTTCGTCGACGATCACGAGCATGTCGGCAACGTCGACCTTGAAGTACCGCAGCAGCTCGCCAATCGCCTGGCCGCTGAGGTTCATGAACGTCAGCGGCTTGACGAGAAGTGTGTCGGCCGCCCGCCATCTCGCAATCAGCGCCTCGGCGGGCGCCGACTCGAACGTGATCGCGCCGCGCCGCGCCAGTTCGTCGACCACTTCGAAGCCGACGTTGTGACGGGTGCCCTTGTACTTCGGGCCCGGGTTGCCGAGCCCCGCGACCAGCTTTATTTCTTCTTCTCCTCTTTCTTTTCGCCTTCTTCCTCTTCCTTCTTGCCCTTCTTGATCACTTCGGGTTCGGCAGGCGCCGCCGGCGCGGCGGCGGCGGCGGCCTCGGCCGGCGCCGGTGCCTCTTCGGCCTTCGGCATGATCACGTGGACGAGCATCATGTCGGCGTCGCTGACCGGCTTCCACTTCGGGTTGGTCGCGATATCGCGCACGCGGACGCCCTGATGGAGCATCAGCTCGCTGACATCGACAACGATGCTCTCGGGGATGTCTGCGGGGAGGCATTCGATCTCGATCTCGCGGCGGATGTGCTCCAAGATGCCGCCCTGCTGCTTCACGCCCTTCGGCTCGCCAGTCACCTGGATCGGGATCGTGACCTGCAGCAGCTTGTCCATCGCGACGCGATAGAAGTCGGCGTGCAGCAGTTCGTGGGTGATGGGATCGAGCTGGAAGTGCTTCACGAGGACACGCGTATCGCCGGCGCCAGCGAGCTTCAGGGAGATCAGCGTGTTCTGTCCCGCCTCGGAGTGGAGGATTCTGAGCAGCGCCTTTGGCGCCACGGCGATCGGCGTCGCGGTCGCGCCGTCGCCGCCGTAGAGCACCGCCGGGACCTTGCCGTCGCGCCGCGTCCGCCGCGCCTCATTCTTGCCGAACGTATCTCTTGCTTCTGCTTCGAGTATGGCTTCCATGTTTCCTCTAACGCCGTCGGGGCTCAGGGCTCGGGGTCGGGGGCTGGCTGCCCTCGAACCTCAACGCACTCCCTGCCCGTCCAGCTAGCCCCAGCCCCCAGCCCCCAGTCCCTAGCCCCTACACAAACAGCGACGAGACCGACGTCTCTTCATGTATCGACTTGATCGCCTGCCCCAGCAGCCGCGCCACCGACAACACCACGATCTTGTTCGACGCCTGGCCGGCAGCCGACAGCGGGATCGTGTTGGTCACGATCAGCTTGTCGATCGGCGATTTCTCGATCCGGTCGATCGCCGGCCCCGACAGCACGCCGTGCACGGCGCAGGCGATCACTCGCGCGGCGCCGTTTGCCTTGAGCGCCGTCGCGCCCTTGGTGATCGTGCCGGCCGTGTCGATGATGTCGTCCTGCAGAATGCAGGTGCGCCCCTCGACGTCGCCGATCACGTTCATCACCTCCGCGGTCCCGTCGTCGGTACGGCGCTTGTCGATGACCGCCAGCTCGGCGTCGAGTCGCTTCGCATACGCACGCGCGCGCTCGGCACCGCCGGCGTCCGGCGACACCATCGTCAGCTTCGGATAGCTCAGACGCGCCAGGTAGTCGATGATCACCGGCGCGGCGAACAGATGGTCCACCGGAATGTCAAAGAACCCCTGAATCTGCGCCTTGTGCAGATCCATCGTCAGCACGCGGTTCGTTCCGGCCGCGCTCAGGACGTTGGCCACGAGCTTCGCCGAAATCGGCACCCGCGGCTTGTCCTTGCGGTCCTGGCGCGCGTAGCCGTAATACGGCAGCACCGCCGTGATGCGCGCCGCCGACGAGCGGCGAAACGCGTCGATCATGATCAGCATTTCCACGAGGTGCTGATCGACCGGATTGCACGTCGGCTGGACGATGAAGACGTCCGTGCCGCGGATGTTCTCGTCGATCTGAAACGAGACCTCGGAATCCGGAAACCGCCGCAGCCGCGCCTGGCCAAGCTGAACGCCCAGAAACGCCGCAATCTCTCGCGTCAGCTCAGGGTGAGCACTCCCGGAAAACACCTTCAATTCGCCGAACCCGGTTGCCATGAAGGGGTCACCCATAAGCAAACTTCGAGATGCTCCGCTGGAGGGCCACGGCGACAGCCCTCGCGAGTTGGCTGGGGCGGAAGGATTCGAACCTTCGAATACGGGATCCAAAGTCCCGCGCCTTACCGCTTGGCCACGCCCCATCAGTGTCCCGCGCCTAACGTTCGTGGATTAGGAGAAGCTGACTAAAGGTGCGGCCGAAACCATGCTGCGCAAACGGTAAGTGTATCCGATGGGGTTAGATAGCCGCAAGCCTCTGGTAG
>DATFXR010000109.1:0-15613 GCA_035315685.1 Vicinamibacterales bacterium | reverse complement strand
GCAAGGGGCGGGTGCGAGACGGCCAGCTCCTCGGCCGCTTTGGCGACCCCCTGATCGAGACCCATGCCTGCTTCGATGCAGACGATCAGCAGATCGAGCGCGTCGGGGAGACCGTTTGCGATCAGCTTCTTTCGTTTTTCGATCTGCCGCGAGAGCCAGAAGCCCGGCAGAATGTAGGCGAGGATCGCCGTGGGCCCGCCGACGAACAGGCCGCGCGTCGGGCCGAGCAGCGAGACGCAGAGCAGCAGAAGCAGCACTGGCACCCCGAACTCGACGATCGAGTAGATCAGCGTCGGCGTCGCACCCCGGAACCCGGCTCGCGCCATTCGCCGCTGGAGTCGGGTCATGTCCTTCGGTGACTTCGGCAGGAAGCGGTTCAACTGCACGAGACGTGGATCCAGTTGATCGGCGGCCAGCGGCAGGTCGGCCGTGAGCACGTTCGCACCGGCGACGCCCTGCAGCCGGCGCCTGATCGGAGCCCGCCGTTGCAGCACGTCGAAGGTGACATAGCCGATCGCGATTGCGACCGATGCGAACAGCACGCCGACCGCCAGCAGGAGTTGGGAAGGCATCATGATCTACCCTGGTCGTTTCAGTACTCGATGTTGACGAGTTTGCGGATGATCAGCATCCCGGTGATCTGCAGCACCACCGCGGCGGCGATCATCGGCGGACCCATCGGGTCCGTTACCAGCGTCATGATGTGGCTTGGTGCCGTGATCATGAATCCCAGGGCGAGCGACGGCGGAAGCCCCGACAGCACCCAGCCCGTGATGCGGCCGTGCGCCGACAGCACGCGGACCTGCCGCTTCACCTTGAAGCGCTCGCGCATCACGCTGGACAGGTTGACGAGGATCTCCGCGAGATTGCCGCCACTCTCCCGCTGCGTCAGCACCGCGGTAACGAAAAACCGCGCGTCGAGCAGTGGCAGACGCTGCGCCAGATCCTTCAGCGCATCGCTGAGCGGCATGCCGAAGTTCTGCTGGTCGTAGAGCAGCCGGAACTCGCCAGCCACCGGCTGCGGCGCTTCCTCGGCAACCAGCGCCAGCCCGGTCGTGAAGGCGTGGCCGGCGCGCAGCGCACGCGCAATCAGGTCGATCGCGTCGGGGAACTGCTCCTCGAACGTTCGCAGCCGCCTGGTCGCCTTGAAGCGAACCACCAGGTACGGCACGAAGGCCAGCAGGCAACCGGCCGCGAAGCCGACCCACGGCAGGCGCGTCGTCACGCCGATCGCCACCCACCCCCCGAGGAACACGCACGCCGACACGAGGAACAGGCCACCGACGGTCAGCTTGATGTCCGCGCGAGCCAGCAACTTCTGGAGCGCGCCGGCGACACCGCTGCTTCGGGCGAGCGCCGCATCGAGCGGCTTCACCGCGCTCAGCTTGTCGGGTTCCTTGACGAAGGTGATCCGCTTCGCCGCCTTCGGCGCCGCGGTTGCGCGCAGGCGCTTTCGCAGCTTGCCCTGCTCGCGCAGTTCGCCACGCTCGAACATCAGCCAGTAGATCCCGATGACCAGGGCGAGAACGCCGATGAAGGTGCCAATCACGAACGGCATGCGCTGCTCCTCAGGCCACCATCTTCACGTGTTCGAACATCGTCGCGGGGAGCGGGAATCCCGCCGAGATGATCTTCTCGCTGACCTTGGGCCGGATGCCGGTCGCGCGGAACCGTCCCATGACGCGCCCCTCGGGCGACATGCCGGTGCGCTCGAACACGAACAGCTCCTGCATCGTGATCACTTCGCCCTCCATGCCGGTGATCTCCGCGATGCTGGTGACGCGGCGGCTGCCGTCCGACAGGCGCGACACCTGGACGATCACGTTCACCGCCGACGCCACCTGCTGCCGGATCGCCTTGTCGGGCACGTTCAGGTTCGCCATCGCCACCATCGTGTCGAGCCGGTACAGCGCGTCGCGCGGGCTGTTGGCGTGAATCGTCGTGAGGCTGCCGTCGTGGCCGGTGTTCATCGCCTGCAGCATGTCGAGCGCCTCCTCGCCGCGGACTTCGCCGACGACGATGCGGTCGGGGCGCATCCGCAGCGCATTGATCACCAGCTCGCGCTGCCGCACCGCGCCCCTGCCTTCGATGTTCGCCGGCCGCGTCTCGAGCCGCACCACGTGCCGCTGTCGCAGCATCAGCTCGGCGGCGTCCTCGATCGTGATCACGCGCTCGCGCTCCGAGATGAAGCTCGACAGCACGTTGAGCATCGTCGTCTTGCCGGCACCGGTGCCGCCGGAAACGATGATGTTGAGGCGGGTCGCGACCGCGGCCTTGAGAAAATCGAGCATCGGCTGCGTCATCGCGTTGCGATTGACGAGGTCTGGTGCGCCGAGTCGATCGGTCCGGAACCGCCGGATCGACATCGACGGGCCGTCGAGCGCCAGCGGCGGGATGATCGCGTTGACACGCGATCCGTCCGCGAGACGCGCGTCCACCATCGGGCTCGATTCATCGACGCGCCGCCCCACCGAGCTGACGATGCGCTCGATGATCTGCATCAGGTGTTTATCGTCTTTGAAGACGACGTCGGTTTCCTCGAGCCTGCCCTCGCGCTCGACGTAGATGAGATTGTGGCGGTTGACCAGGATGTCGGAGATCGCCGAGTCGCGCAGCAACGCTTCGAGCGGCCCCAGGCCGAACAGCTCGTTGATCACGTCGGTGACGAGCGCCTCGCGCTCGAACAGGCTGAGCGGCGTGGCGTGTGATTCCTTCTCGAGCAGGCCGCCGATCAGCCCGCGGATCTCGGGCTCTGCCTCCTCGCGCTGCACGCGCGTCAATCGTTCCAGATTCAGCCGGTTCAACAGGTCCTGATGAACTCTGGCTTTCATCTCCTGGTACTTGGAGTGACGCGAGTCCACTGCCCGTGCCGCGCCGGCCGGCGTCGACGGAGCGTTGGTGACGATTGGTGTCGACGAGTTCGAATGCATGTGCGCTCCCCTGATCAACCGCGGCCGGTGAATCGGCCGAAGAGGCTGACACCGGTCTCGGTTCGCTGCGGCTCTGGATCGATTTTCGCGAGGAGTTTGGCCAGGCTCCTGAATCCCGCGGCCAGCTTGTTGTGGTTGTCGAGGGCGAGCGGACGGCCGCGGTTCAGCGCCTGAAGCGCGAGGCGGTAGTCGCTCGGCAGCATGTGCTGCACCTTGGAGGCAACCACCTTCTCGATGTCGCTCTGGCCGATCTCGGCCGCCTTGTCGAAGCGGCTCACGATCACCAGCACGCGGTCGCGGCCGTACCGCTCGCGAAGCGTCGACGCGAGGCGGCTGGCGCCGCGCACCGCCGCCAGTTCCTGATTGGTGACCACGACGATGCGCGACGCGGCGTCGAGCGCGTCGAGAGCAGCGGCATCAGACCGCGGCACGTCGAGGATCACGAAGCGATACAGCTGCGCCGCGAACTCGATCACCGCCCGGAATTGCTGCACGCCGGCGTGCTGAACCAGCGCCCGATCGGCCGAGGCCAGGAACGCTGCCCCCGCGGTTGTGGCCGTGAGGAGCCCGCGAAAGAACGCCTCGTCGAAGCGATGGGTGTTCTCCAGCGCGTCGACAATCGAAAACCGGGGCTCCGCGCCAAACAGCAGGGCCGCGTCGCCATGCGCGACGTGCAGATCCGCGAACAGCGTCTGCGACGGCGCGGTCTTGGCCAGCGTCGTCGCCACGTTCACGGCGGCCGTCGTCGTGCCGACACCGCCCTTGGCGCCGACGAACGCGAACACCTCGCCGGCGGTGGACGGCGACGCACGATGCGCGATCAGACGCGAGATCGCCTGCTCGAGCGCCGCCGCGGTGATCGGCTCATGCAGGAATTCGTTCGCGCCCGCGCGCATCGCTTCGAGCAGGATGGCCGGATCCGATTCGGCGGCAACGACAATGACGCCGGTCGCCGGATGCTGGCGTCTCACTGCGGACAGCGACGGCGGGATGCAACGCGCGCCGCGCGTGTCCACGACGATGACGTGCGGCTGCTGCGCGGACGGGTGCGCCAGGCCAGCGAGCTCGGCGGCGCTCGCCCGAGTGGTGCGCATGCCGCACCCGCTCAGGAGCTGCTCCAGCCCGCGATCGACCGGATCGACGACGACAACTTCAGGAATCAGAATCGAATGCGTGCTCATGGCCGATTTACTCACCGCACCAGCAACACTGTGCGCAGGAAAGAAGCCGTCTCGTCCACGCCGCCGCCAAGCGTGACGCCGGGAATCGAGACCAGGCGACCGAGGACGTCCTTGTTGCCGGAGCCGCCCATGCCCTCGACGAAGAACCCCATGATGTTCGTGATCGTCACGGTCGTCTTGCCGTTCGGCGACCCTGCGAAGAACGCGTCCATGCTGAACAACGGAATCGCGACAATTCGCGGACTCCTCGCGTGGTACTGCCCGTCGGCGCAGATCCCCGGTGCGCAACTGCCGTCGACGTTCTGCGTGGACGGGTTCCACGTCGCGCCGGGATCCTTGGCGACGAGATCACCGATCCCTGACCCGGTCGGCCCCACCATGTTGCCGGTCTCGACCGGAATCGTGTCGCCGATCTGGAAGACGCGCGTCGTGCAGTTGGCGATGAAGTTCCGGTAGTCGGCGGCGCCCGAGCCGGAGGTCCCGTCCGGGAGGGGGAGATCGAGCGCCTGGAACCATCCCGCCGATAGCGTGTCTTGCGCGCTCCCGACTTTGAGGGTCAGTTCAAGACCATATTCGGAGGTCCGATCGCCAGCCGCATCGAACGGCGTGAACCCGGTGCCAGGATCGTTGGCCGACGGCGCAACATAGACGTCGGGCGTGGTCACAGATGGATCCGGTACCCAGCTGCTGCCCTGTTTCTTGTATTTGTCGAAGGTCGACGTGGGTGTCCAGGGAGCGGTGCTCGGCTTGCCGGCTTCCCAGTTCTCCTGCCATTTGTCCGCCATCGCAAACGGCTTCAGGCACTCGACGGCATTTCCCGTCGCCACTTGCGCCGTCGCCGTCGCGCGCACGTTCTGACTGGTGATGCCGATGACCTGGGCGAAGAAGGTCGGAAGCGCGTTGGAGCGCGCCGCGCTGCGGTAGACGTCAGCCCGAACGCAGGTGTCGGGCAAGCCGGGCGCACCCGACGGGCACGGGATCAGGTTCACGTCCGTCGCCGGATCAATCGAAGGCGCCGCGCCGAGAACCGGGTTGGCCAGCCCCGTGGCGACGGCCGCAGCCTGAGCGCGCGGGATGTCGTTGGGATCGTCGTAAGCGAGCGACACCGCGCCAGCGAGCGCGGCCGCATCGGCGGCGTTCTGTGCCTGCCGCCGTCCGCCCAGGAGCGCGCCGTAATCGACCGCGAACGCCGTGAACGCGATCAGCGTGAGCATCGCGAGCGCAACGTGCACCAGAACGGCGCCGCGCTCGTCCCCCGCGAGTGACCGTCGAACGCTCATCATCGAACTCTTCCCCACCACGGCGATACCTACTTGTCGTTCCGTCCCGGCTTCGGCATGTCAGGCGGCTGCAGGAACCGCTGCTGCTGTGTCGGCAGCGGCGGCACTTCGTCGGGATTGAGCGGCCGGACCAGCCGCGGCGTGACGAGCACCATCAGCTCGGTGCGTTCGCGCCGGTCGGCGTTGCTTTTGAACAGGTAGCCGATGATCGGAATGCTGCTCAGGAACGGGACGTTGGCGCCGTCGTTCTGGGTGAGATTGCTCAGCAGGCCAGCGATGGCGAACGACTGCCCGTCGCGCAGCTCCACGTCCGTTTCGGCGCGCCGCGAGATCAACGAGGGGATTCGGAAGCCCTGGAGCGTGATGCCGTTGTTGAAATCGAGCGAGCTCACCTCCGGGCGAACCTTCAGCCGGATCACGTCGCCGGCGATCGTCGGTCTGAAATTCAGCCTGACGCCGAACTCCTTGAACATGACCGTGACAGTGCCCGTCGCGCCCTGAACGATCGGCACGGGGAATTCACCGCCCGCAAGAAAGCTCGCCTCCTGGCCGTTGTAGGCAATCAGGTTCGGCTCGGCCAGCGACTGGAACAGCCCCTTCTGCTCGAGGGCTTTGATGGCGACGCCAAGTCCTTCCTGGCGGTTGAAGAAAAACAGATTCAAGAAATCGCTGAAGACCAGGCCACCCGGCTTGGAGTCGTCGAAGTCGGGTGCCGGGAACTGCTGTGTCGTGGTCCTTGCCGTCGCGTTGACACGCGTCGAAAAGAAGTTGACGCCCAGCTCCTGAACCGCTCGACGGTTGACCTCGGCGACACGGACCTGCAACATCACCTGCTGGCTCTCCGAGCCGCCCGGCAGCTGCAGCAGGTTGACCAGGTGGGCCTTGCTCGATGTCCCCTGGGCGATTTCGCCGGCGCGCAGCATCACAGCATTGCTCGAGACGCTGCCGGTGAGGATGATGCTCTCGTCGTTCATCGCGACGCGGATGTCCTCCCCTGGAAACAGCTTCTGGAACGTCTGCTGGAGCGCGGTCACCCCCGGATCGACGACGACGTCGTACTGGTGACGCTCGTGTGCGCCCCAGACGATCAGGCTCACCGTGCCGGCGGCCTTGCCGTCGACCAGTACCTCGCGCGGCTGCACCACCGTCGCGTCGGCCACCGCCGGATTCGTGACGGCGATGCGCGTGATGTCGAAGGCGGTGGCAACGACCGTCGAGCGGCCGGCCGTCAGCAGGACGCGCTCGAAGCCGCTGCTGTCGGTTGCCTCTGCCGCGGGCGCTGCGACCACTCGCGGACCGGGTTCGCCCTGCTGCGCCGCCATCGGCGACGCGCAGAGGGCGACAAGAACCGCAACGCCGGCCAGGCGCAGGTTCGAATACGAAACAGGCACTCTCATTTCACTGACTCCTGGCTGCGCTTCGCGCCGCGAATCGCTTCAACGCTGTAAATCTCTGGCGCCGGTGCGGGCGCCGCCGCCGGTGGAGGTGGCTGCACGATCCGTCGTCCTTCGACGCGCTTGACGACGACCGGCGGCGCCGGCCGTGAGATGAGGTTCGCCATCCTCACGCCGTCGGTCGCTGTCGGGGCGACGTCGAGCGGATTGCGCAAGGTCAGCATGATCTGCCCCTCGCTGGCGGCGAGCGAGATCTTCTCGGCATCGCCCGGCGTGACGAGCAGCGTCACGACGGTCGCCGGAATCGGCTTGCCCTCTGCCTTCGCTTTTTCCTGATCGAACCGCGAGCCGGCGGTGAGCACCTGCACGTTGCTGACAACGGCCCGTGAAACTGCCTCGTCTCTGGCGCCTTTGCCGACGATCACGAGCACGTCCACGCGCGTACCCGGAATCACGAAGCCGGCGACGCCGACCACTTCGTTGGTTTTCACCGAAATCGCGCGCATGCCTTCGGGAATCGTCGGCGGCAGCCCGCCCCCGGCGCCCAGCGGCGCGAGCTTGGTCTCGGTGAGCGGCTCGTTTTGCGCCACCTCGACGATGGCGCCGCGGTTCACGACCCCGTCGATCTTCGTGAACGAGCCAGGGACCGGGTTCCGCGACGGCCACGGGACCAACTTGACGTGGTCGCTCGTGACGATCGTGCCGACGGGAATCGGCCGCGCGGCAACCACCGTCTGGAGGCTGGCGACTTCGACTTCGCGAACCGGCATGGCCGACACGACGCGGTAGACGCCGAAGCTCGCGGCGCCGGCGGCGCCAAGCGCGAGGCTCAGCACGAGCGCGAGACGCACATTTCGATTCATATCTCTTCTCCACACACCGTCACGACTCGATTCGCATCGTCGAACGGGAGGTCAAGGTGATTGACGAAAACGATCCGCCGCCGAGCAGCCCCGACACGGGGCCGAGAAACAGGTAGCTATGCGTCAGCGTCACGGTCACTTGCGCCGCCGGAAATGCCGGCGCCGGCCCCGACGGAGCAATGCTCACGTTGGTGAGCACCGTCGTCGGCGACGCCGTGGGGTCGCCGGTTCCTTCGCGGACGTACTGCGTGACGCGGTTCTGGACGTCGGTCTGCGTATAGCCAGGCAACACGGCGATGCGCGCGCCCTCGCGTGCGGCGTTGTTGAGCGTCACGAATCGCTGCATCGCGAGCGCGAAGTCCACGATCCCGGCGAACACGAGCAACAGGATCGGCAGCACAATCGCCAACTCGATCAACTCGGCGCCGCGCTCGGAACGAAGACGGCGGCGGATTACTTGTTTCACCATAAGCACCTCGTGAGCACCACACCCGCGGCAATTGGCAACGCATACGGCAGCTTCGGCCCAGCGGATGTCTCGAGCGTCAGGGCATCGACCGGACTGAGCCCGAAGACGCGCCAGTGCGTGAGCAGCAGCCAGAGGTTGCGCGCCGCCTGCCGGCCGTAGCGATGTTTCGCGATCAGGACGAGCGCGAGAATGCCACCCGCGAGGCTGGTGTAGAACGCAACACCAAGCATCACCGACGTGCCGAGCCACGCGCCGAGCGCGCCCATCAGCTTCACGTCTCCAGCACCGAGTCCCTTCAGAAGGAACAACGGGAAGAACATTGCCAGGCCGACGAGCAAGCCGGCCGCGCTCGCAGCCATGCCCTGGCCACCATGTGCCACGCTGGCCGCAACGAGACCGAGCGCTGCCGCGGGGAAGGTCAGCGAGTTGGGAATGCGCCGCGTGCGCACGTCGAACCAACAGGCCGCCACTGTGATCGCGAACGCGCCCGTCCAGTGCACGTCGAGGGCCGTCGTCATGAGCCGGCTCCTACCGGATCGGCCGGTTCCCACAGGTCCCACACCGACGCGCTGACACCGGTGTACGCGCCGCTCAGGCTGGCGCGCATCGCGTCCCAGGCGGCGGCGCCGCTAAGGCCGATGAATGCTGTCAACAGGGCGTATTCGATCACGTCTTGTCCGTTATCTTCGAACAGCAACCGTGTGAACTGACCACCACGATCGCCGTGCCACAGGGCAGATAGCACTCGGTGCAGATTGACAACAGCGCTCATCGTCGAGAGTTCCGAATCAACACAACAAAGTTAGAAAGCGTGACTATGGTTACGATGCCTTGCCCAGGTCCGATGCGGTGATTCCGGATCAAGGCATCAGGCTGGCAGTTGGCAGGCGTGTGAGCGTGACACTCACGCGCCTGCCCTGCGTTGACCAATTGCTTACGACGCCTGACCCGCCCAAGTCGACACCTTGGCAGCCATGTTGGCGTACCAGGTGTTCAGGTTGGTGCCGAGCGTCGTCGCGCCAGCACCCACGACGAGAGCAACCAGCGTCGCGATCATCGCGTACTCGATCAGGTCCTGACCCGCTTCTTCACGAACGAACCGAAGGAACACAGTCTTCATCTCTCTACTCCTCAACGAAACGATTGATCTGACTGACGACGACATACCGGTTCGAATGCGATCTCTGGAGTGAGCGGAGCGCCATGGTTCGCTTCCTGATCTCAATTGTGAGAACGTGCTCCTGATCCCAGTCGTTCCAGCTGCACGCCAACCGGTATCGCAAGGTGAGTACCACGGCCGCCACGTCAGGCGGCGTTGACGAAAACGCCAAAATACATTGGCGAGATCTCACGTCGTCGCCGGCGGCGCGTCATCCGACGCGCCAGCACGCGGCTTGGAATTCTGGCCGGAGCCAGCCTGCTCTCTAGCCAGGGAACGACCGACCCTCGTTCGACGCAGCGCGCACGGGGGCCGACGTTCGTGAACCGTAGCGTCGATGCTCGGTAGTGATCGGCAGAGTAAAATGTCGTGAAGGCCCGAGAGCAGAGGAGCGTCAGGGACTGAGCCGGGCCGATTCGACGTCAGGTGAAGCTGTCACACCGGTGTGAACGTGAAACGGTCCAACCGTCAGCGACGCGCTGGGCGCAATAACCGAAGATCAGTGAAGCAGAGTGCGGCGGCATCAGGCGCGGCGTCGGTCATTCGTAACCACGGTCGTTGAGTTGGTCCTCCATGTCGCTGATCTCCTGTCGCATCAAGTAACGCAGTGACCCCGCATATGCCGGGCTCACCGACAGGAACTCCACCGCGACGCGATGGATAGCGCTGCTCTGAACAATTGACTCGCAGCGGACCACACGCACGACGTCGTCGAACACCTTGCCACCGAACGAGACTTGCAATCCGGCCACCGTATTCACGGCCACTGGCTGAGTGGTCTCCAGCAGACAGGCCGCATTGCTGCAATTCACCATCCGGACACGGTTGTCGCGGCTCAATCGGGCCGGCTGGGCAACCGACGGTCGCTCCAGAATGCTCGCCGCGTCTTCCATCGTGATCCGTGTGTCACGCGCTCTGCTGTTGCTCCGACGTCGATCGGGTCGAGTCCGAATCAGCCGGATCAAATAGCGGATCGCGTCGGCGGCGATGATCGGTCGGCACTCCTCGACGAGCACGCTGAACTGGTGGGTCACGCCGCCGACGATCGTTTCGATCTTCAACGAGTCGCCAACCGTCGCCGCTGCGATGCTGATCGCAATGAGCTGTGCGTCAGTCCAGATTACTGACACGTCACGCGCCACTTGCAACACACCGTCGTTGCTCGATACGACGAATCGAGCATGGTTCCGCCGTCCTGACATAAACACTTGTCTCCGCGGGCGCTCGCTGGCGCAGCGGTACCAGCCGCCACGATCAGGTGCGCGGCGGCTCCGATCGCAAGCAAGATGCCGAACCGCCGGACGGCAGCGCAGCGATTTACGTCGGCTTTTGTGTAGTTTTTCCGGACCGGCTACCAGCGACGGCCCACACATCTTGTCCCGGCTAGAACAAGGTCTGGTGCCCGGTGCTCACGCGACCATCAGTCGATCTCCGACCCTCATGCCAGAGGCGCCGCCGGACGGGAGTTCAATGACGGCGAACGCGCCGACACCGAGCGCCAGGCGCCACGGGCCACACCGTGGCCGCACTTTCACTACGCGTCCGTCGCGCGCGACGAAAATGATGTCGATCGCGAACTTCATGAAAAACGTGTGCACGCTGCTGCACGGCGCCAGGATCATCGCACTACCGGACTCGAGCGAGCGACGCCCGAGCAGTCCCCGGTTGCGCGTCGCGCGATCGAACGCCGGAATCAGTGCGCTCGCCACCAGCTGCCCGTCTGAGGCACGACGAAGCGTCCAGCGGCGCGCCGGATCCTTCGTCATCGCATCGAGAAAAGAGGGCTTCCCGACTTTCCCCATCGCCACACCTCCATCGGGATCGATCCCCGAGATTCTGCAGCACGCTCATCCGCTCTAAAAACCGACGTGGACAGCGCACACATTGCTACACGCGTCAAATCGCCGTCGTTCTGGCGATGGGCGGCCGATCGTCTGGCTCACGCCAGACTGGCCGAGGGCATTTGACGGCCCGGCGTTCCATGGTGAGCAGCAAATGATTACGACGCTGCCAGTTACACGATTGTTGAAACGCAGGCCGATCCGGCCTACGGGTTGCTCATCTGGGTTGCGAGAGATCGTATGGAAACAACTCCGGCGTCGCCAGGGTTCTGGACCGCGTAATACGAGACGACCGTGGCTCTCGGCGAAACCATCCAGCGCGTCATCGCTTCGTGGACGGAAAGGCGTGTTCGACGTCCGACTGGCAGATCGGCATCCGGCGTCGCGCAGCACCATCGCGCGCTCACGACGACGTGCGATGCGGGCGCGCCCGATCGCCGGGCGGAAGACAAGACAGAGGCTGCTCGCGGCGGCACCTCGTCGCGTCGTGAACCGGGGCAGGCGCGCGGCGCCACAGCAGAGATGACGGCGGCGACCGTTCGACCGAGCGCGGACGAAGTTCCGCGCTGCATCCGCTGCGGGCAGCCGCTCATTCGTGAGGTCGCATCGGTGCCGGGTTCGAGACATGAGCGATGGTTCGAATGCTTCTACTGTCATCGGACCTTTTGCATCCGTGTTGTCGCTTTACCACCGATCCCGGGCATGGACAACCAGGAGTAACGCCGGAGGCGGTCGACATGGGCCATGACGTTTCGGCTGTCACACAGAACCGGTTGACGTTGTCATCGCGGCTCACGCTCAAGATCCTGCCTATCGCGTTCATGACGTTCGCCGTCGCCGAGTGGATGTCTGGATTGATCGGCAAAGGCAAACTGCAGGCGACCGTGATCACATTCTCCTGGGTGGTCGCCAGCAGTCAGGAACTCCTCACGGCTCGACCCCAGCAACGGTTCCAGAAGTTCCGCTGGTCGCTCGATCACTGCGTGCGGACCTTCGGCGGACAGATTGTCTGGTTAGGCCTGCCGTGGATGCAGGGCAGCCATCCGGATGCGTGGTTCTGTTCGCCAGTCGTCGTGCCGCCGGCGCTCGCAGGGATCGGCGCGGTGTTGGCGATGTGCTGGCCGCTATACCTGTTCCTGGATCGACGGAAACGACGAGAGTCTGCCTGTAGTTCGACGTTGGCCGCGGCCGTGGTGTACTGCTGCTTCTTTCTTGTTTCTGGCCATCTGGTATTCGCGGCGGTTACGTGTGTTGCAGTCGCCAATCTCATCGCGGACAACGTGAAACGCGAACGACCGCCCGTCCGACAGGTGCCGGCCGTGCTGTCGCTCTGCCCCGAAGCTTCATCGATTTCTTGACGCCTTGACAATCGGCACCGGAAGTGTTGACACTCCAGCGACTCGAGCATACCTTGCCGGACCGAGGGGCCCGATATGACCGCGTTGAACCGGAGAGATTTTCTGACTCGCACGGCGGCAGCGGGTGGGGCCGTGTTCGCATCGAACCGCGCGTGGGCGCAGCAAGGCGACACACCTCCGACGCCCAAACGCGGCTGGCCGAGTCGTCCGGGAAAAGTAGAAATCCTTTTCAAGGCGCCGGGCCTCTCGGGCAACGGCATGCAATGCACGGAAGAAGGGATCTGGACCATCGACGTAGCCGGCAGCCGCACCGATACGCCGGGCCGATGCAGGGTCTACCTCTCGAGCTACGCAGGCAAGCTACTGCGTGAGTTGTCCCCGGAAGGGACCGGGCCGAGCGGTGTCGGCGTTGATGAAGACCACCGAACGATCTGGATTGGCTCGACGTACAGCAGGGAGATTATCCGCGCCGACGCAAGGACGGGCGAGACGATCGAGAAGCACTTCACACCGGGCGCTGGCTGTCGGTTTTCAAAACCTATGGACCCCTGCGTGAGAAGTTTTTGAAAACCTTTCCCCCCTTGAGCTGAGGGGTTTTTCAAAACCTTTCCCCCCTCGTCTGACCGCGCGGTAAACGTCTCCGGCCCGGGCCTCGGCCCGTCGCAGGAGGCCCTGGATGTATCGCGAGGTCACGATGGTTGAAATCACCGAAGTCCTCCGCCTGTGGCGGGATGGCCTGCCGAAAAAACGCATCGCCGCGCGGCTCGGGCTGGATCCGAAAACGGTCCGTCGCTACGTCACGACCGCTGAAGCCGTCGGTCTGCCGCGCGACGGCGAGGCCCTCACCGACGCGCAGGTTCGCGACGTGTTGCTGGCGCTGCATCCGGCCGGCGGCCGGCCACGGGGTGACGGCTGGGCGCGCTGCCGCGAGCAGCAGCCGACCATCCAGCAGTGGCTGCAGCAGGGCATTCGGCTGACGAAGATTCGCAAGCTGCTCGCCCGACAAGGTGTGGCGATCACGTACGCCACGCTGCATCGCTTCGCTGTCGTCGAGCTTAATTTCGGGCGCGCGGCTACCACGATCCCCGTCGTCGACGGCGCACCCGGGGAGGAGCTGCAGGTCGACACGGGGTGGGTCGGCTGGCTCACACTCACGGGCCACAAGCGCCGATTCCGCGCGTGGATCTTTACCGCTGTTCGCTCGCGGCATCGGTTTGTCTATCCGACGTTCGAGGAGACGACCGCGCGCGCCATTGAAGCGTGCGAAGCGGCATGGACCTTCTTCGGCGGTGTCTTCAAAGTCCTGATTCCGGATAACACGTCGGCGATCGTCGCGACCGTGGATCCGTTGACGCCACGGATTACGCCCGCCTTCCTCGAGTATGCGCAGGCGTGCGGCTTTCACATCGATCCCGCGCGCGTACGCCGGCCGCGCGACAAAGGCCGCGTCGAGCGCGCGGTGCCAACGGTCCGCGACGACTGCTTCGCCGGCGAGGTGCTGACGACCCTCGACGACGCGCGTGCCCACGCGCTGCGCTGGTGCCGCGACGAGTACGGCGGTCGTCGACACAGCCGCACGCAACGCGTCCCGCGCGAGCACTTCGAGACCGAGGAGCAGCCGGTGCTGCGGCCCTGCCCAGCGAGGCCGTACGACATGCCGCTGTGGAGTGAGCCGAAGATCGCGCGCGATCAGCACGCGCAGGTGGCCAAGGCCCTCTACTCGTTGCCGCGGCAGTACGTCGGCCGCACACTGCGGGCGCGGGCCGATCAGCACCTCGTCCGCTTCTATGACGGCGCCGTACTCGTCAAGACGCATCCGCGCCTGCCGGCAGGCGGCCGGTCGACCGATGCGATCGATTTCCCCGCCGAACGGACCTGGTATGCGCTGCGCGATGTCCACGCGCTCGAGCGCCAGGCACGCAGCTACGGTGACGCCGTGGGCCGCTTCGCCGCCGCGCTCCTCGACAATCCGCTGCCGTGGACGCGCATGCGGCGCGTCTATGCCTTGCTCGGTCTCGTGCGCCGGTACGGCGCGGCACGCGTCGACGAGACCTGCGCGACCGCCCTCGCTGTCGAGATGCTCGATGTGCAGCGGCTGAAACGGATGCTCACGCTCGCGCAGCCGGCGCCGGCCGGCGCGGCGCCGGCGCGCGTCCTGCCGCTCGCGCGCTTTCTCCGGCCCGCCACCCAGTATGCGTTGCCGCTTCCACCCGCTCGTCGCTCAGAAGGAGAGGTCGAATGACCACCGACGTGATCAGTCCCGATCTAAAAACAGTCCTCCGGCGCCTGAAGCTCGGACGCATGCTCGACACGCTGCCCGAGCGACTCGTCCTCGCGCGGCAGCAGAAGCTGCCGCATCAGGACTTCCTCACCCTCGTCCTCGCCGACGAAGCGTCGCGGCGTGACAGCCTCGCCGTCGTCCTCCGCGTCCAACGCGGCCATCTCGACCCGGCGCTGCACCTCGAGGCATGGGACCCCACGTCCAAGGTCACCTTCGATCGCGCACTCCTCAACGAGCTGACGACGCTGCGCTTTCTCGACGCGCACGCGCACGTCGCGATCGTCGGCCCGGTGGGTGTCGGCAAAACCTTTCTCGCCCATGCGCTGGGCCACATCGCCTGTCGCCGCGGCCGCACGGTGCTCGCCATCCGCACCGATCACATGCTCAAAACCCTCAAGCACGCGCGGCTCGATAACAGCTACGACGCCGAGGTCCGCAAGCTGCTCGCCGTCGACCTGCTGATCCTCGATGATTTTGCGCTCGACACGCTCGACCCGACGGAGAGCCGCGACCTCTACGAGATCCTGACCGAGCGCCACCGGGCCGGCTCGATCATTGTCACGTCGAATCGCGGCCCCGACGAGTGGCTGATCACGTTTGCCGATCCGCTCCGCGCGCAGAGTGCGATTGATCGCTTCACCAGCAACGCCTACGACCTGGTGATCGATGGCGAGTCGTATCGGCAGCGGCTCAAACCGACGCTGAAGACGGCGGCACGGTGAGCGGCCGTGGAAATGCCGCCGCCGTGGAAACCACAGAACGGTTTCCACCGCGGCTTCTCTGAAGCGACCGGTTGAATCAAGAGGTTTTGTCGGGCGAGTCGTCCTCCAGCCGCAAGGTAATTCCCACTCAGATGT
>DATFXR010000108.1:0-13134 GCA_035315685.1 Vicinamibacterales bacterium | reverse complement strand
CCGACGACCGCGCCGACCTGATCCTTCAGCGTCGGCGCGAGGTTCGGCCTGGTCGATCGCAGTGCCGGCGCGAGCCCGAAGAGCAGGCCGGTGGCGAGCGAGAGCACGAAGTTGAACGCGAGCACCCGGTAGTCGATTGCGCCGGTGATCACGTGCGGCGTGTCCGAGGTCGGCAGGAAGCCGAGCAGGAACCGGGTCGTCCACCATGCGACAGCGAGCCCGAGCGTGCCGCCGACCGCGGCGATCAGCACGCTCTCGACGAGCAGTTGACCGATGATCCGGCCGCGGCTCGCGCCCAGCGCCAGGCGCATCGCGATTTCCTTCTGCCGCGCCGCGGCGCGCGCAATCAGCAGGCTGGCGACGTTGGCGCACGAGATCAGCAGCACGCCGGCGACGATGCCGAGCAGCAGCCAGAGCGGCTGCGACAGCTGCTGGCGAATCGGCGATCGGCCCTGTGCCGCCGGCAGCAGGCTGACCTGTCCCTTCAGGAACTGCTCCCGCGTGTACGCGGTCGTGTTGCTGAACGCGGCTTCCTGCACTTCCTGCTCGAGCAGCCCGTGGAAGAACGGCTGAATCGCGGCGAGCGCCTGATCCTGCGAGACTCGCGGCGTCAGCCGCGCGAACACGTTCACCCAGCGGCTGCGCCGGTTGTCGACGTCGTCCCAGTTCGGCGTCATCTGCGCCTTCATCGTGAGCGGGACGCGGATATTCGGCACGTAGCCGATGTCCACGCCGTCGAATCCTGCCTGGGACACGCCGATGATGGTGAGCATGGTGTTGTTGACGGTGACCGGCTTGCCGACGATTGCCGGATCGGCGCTGAAGCGCGTGCGCCAGTAGTCGTAGCTCAGGACGGCCACCGGGCTGTTGCCGCGTTCGCGATCGTCGTCGGGGCCGATCACCCGGCCGATCGCCGCGCCGACGCCGAGCACGTGAAAGTACGTCCCCGAGACGATTTCGCCGGGCACGCGCTCGGTCTGTCCGTCGATCCCGACGTTCATCGCGATGGCGCGGCGCGCGAAGACACCGGAGAACACCTTCGGCGTCGGCGCCGGACTGGCGACCGCGTGGCTGACGCGCGGAAGGTTGACCGGCGGATCGACGAAGTTGTCGCGGAAATCCTCGTACATCGGGAACGACAGCATGTTGCCGCCCGAGTTGCTGCCGTAGTGATTGCGCGCGCCGTTGAACAGCACGAGCTGCTCGGGGCTCTTCACCGGCAGCCGTCGCAGGAGCACTTCGTCGACGAGTGTGAAGATGGCCGTGTTCGCGCCGATGCCCAGCGCGATCGAGACGAGCGCCACGATGGTGAAGAGCGGCGACCGGGTCAGACCACGGACCGCGTATCTCAGATCACGCGCGAGGTGCTTCATAGTCCAGGCGACCCTCGAGGCCATCGCTCGGCTGAAGCCTTCGCGCTGCGTCGTTCGGGGATTCTCCCCCGGCACCCAGGCTTCAGCCGAGCGTGAGCAGGCCGCGCGACGTTAGACGAGACCGGGGCGGTCCGGGTTGACTTGCCTCCGATCGTGCGGCAAGTTGGGAGCTCATGCGTCGCGCGCTGCCGGCCCTGCTGCTCGCGTTCGCGGTCGTTTACGCCACAGCGACTGCGGAGCCGCAGCTCGCGGCGACGATCGTCCGGGAACGGCACACGCTGGAGTACGTCCGCGAGCTGACCGCCATCGGCCCGCGGCTCACCGGGACTCCGACGTTCGAACGCGCCGCTCAATGGGCAGCGCAGCAGCTGCGCGCGGCGGGCATCGCCGGCGTGACGCTCGAGCCGTTCACGATCGCTGACGGCTGGGAGCGCGACCGGGCCACCGCCCGCATCGTCGCGCCAATCGATCGGCCGCTCGACGTCGCGGCGCTCGGCTGGACGCCGTCCACTCCCGACGGCGGCGTCGTCGGCGACGTGGTCTCGATCGATCACGTGACGGCGGACCGGATTGCATCAGATCCGACGCGCGTCCACGGCCGCATTGTCCTGCTGCGGGACGATGAGACCTCCGGTCCGGCTGACGTGGTTGCGCGGCGGCGTCGTGCGCTCGACGCCGCGCTGCGCGACGCCGGCGCGCTCGCGATTCTGTCGCCCGATCCGGACGGACAACGTCTGCTCGGCGCGCGAGATCGTGCTGCCGGCGCCACGATGGGAGTGCTGCCGGCGGCACAGGTGACCGCAGACGACGCGCGGACGGTTCGCCGGCTGATCGAGCGAGGACGGGTGCGTGTGGCGATCGAATTGCGCAATCGCGTGATCGCCGGTCCGGTAAGCGTATCGAACGTCGTCGGCGAGATCCGTGGCCGCGATCGCCCGGACGAGTGGGTGATCGTCGGCGCGCATCTCGATTCGTGGGACGTCGGACCGGCCGCTCAGGACAACGCGACCGGTGTCGCAATGGTGCTCGATGCAGCGCGCGCGATCGCGGCGCTGGGCGAGCCGCCTCGCCGATCGATTCGCTTCGCGCTCTGGGCCGGCGAAGAAGAGGGACAGCTCGGCTCCGGCGCCTACGTTCGCGCGCATGCCGCGGAGCTCGACGGCTGCGTGGCTGTCCTGAATTCCGACGCGGGGACGGGACGGCTGATCGGCTGGACGTCGCCGGATCGCCCCGACGTCGCCGCAGCGGTGCGTCCGCTGCTCCAGCCGCTGCAACGCGCCGTGGGCCGAGTCGCGTTCGACATCAGCACGCGGTACGCGTTTCAGTCCGACGGCGCGGCGTTCATCCGCGCCGGGATCCCGATGCTCGACTTGAACGCCGACGACTCGCGCTACGAGGACATCCACCACAAGACGACCGACACAATCGAGCGCGTCGACGCGCAGCAGCTCACGGCCGGCGCGGCGGCGGTCGCCGCTACCGCCTATGCAATTGCCGACGCGCCGGCTCGAATCGCGGCGCGGAGTCGCAAGGGATCGTGAAGGTGATCGACGCGATCGATTGTGCCGTCAGGCAAACAGGCTGAAGGCCGAGGCGTGAAGCTCCGGCAGCACCGACGAACGGAGCCGTCCGAGACCGTGCGATCGCCGCGCGATCGGTTCGGCGCCGGTAAAGTCGACGATGGTGACCATCTCGGCGGCGGCGTCTACCAGCCAGCATTCCCGGACGCCGTACTGGCGGTACCATCCCAGCTTCTCTCCACCGTCGTGCGCGCGCGTTCCAGGCGACAGCACCTCCGCGACCAGATCGGGCGGACCCCAGACCTGGTTTCGGATGATCGACAGGCGGTCCTTCGCGACGAACAGCACATCCGGTTGCACGACGAGATTGCGATCGTGATCCAGCACGACGTCCACGGAAGCGACGGCAACGGTCCCCAGATTCCGAGGCTCGACGTGGAAGGTCCAGACGCGAGCCACTTTGAGCACGACCAACTGATGCGAGAAGAACGGCGCCGGCGGCTCGCGCAGAATACCGTAGGTCAGCTCGCGCGGCCGATTCGTCTCGTCCGTCTCGTAGAGATACTCGTTGGTCGTCACGTCGCCTTCCTGACGACGACGATGGCATCGTCGTCGGCGGCAGTCAAGCCGTGATGGCGGTCGAGCGGATCGAGTGTGCAAACGATGCGCGCGCGGCAGCGTATCGCGACTTCGCCGACGGCGAGCTGCTGCGCACGCGAGGGCTGTTCGTCGCGGAAGGACGCCTGATCGTCCGCCGCGTGATCGAGAGCGCGCGATATGCCGTCGAGTCCGTGCTCGTCAACGACGCGTCACTGCGTGATTTGGCGCCGTCGTTCGAGCGCCTCGATCCGTCGGTGCCGATGCGGAGTGGCCGGCGCTGCCGGCTGAACTCCGTGCGGCCGGCTTCACGGTCGTCGCGCTGACGCCGCGCGAACCGTCGGAGCCGCTCGACGCCTTCGTCGCGCGGCTGCAACCAGCGCGCCTGGCGCTGGTAGTCGGCGCCGAGGGCGCGGGTCTCACGCCGACGGTCGAGGCGGCAGCCGATCATCGAGTGAGAATCCCGATCGGCCCGCGGGTGGATTCGTTGAACCTCGCTGTCGCCGCAGGGATTGCGCTCTCGCGCCTCGCTCGAATTAAGAATTAATAAGAATTAAGAATTCGTCCCACGGTCGACGTGTTTCGACGCCACTCACGAATCCTTAACTCTCAATTCCAAATTCTTAATTGCCCGCGCTCAGAAAGTCAGGCGCGTCCCTATCTCCACCCGGCGCGGCGCCGCCGCCGATGTGGGCCGGCCGAAGAACGGCGACGCCATCACGCCGCTGTAGTTGACCGCATTCAGATGGTTGAGCGCGTTGTAGGCCTGCGCGTAGAACTCGATCGCGTAGCGTCTGTTGCTGCCGTCCCCACCGCCCATGTTGCCGAGCGGATCGGCGCTGTCACCACGAACGATGCGAACCTGCGGCCCTGCAGGCGGGGGCGCGGCACCGCCGAAGCCGATGGACCAGCTGACACGGACGCCCAGATCCACCTGCGCGCTGCCGCGGCCGCTGTTGCGCGTGACGCCGGCGGGACGATCGTTGCTCACCGTGTCGCCGTTGTCGTCACGGCCGGTCGTGATGTCGTAGGGCAGTGCCGACTGGACCCGGAACGCCGTCGCCAGACGAACGCGCTGCACCAGCGGCACGTTCACGAGGCTCATGAAGCGGTGGCGCGCATCGGTCAGCGACGGTCCGCGCTCCGCGGCCAGATCGTGGCTGTCGGCAGGCAGACCAAACGGGCCGGCGGTCTCGTCGATCGCACGGCTCAGGGTGTAGTTGGCGGCGACGAAGAGGCGCCGTTGCGGACGCGCGTAATTCAGGTTGACGCTCAACATGTCGAGCGACGACCGTGCGGTCGACTGAACCTCCGTGACCGGCCCGGACAGCGGATCGGGACGCGCGCCGTCCGCGCCTGGCGCGTTGACGTTGACGCCGCGCAACAGGCTCGATCCGCGGCGCCTGATGTACATCGTGTTGAGACGAACGTCGCCGGGCAACGATTGCTCGACGCCGGCCATGGTTTCCTTCAACGTTGGCTGCGTCAGATCGCGCGCGAACTGCACCCTGCCGGCTGGCAGGATGAGGGCGTGGCCACCCCTCTGGGGATCGGGAAATCCGGGCGAGACGATCGTTTCGATCTGCTGATGCGTGCCGTCGAGCTGCACGCCCTGCTCGTACGCCTGCGCGTCGAACCAGTCGAAGAAGACTCCAGCACCGGCGCGCACGCTCGTCTTGCCGCTCCTGAACGGCGACCACGCGATGCTGCCGCGGGGCGCGAGGTTCACGCCGCCAATGTGCGTCTGCAGCTCCTGCCGGATACCGCCGCTGACGGTGAGATCCTTCCGCACCCGGACGTCGTCCTGGACGTAGGTGCCGAGCTGCGCCTGCGTGATTGCGACGTCGGGATTGCCGAGGTTGCGCGTAAAGGTGGTCGGACGGCCTGCCGCGTACGCGTCGAGGCTTGCAAACGTGAACGTTCCGCCGGTGTTGCGGCGCTCCTGACTGCGGTACGCGCCGGCGTCGAGCTGGAAGCCGGCGCGAATGGCGTGACGTCCGGCGGAGATGTCGAGATCGTCGGCGGCTTCGACGAGCGTGACCCCGCGCGAACCTGCGAGCTGCGCGCCGCCGGCGTCGAATGCATTCAGAACGAGAACGGCGGGCGACTGACTGACCGGAATCGACGCGACGTCCTCGGTTCGCCACTGGATACGCAAGTCGTTGTAGAGCGTCTTGCGGATCGATCCGGTGATCGACGCGCGCAGGACGTCTTCGGTCCGCGTCTGCGTGTAGCCGCGTTCGAGCAGATCGAAATCGCCGACGCCGAGATTGTCGGCGGTCGTGCGATTGCGCTGCAGCTCGGTGCGCAGCATCTGGGTTTTCGTGAGCGCGTGCTCGAGCCGCGCGGTCAGGTTGATCGCCTCGTTCGGCCTGCGCACCGAGTCGGCGAAATACCCGCCTGGCAGCGCCGCGACGATCGTCCCGGTGTCGAACGCGTCGAGGCCGTCGACCGACAGCGCGAGCGACGTATGCTGCTTCCACAGCGGACCGTTCACGCTGAAGCCGTACCGCTCGTGCTGCTCGTCGCCTTTCACCGGCGCGAACGCGTTGCGTGCGTTGAGGACGGAGTTGCGAAGGCCAACGCTCGTCGAGCCGCGCCAGTTGTCCAGCCCTGGCTTCGTCGTGATGTCGACGGCGATGAAGCCCGGCTCAGCGTATCGGCGGCGAACATGTTGCGGCGGAAGCGAATCTGCTGAATCTGATCTTTCGGCGGCAGCCGTCCGCCGCGAAAGCCGTTGACCCGCATGACGGCGCCGGGCCCGGCCAGGTCACGCAGCACCTGTTCCATCTCGTCCGGATCGTCGGGCAGTTCGTCGATCTGCGCCTGACTCAACACGGTCGCGAACGCGTCGCCGCGGGGATCGCTCGCACGCGCCTGGTCGTCGCGCCCGACCTGCACCGTCTCCGCCAGGCGTGCGATCGCCAGCTTCACCTCGCGCCGGTTTTCGCCGGCGCGCACCAGAGCGTCGCGGACGTCGGCCGGCTGGAATCCCGGCGACTCGACGTGGATCGTGTACCGCCCCGGCGCAAGCTCGGTGAAGGTCGCGTCGCCGCGATCGCCGGTGTCGAGCGCGACCTCTGCCGGGATCACGTGCACGTGCGCCCCGACAATCACCGCGCCGCTCGGATCGACGACCGTCACGCGCAGCGTCGCATCGGTCGGGGTCTGCGCCTGTGCCGCAACGGACGCGAAGGCGGACAGCGTGAAGCACAGAAGCGTTTTCATCCGTCCTATCCGTCCCATCTCTCTCATCCGTCAGTTGGCGGCCGGACCAGTCCGACCCACCTGGCCCACCCGACCCACCCGACCTACCTGACCTCGAACGCGCCGGACTTGAAGGCGGGATTCACCTTGATCGTTTTGAACGTCATCTCTTCGACCGGTTTGCCGTCGATCGAGCGCGCGATGTGATGCGGCAGCATCACGCCGTCCACCGACTTGTAGTCGTCCAGGTACAGCGCGATGTCGACCAGTTGCGGCGGCGGTGCTGTTCCCGCGGCGTCATGCGCCGCCTGTTCGGCCCGGCGCAGCCGCTCCGGATCCGGCGGTCCCTGCATCTGCTGCGTCTGGATGCGCACCTGCGGCGCGACCCCGCGGTACTGCAGCATCAGCGGTCGGTGCGTCTTCTGATCGACGAAGAGGCGGACGGCGAAACTGCCCTCGCCCTTCGCGTCGAGCACCTCGGCTTTGCCTTCGTCCGCCTCGGCTTCGCCGCCGTAGGCGAACTCCACCGGCTGTGACGCCGGGGTCGCCAGGAGGAACGCGAGCAGCGTGCGCGCCATCTCGGCACGCGCGTTTCGAAGCGCCTGCGTCTCGGCGTCGGCGTTCGCCGCCGGCGGCGCCATGCGAATGATCGCGCCGGGCGGTCCGTTCAGCGTCTGCTGACTGCGCAGCAGCTTCTCACCATTGATCCCTTGCGCGACAACGATGGTCATGTCGCCGATCGGATTCACCGTCTCGGTGCGCAGCATCTTGTCGGGCAGCTGCAGATCGAGCGTCACCTCGCCGCTCAACTGCCGGTCGCCGAGCGTGCGTTCGTACGATCCGGTGCAGGTGAGCCCCCGCACGTTCGCGAGGTTCTTCTCACCGCCCAGCGCAGCGCGCGCCTGCGCCAATAGCTGCGCCGCCTTCGTGTCACCCTCGAGCCGCGCCGCGAGACCGCCGAGCGTCATCGCCAGCGAAATCATCGAAACCATCAGCCACTGCATCGTGATCACCTCGTCGGGCAGTATGACGAGGCGCCGCGGGCGAAGTTGTTATCTCTCGGCAATCGTTTTGTAAGAGTTGTAAGGCGCCGCCGATCGCCCGAGCTTTTCGCGTACAGTGATCGGCGTGGCGATGGTGTTTCGCGATCGAAAGACACCGCCGTGGCAGCTGCTGGTCCCGCCGATCGTGCTGCTCACGCTGCTCGTCGCGCTGGGCACACTGCAGTACCGATGGCTTGGCGAGGTGAGCGAGGCAGAGCGCGCACGGATGCGCGACGGCCTGCGGACGCGCACGGCGGAGTTCAGCCGGGACTTCGATCGCGAGCTGACGCGGACCTACTCGGCCTTTCATCTCACTACCGAGCAGATCGACACCGGCGAAGCGGCGGCGCTCGACGCCGCGTGGACGCGCTGGCGGACGGCGGCGGCTGCGCCCATGCTGGTGCGCGACGTCTACATGGCGGTGGGCAATACGTTCGACTCAGCGCAGCTGCGGCGGCTCGATCCCGCGCGCCACGCGCTCGACGCGGTCGCGTGGCCGCCGGCGCTCGCCGATTCGCTCGTACGGACGCACTTTTCGCTGCCGCGGATTCTCGGCACCTCGCCGGCCCCGCCGCCGATCATGCTCGCCGACACGATCGACTCGCGGATTCCGGCGCTGATCATCCCGGTCACGCGGATCAATCGAGCGACGACCGCGACCGGTCAGATCACGGTCGTCACCGACCCCGCCGCGCCCGGCCGCGTCGTCATCGTCGTGCTCGACGCCGGCCAGATGCAGCATCAGCTGATCGAGCCGCTGGTCGCCAGGCATTTTGGTGAAGGCGCCGCATCGGAGTACTTGGTCACCATCGCGCGACGGGACGAAGCGGGTTCGGTGGTGTACAACTCGAGCGCGACGATGGTCGACGCGTCGACTGCGGACGTCACCACGGGGATGTTCGGGTTGCGCGACGACGACTCGAGCACGGCGAGCGATCGCCTCGCCGCCGGCCTGCCGCCGCCAGGAGCGGCGCGGCTTGCCGTCACGATTGTCCGCAAAGCCACTGGCAGCGGCGACAGCCACCGTCTGCTCACGTCAGGTCCTGACGAACAGGGCGCGTGGATTGTCCGAACGCGCCATCGCGCCGGATCGCTCGACGCCATCGTCGCGCAGTCGCGCCGGCGCAATCTCGTCATTGGCCTTGGCGTACTCGGCCTGTTGGCGGCGAGCTTCGTCCTCGTCGTCGTGTCGGCGCAACGGCAGCAGCGGCTCGCGCGACAGCAGATGGAGTTCGTGGCGGCCGTGTCGCACGAACTGCGGACGCCGCTCGCCGTGATCTGTTCGGCGGCAGAGAACCTCGCCGACGGCGTGGTCGCCGACGGCCCCCAGGTGAAGCGATACGGGTCGCTCATCCAGACGGAAGGACGCCGGCTCGGCGACATGGTCGAGCGCGTGCTGCATTTTGCCGGCATCAGTTCGGGGACGACGGTGCGCGCCGACGCCGCCGTGGACGTCACGGCGGTGATTGGCGAGGCGGTGCACGCGATCTCCGCCGACGCGCGCGACCGCGGCGTCAGCGTCGCGGTCGACACACCGGCTACGCAGTCTCCAGTCGTCGGCGACGCAACCGCACTGCGGTCGGCGATTCAGAACGTCGTCGGCAACGCGGTGAAATACAGCGCACGCGGCGGCGAAGTGACCGTATCGGCGGGGCTGGTTCACGACGACAGAATCATTCGGATCCGCGTCGTCGACCTCGGCATCGGAATCGACCCGGTCGACCTGGCGCACGTGTTCGAGCCGTTCTTTCGCGGGCGGCGGGCAGTCGAGTCGCAGGTGCGCGGGACTGGCGTCGGCCTCAGCGTCGTGCAGCAGGTGATTCGGAGCCACGGCGGCGATGTCCACGTCGACAGCCGCGCCGGCGAGGGGACGGCTGTCACCATCGTGCTGCCGGCGGCGCGGGCGTCGGAGACTAGCGGCGGCCGCCCGGTTCTGGCGCGCCTGCGCCGCGGCACCGCGAGCGCGATGTCGTGACCATCACACCGCGCGTGCTCATCGTCGAAGACGAGCCGGGTCTGCGCCTCACGCTCTCCGATCGGCTCGGCAGCGAGGGCTACAGCGTCGAGACCGCGAGCGACGGAGCGGCCGGCCTCGCGCGCGCGACCAGCGGCGGCTACGACCTGATCGTGCTCGACGTGATGCTGCCGGTGATGAACGGGTTCGACGTCTGTCGCGAGGCGCGCCAGCGCGGCGTGACGACGCCGATCCTCATGCTGACGGCGCGGGGACAGGTCGTGGACAAGGTGGTCGGCCTGAAGCTCGGCGCAGACGACTATCTCACCAAGCCGTTCGAGACGATCGAGCTGATGGCGCGGCTCGAGGCGCTGCTGCGCCGGCGGCCGTCTGCGCCGCATCCAGGCGGCGACACGTACCGGTTCGGCGACATCGTCGTCGATTTCCGCCGTGCCGAGGTGACGCGCGCCGGCGATGCGATCGAGCTGTCGGCTCGCGAGTTCAAGCTGCTGCGGCACTTCATCGAGCACCGCGGCGCCACGCTGTCGCGCGACGTGCTCCTTTCCGACGTGTGGGGCTACGACGAGATGCCGCTGACGCGCACCGTCGACGTCCACGTCGCCGGCCTGCGCCAGAAGGTGGAGGCGAATCCGAAGTCGCCGGAATACATCCTCACGATCCACGGTCTCGGCTACAAGTTCGTCGGCTGACGCAGGACGCAAAGACCGCGAACGCCGCAAAGAGGCTCCGGCCACGAGGCACGCACGGCAGCGATGGCGCGCTGGTCACTCGTTTGCACTCACGCATCCGCGATCCGTTCAAGTTCTCCACGAAGGAGTCGCGAATGCAGATTCTGCAGATTCTGCTCATGTCCTCTGCGGCAGTCTTTCAAACATTGCCCGCCTCGGCGACCGTCACACGTTCCGATCCGCTGCTGGTGCGCGCGGTGGTGGACGGCGACACGATCGACGTCGCGACGATCGGCCGCGTGCGGCTGCTGGGCATCGACGCACCGGAGATCGGCCGCGGCTACGACACCGACGCGCCGTTTGCCCGCGAGGCGCGCGCCCGCCTGACCTCGCTGATCCTGCGCCGCTGGGTCCGTCTGGAACAGGACGGCACCCTGTTCGACACCTATGATCGGCGCCTCGCATACGTGGTCACCGAGGACGGCGTGTTCGTCAACGCGCTGCTCGTGCGTGAAGGGCTCGCACGGGTCAGCGCACGAGCGCCGCTGTCGCGCCTCGCCGAGCTTCAGCGTGCCGAGTCCGAAGCGCAGGCATACCGCCGCGGCATGTGGGGCGCCGCTCCGCAGATCCCGACGCCGAGTTATACTGGCCGGTCGAAGGCCCGCCGGTCGCCGTCGTCCAGAACCAAGAAAGCGTCTAGCAAGCGGCACGTGCGCAAAAAGAAACCGTGAACGCTATCCCTGTCGAGTACGCCTCACGACGCAAGATCCGCGAACGCAACAAGCTCTACTACCGGGTCAACCACTGGCCGATCTGGATCTTCGTGTTCTTCATCGCGCCGGGACCGCTCACCTTCGATCTCTTCGAGCGCGGGTTCGATGCGCGGATGGCGCTGTGGCTCGCCGTGGTGCTGGTCGGCACCGGCATCGCCGGAGTTCGCGGCCGGCTGCCTGGCGTCGAGCCGAAGCCGTACATCATCCGGTTTACGGAGGACCGTCCGAACCCGCTCTATCGCCGCATCTGTTACACGTTCGCGTGGAGCGGGGTGATCACCTTTGCGGTGCTGAACATCGCCGGGCTCGTCGTGGCGATCGTCACCGGTGAATGGTACTTGAGGCAGATCTATCGGTACGCCTACTTTCCGATCGCCGGCACGATCTGGCTGCTCGGCGCGCTCGGGCGGCTGCCGCGCGTGAAGCCGTCGACGAAAGGCGAGGGACACGAGCGCCGCTACTTCTACGGCTCGGTGTGGGCGGTGTGCTGGGCTCAACCGGCGCTGTGGCTCCTGTGGAAGGTCGTGCCGCAGACGCGCGCCGGCGACGTGTTGAAACTCCTGGTATTCCTGAGCATCCTGGCGTTGGTCGGCAACCTGGCTCGCCACGGCCGTTTGCCCCGCACGCGACCAATCGTCCCGGGCGAGCTCGCCGTCTCCGATTAGGGGGTCGGGAACCGTTTTCGCTCTCGATTGACGAGGTCGGGAATCGTTTCCTCGTATCTCGTTGACCGACGACGGCTCCGCAAGGTTTTCCACAGGGGGTCGGGAATCGTTTTTCCAAAACGATTCCCGACCCCCTGTGGAAAACTCCGCTGCGCGCGAAATCGCCAAGGGTTTCGCACCAAAAAAACGATTCCCGACCCCCTGTGGAAAAGTGACTGTCACAGCCCGCCCGGATTGCTCGTCTTAGCCTGTATGCGGACCGAACGAGCGGCGCTCGCGGCGATTGTTCTCATCCACCTCATCGTTTCATTCATCCATGGGGCCGCGCACGCCGGCGCGCAGGTCTTCCTGCCGTTTGCCGGCACGCTGTTCGTCTACATCGTCATCCTCGCCGGGCCTCTGGCCGGCCTCGCGCTGATGCCGTGGCGGCCGCAGGCCGGTGCCGGCCTCGTCGCGCTGACGATGACCGGTTCGCTCCTGTTCGGCCTCGTCAACCACTTCATCATTCCCGGATCCGATCACGTCGCGCACGTCGCACGCGAGTGGCAGTCGATGTTCGCCACGTCGGCGACGCTGCTTGCGGTCCTCGAGGCCGCGGGCGCGGTGCTCGGACTCCGGCTCGCGTTGCGGCGTGTGGGGAGGGCATCATGAACGTGTTCGTAGCGGGAGGAAGCGGCGCGATCGGCGTACCGCTGGTGCGCGCGCTGCTGGCAGCAGGACATCAGGTGACGGCGCTCACGCGATCGGCGGCCAATGCGGACGTGCTCCGCGGACTCGGCGCGACGCCGGCGATTGGCGACGCCCTCGATGCCGAGGCGCTGCGCCGCGCCGTCGTGGCCGCGCGGCCGACCCACGTCATTCATCAGCTGACCGCGCTTCCGAAAGGCGGACCGCGGAGCGCGCGGGAACTCGGACCCACCAACAGGCTTCGCACGGAAGGGACGCGCCATCTCATCGCGGCCGCGGTCGCCGCCCATGCGCAGCGGATCATCATCGGATCGTTCGCGATGTTCCGCGGCGTCGCGCCGGCCGACGCACCTCCCGATGTTCGTGAGGCCGCAGAAGCGGTCACCTCGATGGAACAGCAGACCATCGAGGCCACCCGTGATGGCCGCATCGAGGGCATGGTGCTTCGCTACGGGCTGTTCTATGGTCCCCTGGCCGGATCGACCGTCCAGATGATCGCGATGGCGCGGCGCCGCATGCTGCCGCGGATCAGACACGATCACAGCCTGCTGCCGTGCATCCACGTCGACGATGCCGCGAGCGCGACGGTCGCAGCGCTCGACCACGGTCAGCCGGGCGCGGTCTAC
>DATFXR010000107.1:0-6425 GCA_035315685.1 Vicinamibacterales bacterium | reverse complement strand
GACGGCGACGCGTCGCTGCTCGATCGCAGCCTGATCGTCTACGGCTCGCCGATGGCAGACGGCAACATCCACAACCACAAGCGCTGCCCGCTGATCGTGCTCGGCGGCGCGAACGGGCGGTTGCCGGGCAACGTGCATCTGAGGGCGCCGGCCGGCACCGCAATGGCCAACGTGATGCTCGACGTCCTGCACAAGGTCGGGCTCTCCGACATCGATCAGTTCGGCGATTCGACGGGCACCTTCTCGCTGGGATAACCGATCATGCCGATCACTCGACCGCTCGTTCTCGTCGCGCTCGCTGGCGCGACTGTGGTCCTGTGGAGCGCCGCACCGCTGGCGACGACCCGCGACGTCCCGCGCACCGGCGCCGGGCCGAGCGCGACGGCTGCGGCCGACGCGGCGATGCTGGGCGACACGACCGCGCTGCGGACGCTGGTTCGCAGCGGCGCGAACGTCAACACGCCCCAGGGCGACGGCATGACCGCGCTGCACTGGGCGGCCGATCACGGCGACGCCGACACCGCGGCGCTGCTTCTGAAGGCCGGCGCTGACGTACGGGCAGCCACGCGAATCGGCGCGCACACGCCGCTGCACATCGCCGCGAGATCCGGATCCGCCGCGGTCGTGCGGCTGCTGGTCGACGCGAAGGCCGACGTACGCGCCGTGACGACAACCGGCGCGGTCCCGCTGCACTTTGCCGCGGCGTCCGGCAGCCGTGACGCCGTCATGATCCTGCTCGATGCCGGCGCCGATCCGAACGTGCGCGAGCCGCAGTGGGGCCAGACGCCGCTGATGTTCGCGGCCGCCGCCGGTCGCACCGATGTGGTTCGGACGCTGCTCGCGCGCGGCGCCGACCCGCGGATCACGGCGAAGGTGGTGAACATCAGCGAACGCAACCGGCTCGACAGCGCGGACAGCCGTGCGCGCAACGCGCGTGTTGCCGAAGTGCAGAAAGAACTGGCTGCGAAAGCGGCGGCGGCAGCTGCGGCCGGCAAACCGGCGGCTGGCGCCCGGCCCGCCGCGCGCCGCGCGCGTACCGCCGACGGCGACAACGGCGGCGAGCCGGAACCGCTCGGTTACGCCGATCTCGTCGGCGCACAGGGTGGACTCACCGCGCTGCTGCTCGCCGCGCGCGAAGGACTCGACGAAACGGTGTTCGCGCTCCTCGACGGCGGCGCCGACCTCAATCAGGTGAGCACGTCCGATCGCACGAGCCCGCTGCTGATCGCGTCGATCAACGGTCACTTCGATCTTGCGATGCGTCTGGTGGCGCGCGGCGCCGACGTCACTCTGGCGAGCGATGCGGGCGGCACTCCGCTCTACGGCGTGCTGAACATGCAGTGGGCGCCGAAGGCGCGCCATCCGCAGCCCGCGAAGTACATGCAGCAGACGATCGGCTATCTCGAGCTGGCCGAGGCGATGTTGAAGGCCGGTGCCAATCCGAACGCGCGGCTCACGAAGTCGCTCTGGTACACCACCTACAATCGCGACCTGCTCGGCGTCGATCGCACGGGCGCAACGCCGTTCTGGCTCGCGGCCTACACGCTCGATATCCCCGCGATGCGGCTGCTGCTCGAGTACGGCGCCGATCCGACCATCGGCACCGCGAAGGTGCCGGAGCGCTACGAAGAGGGCGGTCCGGATCCGAGCGGGCCCGACCGATCCGGCATTCCGCCGGCGCCGTGGAGCGGACCGGCTGTCGCGCCAATCCACGCGGCCTCAGGCGTCGGCTACGGTCTCGGCTTCGCCGGCAACACGCATCGACATGTACCGGACGGCTGGGTCCCGGCCGTGAAATTCCTGGTCGAGGAGCTCGGCGCCGACGTGAACGCGCGCGATCACAACGGCTACACGCCGCTCCATCACGCGGCGGCGCGCGGCGACAACGATCTGATCATGTACCTCGTGTCGAAAGGCGCCGATGTCAAGGCCGTTGCGCGCAGCGGTCAGACGACGGTCGACATGGCGAATGGGCCGGTGCAGCGCATCGAACCGTTCCCGGAGACGATCAAGCTGCTCGAGAGCCTCGGCGCGAAGAACAATCATCGCTGCGTGGGATGTTAGAGCGGCGGGAAAGCAACCGCGGAGAACACAGAGCGCGCGGAGACTCTTTTTCTTCCGCTCTCGCGTTGCTTCACTCCGTGGCGCCGCATCAAGCCAGCGAATCGTTTCCCGTGATCAGAAGAGAAGAGAGATCTCTGCGGTCTCTGCGGTCTCTGCGGTTGCTTTCCCGCCCGGGGCGAACGTAGTGCCGCGATCGGTGGCGCAGCATCAAACCAGCGCAACGCGTCGGCTCTAACCAGAGAAAAGAGATCTCCGCGCGCTCTGCGGCCTCCGCGGTTGCATGCCCGGTGAGGGTGAGCGTAGCGTCCGGTCATTTTCCGCTATGCCAGCGCGGAGACGAGCGTGCGGATGCTGGGCAGCTCCTGGACGGCTTCGATCGCCGCGAGCGCGCGGGCGATGCGGTCGGGACCCAGGGTCAATTGCGCGCAATCGGCGAACTTTGCATGCAATTCGTCGCGCGTGAACGGCCGATCCGGTCCCCCACGATACGCATCGTCCGATGCCTGCACGAACTTCCGGCCGTCCACACCGTCGATCTCGACCACGCTCCGAATCTTGTCGAAGCCGCGCGCCTCGATCGCCGGATCGAAGACCGTCGTGACCCGCGTCATCATCTGCTGGACCGGCGCACTCGCCACGAATTCGTCGGTGAACTCGCGGACGCCGGCCTTGCGCCGCAGCAGGATGCTCGCGAGCAGGAACGGGATGCAGAACTTCGCCTCGAGCTCCGTCCTGGCCGTCTTGTAGCGCAGCGGCTGAAGAATGTTCGAGCCGGCGCGCAGCCGGACGGCCTTCACCTGCTCCGGCTTCAAATCCTGCTCGGTGACGACCTTCAGCATCGCGTCCATGCTCGGATGGCTCAGGACGCCGCATGGATACGGCTTCACCGACACGCCCGGATCGACGATCGACCACGGTCTGCCGAGCACCCCAATCAGCCGATCGAGATCCGCGCCGCCGCCGAGGACCTGAAAGAACCCCCACTCGCCGTCGAGGCCGTCGTCTCCACCGGTGAAGCCGCGGCGTGCGAGGTCCGCCGCGAAGACCCCATTCTCGGCGGCGCGTCCCATGTGCAGCGGCTTGGTCATCGATCCGAAGTTGACGCGGATGCCCGCCGCCGTGCTCGACGCGATCGCGAGCATGTGCGCGAGCGCGCGATCGTCGAGGCCGATCAGCTTCGCCGTTGCCGCTGCGGCGCCGAACGTGCCGATGGTGCCCGACGAGTGGAATCCGTGGTTGTAGTGCGCCGGATCGATTGCCTCGGCGATCTTGCATTCCACCTCGAAGCCGACCACGAACGCTTCGAGAAAGGCGGCGCCGGAGACGTTCTGCGCCTCGCCGACGGCGAGCGCGGCGCACAGCGGCGGCAGCGTCGGATGGGTGAGCAGCCCGTAGGTCCGATCGGGCGTCGTCGACAGCTGCGTGTCGTCGAAGTCCATAGCGTGGCCGCTGGCGCCGTTGGCGAGTGCGGCATGGGAGATCGACGTCGCCATGCCGTTCGCACCGAGGACCGTCGCGTCGCGCTTCTCGCCGCCGGCGCGGACGTAGTCGCGGACGATCGCGCTGCCACGGACGGTGGATCCCGCGAGGATCACGCCGAAGCCGTCGATCAGGCAGCGCCTGGCCTGGGCGAAGACTGCCGGCGGAATCGCGGCTGCCTTCGTGTCGCGGATGAACCGCACGGTCGCCGCGGTCGCTCCTTTGATCGCCGCCTTCTCGAGCTTTTTCGGTTTGATGTCGGCGTGTGCCGCCGACGACTCGCGTCCGCCAATCAGCGACGTGAGCCCGGACGCCGCCGCGGCGCCGAGGAATTGCTTTCGTGTGACCTTCATGAACGGCTCCCGATGGCGATGAGATCGATCAACACTACTTTGCACCCGCCGTCGAGGGGGACGTCGGCCCGCGCGGTCGCAGCCGTCAGCAGGACGCCGCCGACCAGAACCGCCACGTATCGTGCCACGGTGCGCTCCTCGCGGCGCGGCGACTGCGGCCGCGGCGGCGCCAGTATAAGCGCGGCTGCGCGGCGCAGTCCGAGCCGCGACAAAACGCGACAAGACGTCCCACCGATTGGGGCTATAGTGCCGCGCCATGATCAGAATTGGGGCCTGCGCGGCGGCGATGGCGGTGGTGTTTTCGGCCCCTTCGGCTTCCGCCGATCCGCTCGTCTGTACGCTGTCCGCGTACAAGGCCGCGCCAGGCCTCACCGCCGGTGTCGCCGACAACGTGCTGACCCTGACGTGGGACGGCGATCGCGCGCAGGAGGTGCGGCTGCGGCTGTCGGTCGACGGCGGCGCGCCGGTCGTCCGCGAGCTCGCCGTCCGTCGTAAGGGCGGCACGTGGGCCGTGCTCGCGGCGAACGCTGCACCTGACTTCCGCCTGGCCTCTGGCATGCGCCGGATGTCGAACCAGCAGCTGCAGCCGCTCAACGAGCTGAAGGTTCCGATCACGGCAGCCATCCTCGACGAGCACAAGTGGGACGCGTTCTGGGACGCGCCGTTGAACCTGGGTCCCGCGGGGCGAGGCGGCAATCCGCCGCCTGCGGACGGCGTCGCCAATCAGCCCGGACTTCCTCGCAAGGCAGACGAGATCACCCGCGCGGCGGCCGCCTACGCGGTGAAGGCGTGCGAGGTCAAAACCGACGGCGGCCGGATCGAGGCGTCGTTCTCCGGCGTGACGCTCGGGCCGTTCGCCGGCAGCCTGCAGTTCACCGTGTACAAGGGCACGAACCTGATCCGCCAGGAGATCGTCGCAACCACCGATCGCCAGTCAGTCGCGTACAAATACGACGCCGGCCTGAAAGGGCTCGCGATTCAGAACGGATCGCGCGCCGCGTGGCGCGACATCGCGAACAGCTGGCAGTCGTACTTCTTCGGCGGCACTGTCAATCAGGCTGAAGTGCCGGTCCGCGCCAGCAATCGCGTGCTGCTCGTCGAACGCGACAAGGCGGGCACGATCGCCGCGTTTCCTCCGCCGCACACGTTCTTCTGGGCCCGTGAGGTCGCCACCAACCTCGGCTACGCCTACTACCGCAAGGAGTCGGAGAGCTCGTTCTCGTTCGGTGTCCGCCAGGCCGAGAAAGAAGAAACGCCGGAGTACGAGCAGAACTTCGCCCTCTACAGCGCCCGTCCCGGTACGACGCAGCACATGCCGGTGTATCTCTACCCGAACGCCGAGCCGGCGCAGGCTACGCTCGACGCGGTGCTCGCGTTCACGCACGGCGACAGGTACAAGCCGCTGCCCGGCTACCAGGTGATGAATCATCACTATCACATGGATCTCGGCCAGCGATTGATGCGCGCCGGCAGTCTCGACGCCGACATTCCCGATCTCGACGCGCTGCGCGCGCTCGGTCTCAACATCGTCAGCCAGATCGATTCGGTCGGCACGGGCGGTGGTGGTGGTGGCGGCGGTCGCGGCAACGACGGCGGCGGACGCGGCAGCGACGCTGGCCGCGGCGGCGCGCCGGCGCAGCAAACACAGGGCGGTGGCCGCGGCGGCCGTCCCGATCAGCTCGCGGTGACACAGGCATCGGTCGACGGCGCACGGCGGAAGTCCGACAAGGGATTCCTCGTGATGCCCGATCAGGAGTTCTACAACAGCCCGCTCGGCGGCCACACCGATCTGCTGTTCTCACATCCGGTGTACTGGACGCAGGGACGGCGGGAGGGACAGCCGCTGGTCGAGAACGATCCGAAGTACGGCAAGGTGTACCACATCGCGAGCGCTGACGATCTGATCGAGATGGCGCGGCGCGAAGACGTGCTGATCTCGATGCCGCATCCGCGGACGAAGGGATCGACCGGCTATCCCGACGCGGTCAAGGATCAGGCGCCGTTCAAGGATCCGCACTATCAGGGCGTCGGCTTCCGGTGGGGGATGGGTGTCGATCTCTCCGAGCGCCGGTTGTGCGACTACCGGTGCCTGCCGCTGCTCGACGACATGAGCAACTGGGTGGCCGATCAACCGATCCCGCCGAAGTACCTCTTGTCGATCAGCGAGGTGCGATATCAACAGCCGGGGGACGACATCTATGCGAGCTCGCCGGTGACCTACGTGAAGCTCGAGACGCTGCCGCCGGCGAGCGATCCGAGCCCGGTGATCAAAGCCTTGATGCGCGGCGACTCCTGGATCACGTCTGGCGAAGTCCTGATCGATTCGTACGCGGTCGACGGCAGCGGCGTGTCGCGGTCGGTCAGCGCCGACGTCGAGTGGACGTTTCCGCTCGAGTTCGTCGAGCTGGTGTGGGGCGACGGCGTGAAGACCGATCGCCAGATCATCTCGGCTACCGATCTGCCGCCGTTCGGCAGACACAGGTTCTCGATCCCGTTCGACGCCGCCGGCAGGAAGTGGGTGCGCTTCGC
>DATFXR010000106.1:0-5112 GCA_035315685.1 Vicinamibacterales bacterium | reverse complement strand
CTTGTCGTAGTACGGCTTCACTTCGTCGTAGGAGATCGGCCAATCGACGTCGAATCCGTCGCGGCTCGCCGCGTTGAACTGCAGCGGTCCGTAGCGCAGCGCGCCGCGGCCCCAGAAGTTCGTCTTGCCGCCGAGGATCCGAGACCGCACCCACGCGTACGGCGTCCCGGTGGTGGGATGCTGCCGTTCGTCGACGACCCAGTTGCGGGTGAACGAGTTGGCGGCGTACGACACCACCGTTTTCGACTTCTCGTATGCGGGATTGCGGCCGTAGGGGCGGTCGAAAAAATTGTATTCGGCGACTGCGATCGGCCGCTCGCCCGGCGGAAGCCGATTTCGCCGCATCGACGCGTACGGCCACTCCATGGTCCGGTACTCGGTGCGGACGTCGATCATGCGGCCGGCTTCGAGCAGCAGGACTTTGATCCCGGCGGTCGCGAGCTGATACGCGGCCATGCCGCCGGCCGCGCCGCTGCCGACCACGATGGCGTCCCAGCGCTCGCGCCCGGGTCTGATCGACGCGGCGAGCTGGCGCGACTCCTCCAGCGCATTGGCCAGGTCGAGCGTGAGTGTACGGTCCGCCTGCATCACCTATCGCCCTGTCGCTTTCTGGCCGCAGTGCGGGCAATCCTTGCCGTTCTCCGTCTCACATCCCACGAAGTCGTGAAGGAACTTGTTGCCCTTGTAGCGCAGCTCCTGATGGATGCCGACCTCAGACGTGTAGTAGCCGCGGATCGTCGCCTGCTTGGTCATGACGAAGAATCCTTCCAGCGGCGTCCGCGGCGCGCGCTCGTTCCGGCTGATGTCGCGCAGGATCGCGTCCGCCTGTCCCGGAGCAAGGTTGACGAACGGCGCCCTGAATCGCGCATTCGATTCGGCGTCGAGCGCAGCCAAACCGCCGATCCAACGCAGCACCTCGTCTGACTCGGTCTCGCTCAGCAGCAGATCGATGTAGTCGGCCACCCGCGCTTCCTTCGCGCCCGGAGAGCGATCGTCGGCCGGGATGATCATCTCGACGAGCGCCTCGAGCGTCCGGAACTGTGAGGCGGTCAGCACCTTGGGTTGCGGCGCAGCATGGGTTTCCTGAATCCGCGCGAAGGCGAGTAACCCCTTGTCCGAGAGCCACGGCAACGCCGCGGCGGATCCGAACGCCTTCAACGCCGTGCGCCGACTCGGTTGGTACTGCTGACGTTCGATGTTCTGCACGGCTGAATACTACCGCTGTCCGGTTCCCCGGCGCAGGACCACGAGGCGATCGGCTTTGACGTCCGTCCAGCGCTCGCGCTCGCCGTCGGGCCACAGGACGACAACCGCCGAGATGTCCGGCGACGACCCAAGTCCGAAGTGCGCCCGCACGTCGCTCGCGGACAGGTAGCTGCCGTCGGTCCGGACGCGGCGTCCGAGCGTCGGGCGGCCTGCGCGCTCGACGCGAATCCAGCTGCCGATCCCGAAACGGTTGGACGGCCGCTGCTCCAGGCGAATCTGCAACCAGTGACTTGCCGTCCCGACCTGATTGAGCAGCAGCCGGACCGGTCCGTTGTTGTTCGTGACCACGATGTCGACGTCACCGTCGTTGTCGATGTCACCGAATGCGGCGCCGCGGCCGATCTCGGCGCGTGCGAAAGCGGGGCCCGCGACGGCGCTGGTCTCCTCGAACCGGCCGGTGCCGGTGTTGTGAAACAACTGATTCCGCATGCGGTACGGCGACGGCTGTCCGCGCAGCGCCTCGACGATGTTGACGGCACCGTTAGCGACGAAGAGATCGGGCCACCCGTCGTTGTCGTAATCGAACCAATCGGTGCCGAATCCGGTGAACGCCGCGGTGAGCGGCGCGAGTCGCGATTTCACGCGCGCATCGTCGAAGTTGCCGCGGCCGTCGTTCACGTACAGCACCGACGTCTCGCCGACAATGTTCGTGACGAACAGATCTTCATCGCCGTCGAGATCGAAGTCGCCCGACGCGATGCCCATGCTTCCCTCGGGATTGCCGGTCGCGCTCACCGCTGCGCCGGAGATCAACCCCTGATCGACGAACGTGCCGTCATGCCGGTTGATCCATAGCTGGTTCGCTCCGCCGTCGTTGGCGACGTAGATGTCGAGCCAGCCGTCGCCGTTGTAGTCGCCGACGGCGACGCCGAGGCCGGCGCCGTAGGCCTTCGTGATGCCGGCCTTCGCTGTGACGTCGACGAAATGGCCGTGGCCGTCGTTGCGAAACAGACGGGCCGGCACGCCTCGATAGGCGCGCGGACTGCAGTAATCGCGCGCGCCAGCCGGATCGTTGCACAGTTTGTTCGCTGCAGTCGTGAAGTCGACGTAGTGAGCGACGAACAGATCCAGGTACCCATCGCGGTCGTAGTCGACGAACGCCGCGCTCGTGCTCCACGCCGAATCGGAGACCCCGGCCTGCTTCGTGACATCCGTGAACGTGCCGTCGCCGTTGTTGTGCAGAAGCGTCGTCGCACCGAACGAGGTGACGAAGAGATCGGGGTAGCCGTCGTTGTCGTAGTCGCCGACCGCGGCGCCCATGCCGTACCCGCGCAGGCCAACGCCGGCCGTCTCGGTGACATCGGTGAAACGCAGCGTGCGGCGACCGTCGCCAGAGACGACGAGATCGTTGCGGAAGAGGCGACAGGTCGGCGACCCACTTCCCCCACCCGCCGCTTTCGCCGCGGCATCCACGGGCAGGGGGCCGCCCTGCACGAGGAAGACGTCGAGATCGCCATCATTGTCGTAATCGAGGAGCGCGACGCCAGCGCCCATGACCTCGGGCAGATAGTAGTTGCCACTGGCGCCGTTGACGTGCGTGAAGGCCAGTCCGGTTGGCGCGGCTGATTCGACGAATATCGGCGCGGGCGGCGCCAGCGCGGCGTCGCCGCGCGCGACGATCGAGACCGCCAGCGTTGCGGCGCAGGCGATCAGCCACGGCGTGTGGGCCTTCATCTCAACCGCGCGAGATCCCGGTCGATGGCAGCGGCCAGATCGCGCTGGCCGTACTGCAGCGCCAGCTGCCGCGCGTCGATCGCCCACTTGATGCCTTCATCGCGATGTCCGGCTTGCACGTGCGCCGTGGCGAGCGCGAACAGATAGCGTGGCGCGTCGGCATCGCGCGGCTCGGTCAACCGTGCAAGCTCGCCGATCGCCTCGTCCATGCGGCCCAGCGCGATCAGCATTCGACCGAGATTGAAGGTGGCGATCCGGAACGCCGGCTGGCTGTCTGCCGCCGCTTTGTACTCAGCGGCCGCAGCCTCCAGGTCGTGCTTCCGCTCGAGCACCTGTCCGAGATTGTTGTGTGCCTGCGCGTGCCGCGGGTTGACCGCGATCGCCTCGCGGTACGCCGCCGCGGCGGGATCCCATTTTTCCTGCAGGCCGAGCAGCACGCCGTAATCGTAATGCGCGTCGCCGAGATTGAAGCGGAGTGCGACGACGGCGCGGTAGTGCTCTTCCGCCTTCGCCCACTCGCGCGCACGGCCGTAGAGCGAGATGAGATTGGCATGCGCCTGGGCGTTCGATGGATCGCGCGACAGTGCCGCCTCATGCGCCGCGATCGCTCCGGCAAGATCGCCGGCCTCGGCCAGCTTCAGCCCGCGCTGGACCGTGGTGTCCGCGTCGTCCCGGAGCGCGATCACGGCGGCGAGCGTCGGATCGTCGATCGCCGGCCATCGCGGACCATACTGCGCATTCCGCTCGAGGGCGCGCTGCGCTTCGTCTTGCCGTCCGAGCAGCCGGTACGAGAGCGCGAGCGCGTAGTAGGCGGCGCCGAATTCGGGAAACAGCGCCACCGCGCGTTCGAGATGCGTGACGGCGACCTCGTGGCGGCGTCGGCCGGCCGCAATTCGTCCAAGGCCGAATTCGGCGATCGGCTCTGCGGCCGGTTCACGCGCGAGCGCTTCGTAGATCGGCCCGGCGCGATCGAGATCTCCCGAATCGAACAGCGCCTCCGCCAGCTTCGCGCGCAGTGGCAGATAGTCCGACGAGCGGCGCAGCGCGGCGTCGAAGCGTTCTGCCGCTTCGGCGGGCCGTGCCAGCCGTTGCAGCGCGACGCCATCGAGGTACAGCCATTCGAAGGCGGCCGGCGTCAGCGCCTGCGCACGGAGGTAGGTCTCGTGCGCGGCACCCAGCTGATCCCAGGCGTGCAGCGTTCGCGCGAGCGTAGCGACGGCGCTGACGTCGGTGGGCCGAGCGACGGCGGCGGCGTACGGGCGCGTCAAGGCATCGCGCGTCGGCGGCGGAAACGCGTCCAGGGCGAGCCGCGGGAGCGGCGGAAGGGAGGTCTGCGCGGCGGCAACGAGCGCCGCGCAGACACCGAGGAGTCGAACGGTCAGAAGCTGAACCTGGCGCCGAGCCGGATTTGCCGCTCCGGATAGAACGCGGCGCCATTGTTGTTCGCCACCGCCGTGATCACGCCGAACGTCCCGGACGTGACGTTGTTCTGCGGATTGGCGAAGACCCCCGTATTGAAGAGATTTCCGACCTCGAATCGTGCTTCGAGCTTTCGCTGGCCGCCCACCGGGAAGGTTCGGAATACCGACAGATCGAGGTTCCAGCCGCCCGGACCGTAGAACTGATTGCGCGTCGTGTTGCCGAAGCGGACGCCGGTCGGCTGCGCGAACGCGCTCGTGTCGAACCACGTGCCGTCGCTGCCCACGTTACCGGTGACGTTGTACGTGCCAGTCAGGTCCGCGAGATTTGCGTTGGTCGTGCCGCCCGCATTGTTGCTCGGCGTGTTCAAGCTGCCGCCGTTCGCGATCATCGTGTACGGGTTGCCGCTGAACGCGCCGAGGACGCCGTTGATCTGCCAGTCGCTCGCCAGTGCCTTGCCGAAACTGCCGGACCCGTTCTCGGTCCGCCACGGCACCGCATAGATGACGCCGAGTTGCAGGTTGTGGCGGCGATCGAAGCCGGCCGGTCCCCAGTTGCGCCACAGCTCGCTCGGCGTGTTGAACCACAGCGTGGTGGCGCCGTCATTGTCGCTCTCGTTCATCGCCTTGGCCAGCGTGTACGCCCCCTTGAACGCGATGCCGTGCGACATGCGCTTGTTGAGCGCGATCTGCAGCGAGTCGTAGCGCGTCTTCAGACGCTCTCCCCACGACCAGATCGGGAGAATGCGTCCGA
>DATFXR010000105.1:0-4680 GCA_035315685.1 Vicinamibacterales bacterium | reverse complement strand
TCAACGGCGGCGCCGCGTATCTCGCCGTCGACGCGCACCTGATGGACAGCCGCGAACCGTACATCTTCAAGACGACCGATTACGGCGCGACCTGGAAGCGCGTCAACGGCGATCTCCCAAACAAGCATCCGCTGTCCTACGTGAAGGCGGTCGCAGAGAACCCGAACAAGCCGGGCCAGTTGTTTGCCGGAACCGGCCATGGCTTCTTCTATTCGAACGACGATGGCGCGCACTGGACGGAGATTGCCGCGGGCCTGCCGAAGGCGCCGGTGAGCTGGGTAGTCGTCCAGAAGCAGTTTCACGACGTCGTGGTCTCGACCTACGGGCGCGGCATCTACGTGCTCGACGACATCACGCCGCTCGAGCAGGGAACACCTGCCACGACCGACGCGGCGCTGCATCTCTTCGCGCCACGGAGCGCGTACCGCTGGACGCAACGCGGCCGCGCGTACCTCAACTTCTCACTGAAGGCAGCCCCGCGCGACCAGGTGGAACTGCAGATTCTCGACGGCGACGGCAAAGTGGTGCGCGATCTGCGCGCGAACGCGCGTCCGGGGTTGAACCGCGTCCCGTGGGATCTGCGCTACGACCCGCCGCGTCTGATCGCAATCAGGACGACGCCACCCGAGAATCCGCACATCTGGGAGGAGCCGCGGTTCCGGGGGCAGGACACTCGTCCGGTGACGCACTGGGGCCTCGAGCCCGCGCAGGTCGGGCCGATCGTCGTACCTGGCAAGTACACGGTGAAGCTGACCGTGGACGGTCAGTCGGCGACGCAGCCGATCGAGATCCTGAAGGATCCGAAGGTGCCCACTTCGGTCGCCGATCTCGACCTCTCGGTGAAGCTGCAGCTGCGGCTGCGCGACGACATCAGTGCGGCGGCCGACATGGTGAACAGCATCGAAGTGATGCGGAAGCAGCTCGAAGACGTGACGAAAGCCTTCCGCAGCGACCGCACTAAAGAAATGATGCTCAAGCAGGTTGCCGACATCGACAAGAAGCTGTTCGACGTCGAGGCCAGGCTGCTCGAGCCGGCGCAGATGACGAGCGACGACAAGTATTTCCAGCAGGCCTACCGCGTCTACATGAACTTGATCTGGCTGAACGGAGAGGTGGGACCCGGCGCGGGCGATGTGCTCGGCGGCGCTGACTTTGCGCCGACTGATACATCGGTCAACGTGATGGAAACGATCGAGAAGGATCTGAATTCCGCGAAAGCGGATTACAAGAACCTCATGGAGCGCGACGTGCCGGCGTTCAATCGCACGATGTCGGGTTCGATGACGCCGCTGGTCGGACGCGAGTAGGGACTGGGACTGGGCGGTGAGGACTGGCTGCGGTTCAGAGGTCGTCGGACGTTGCGCAGCGCGGAGGCGGCAGCCGAGCGTCAGGTGAGCGGACGGCAGTTCTTCGACGGCATCCTCTCGGCGACTCCGCAGAAATGGTTCAGGAGGCTGGATTGAAGACCTTCAGCATTGACGTAGATATCGACGCGTCCCCGGATACCGTCTGGGCGGTGATGAGCGACGTGGAGCGGTGGCACGAGTGGACGGCAAGCATCACGAGTGTGAAACGTCTCGACCACGGGCCGCTCGTCATCGGATCGCGGGCGCACGTTCGCCAGCCGAAGCTGCGGCCGGCCGACTTCGTCGTGACCGTTCTCGTCCCAGCGCGGGAGTTCACCTGGATGACGCGCAGTCCAGGCATCGGCGCGACGGCCCGACACGCCGTCACGCCATTGGACGGCCGAACGCGCGCGACGCTATCGGTCAGGTTCGAGGGCCTGTTCTCCAGCGCCGTGGCGTGGCTATTCGGCAAGCTGACCAACGAGTACCTCGGGCTCGAAGCGGCCGGGTTGAAGAAGCGCAGCGAGCAGTGGCAGCGCGCGCCGGTGGCCGGGCGCGGCGCGCGAGTCAATTAATTAGGAATTAAGAAGTAGGAATTAAGAATTCGTGGCCGCGGTCGCGAGATTCGCCAGTCACCAGCCTTGTTGATTGCCTGGAGGTTGCGAGCGAGTGTACGAATTCTTAATTCTAAATTCCTAATTCTTAATTGCGCCGCGGCGCGCCGAGGTGCTGCAGCAACACTGCCACCTTGTCGATGTCCCCCCCGTACTGACCACGCGGCGCCGTCTGCACGAACTGCGTGAGATAGCGGCGCGCCGCGTCGAGCTGGCCGTCCTGCGCGAGCTGGATGCCGAGGTCGTAGAGGGCGTCGAAGTTTTCGGGCTGCAGCGCGACCGCGCGTTCCCACTGCAGGATCGCCGTCTTGCGATCGCCCTGACGGATCGCGACCATTGCCAGGCCGGCGTGACCCTGTGACGAATCGGGATTCGACGCCACCGCCTGCTCGAACGCGCGCCGCGCATCGCCGAGCTGACCGGCATCGAGATGCACGGCGCCGATGTTCTCGAAGGTCATCGCGCTCGCCGGATCGATCGCGAGGCTGCGCGCGAACGTGGCGAGCGCTTCCCCCGTACGCCCGCTGCGCGCGAAGGCGATCCCGAGCGCATTCAACGCATCCAGCGTCGGTTCGGCCGCCACGGCCTGCTGAAGCAGTGCGATCGCGTCCGGGAGGCGGGCCGCTTCGCTCAGGTAAGTACCGAGCTGAATCAACGCGCCGGCGGTTGGCGGCGTCGCGTGAAAGGCGGCTCGGAGCGTATCGATCGCCGCCGCCACGTCGCCGATGCGCCAGTAATCGAAGGCGAGGTGGCGAGCTGCGGCGATCATGTCCGGCCGCTGCGCAAGGATCTGCCGGTACGTGTCGATCCCTTCCTGCAGCCGGCGCTCGTCGTCCAGCGCCACGGCTTCGTGCATCAAACGATCGATGTCCACCAGCCGCTTCGGATCGTCGCGCTCGGTGTACCGGGACCTGGGCGCCGCGGAACCGGATACGTAGCCGAGCGCCCGCAACCGCAGCGCGACTTCCGGCGATTCCGGCTGCTGCGCGCCTGGACGCGTCGCGCGAAAATCGGCGAGCCGCGCCGTCAGCGCTCGCGTGCGCTCGGCTGCGCGCTCGGCCAGATTCACCGTTTCGCCACGATCGACGGCGAGATCGTACAGCTCCGGAATCGGCAGGCTGATGTACTTCTCTCGCCCGACCAGTACGCCGTCGAGCGGGGCGAAGCCGAAATCGAGCATCGACTCCATCGCTTCGAAGTACGACGCCCGCGTCGAGCTGCCGTCGCGGTCCGCGCTGGTCCGCAGTGAATGACCGGGCAGCTCCGGCGGCGCCGGTAAACCAAGCAGGTCGAGAATCGTCGGCGCGATGTCGACGTGACGTGCCAGCGAGTCCGAGACCTGCCCGCCGACGTCGCCGTCAGGCGCGGAGGCGGCGCGGGCCGTCGTGAGAAGACCGCGTTGCGCGCTCTGCGGCCTTTGCGTTCGAAGCTCGGCGAGGATGAGCGGTACGTGCAGCGTCGATTCGTACGCAAACAGGCCGTGCGTCATCTCACCGTGATCACCGAGTCCCTCACCGTGATCGCCGGTGATGACGACGAGCGTGGCGCGAGTTGACGCGCGAACCGTGTCGACGAGCGGACCGAGCGCGCGATCGACGGCGGCAACCTCGCCATAGTAGGGCTTGCCGGCATATTCCACGTCGAACGGCGGCGCTGGCCGGTACGGCGCATGCGGCTCGTACAGGTGCACCCACGCGAACCATCGGCCGCTGCGCGCGCGAATCCACTCGACCGCGCGCTGCACGACGACCGGCGCGGGCCGTTCCGGCAGCAGGAACTCGGCGCCGCTGCCGATGTCGTCGAACCGGCCGTCGTAGGTGTCGAAGCCCGGCGTCAATCCGAAGCGCGCGTCGAGCGGGAAGGCGGCGACGAACGCGGCGGTTTCGAAACCGCTGGCCTTCAGGCGGGTCGCGAGCGTCTGCGTGCCGGGCGTCAACCGATAGCCGGCGTTCTCTCTGTACCCGTGTTGATACGGGTAGAGACCAGTCAGGATGCTCGCGTGCGAGGGAAGCGTGACGACCGCGTGGGCGTGCGCATGTGAAAACCTGATGCCTGCGCTGGCGATGGCGTCGATGGTCGGAGTTCGGGCCGGACCGCCATCGCAGCCGAGCGCATCACCACGGAGGGTGTCAATCGTAATCAGGAGGACGTTGCGGTCGGACGACTGAACAAGGTCGGCTGTTCGCGGACTACGGCACGCGCAGATGACCGCGACGGTCGCGATCAATGCGCCCAATAATTTGAATCGCACCGACCGAATTATGTGTCAAAAGCGGTCAACTCCCTTGACCTCCGCACCACGCGCCCTTTACATTGCGCGTGACCAGTGCGTCTGCGGACGCCATGGCTTGTTTGTTTTTGTAAGTCGTCTTCGAGGAGGGTGTATGACGGGAGCGCGTCGGCGCGCAGGAATGCTCGCCTGCCTCATGCTGCTGGCGGGCGCCGGAACGGCGCTCGCCCAGGTGAGCATGGGCGAGGTCTTCGGGAAGGTGACGGACTCCACCGGCGCCATACTGCCGGGCGTCACCGTCACGCTCAGCGGCCCTGCGTTGATCCAGCCACAGACGACAGTCACCACGGAGAGCGGCGCCTACCGGTTCCCGCGCATTCCGATCGGGACCTACACGGTCGCGTTCGAGCTGACCGGGTTCAAGCGGAACGTCCGCGAGGGCATCATCATCCAGGCTGGCTTCAACGCGGAGATCGACGCGAAGCTCGAG
>DATFXR010000104.1:0-2437 GCA_035315685.1 Vicinamibacterales bacterium | reverse complement strand
TCGAGAATCGTCGCCTTGATCTCGCCGACCTTCTCGTTGAGGAGGACGCTCACGTCCTTCTTCCCGTCGAGAATCGCCTGACGCGCCTCGCGGACGCAGGTCGGGCACAGCGAGTCCGTCTCGCGCGGCCACCCCAGCGGCGGCTTCGTCTTCTCGTACGACTTCAGCAGCGGCTTGTCGGACCAGGCCGGCGTGAACGACGGGTTCTGGTTGATCTTGTTCAAACCGTTGAAGACCGTCCACGCGCCGTTGGCCGCGATCGACAGGCCCTTTTCAACGTACTTGATTGGCTTGTGCATGCGCTAAATCTTAGAGCACGAATGGCTTACGAAGATTACATTTTCAGCGAACGGTCCCCTGGCGCAGCGAACGGGCACTAGCCGACGTCGGACGGTCACAGCACACTCGCCCGCACTTTGGCGAACGAAATAATTTGCAGGAAATTGCACTTAAATGCACGAGCTGTCATAAAATGAGGCCGCTCCACAAAAATCATAAGGAGGACGTAATGAAGAGAGCGATGCGGATCTCGGCTGCGATCGGTTTGGCGGCCGCACTCACCGGAGTGGCGGCCACGCTCACAGCTGATCAGAGCCCGCAAGTTGTTCAAGTCCGGGATGATTGCGATCCGGCCACGTTCAACGCAGGTCCGCCTGACGGCCCCGGCCTCGGCCATATCTGCGATGGCGACGGGGGGACGACGTTTGGTGAGTTCATCGCGGAACTCCAAGCGACCCAGGTCGCCGAGAAGTGGCGCTTCAATCCGGACCAGATGAGCGAGCCGCGCAACATCGTTGCGCAAAACCGCGGCGGTGAGACCCACTCGTTCACAAAGGTGGCGAAATTCGGCGGTGGCCAGGTCCCTGTGCTCAACGCGCTCTCCGGCAACCCGGTCCCAGCACCAGAATGTCTGGCGGCGTCGGTGGGAGCGACGTTCATCCCCTCAGGGGGAAGTCACGCCGAGAATGGCGTCATGGGCGGAGACAAGTTCCAGTGCTGCATCCACCCCTGGATGCGGACGACGGTACGCAAGCGGTAGCATAGTCGGTAGTCGGGCAAGTCAGGTTAGTCGTGTAAGTCGGCCAGAAATACAAAGGGCGCGATCGCATGAGCGATCGCGCCCTCGTTCCCCTAGCCCCCAGCCCCGTCTTCAGAAGTTCAGCTGAATGCCGAACCGCGCGTAGCGGCCGTCGACAATCCCTGTCGGCGTCAGCCACAGGTTGGTGCCCGCGTTCGCGTACGTCTCGTTGACGCGGACGATGGTGCCCGCGTTGAACACGTTGAAGACGTCCATGAAGCCCTGCATCTTCAGGCGATCGACGCGGAACGTCTTGCCGACGCGCATATCCAGCCGGTTCTGATAGTCGAGGAACATCGTGCTCGGCTGCACCAGGTTGATGATGCTCGACGCGGCGCCGGTCGTCGAACCGATGATCGGCCGTCCCGCGACGGCGGACGTCACCGTGTAGTTCGCGCTGACGTTCGGGCCCGGAATCGATGCGAACGTCCCGCTGAGCTGAATGTCGTAGGGGAACGAATACGCGCCCGACGCCTTGAACGATGTGCGGAACACGCCGGCAAGTCCCACACCGGCGGCTGGCAGCGTCGAATCGCAGAACCGGATCCTGTTCGGGTTGTCGCGCGAGCTGCCGACAGGGTCGCCGTTGGTCACGTTGTCGCCGTCGCAGCTCGTCGAGATGCGTCGGTCCGTGGTGATGCCACCGAACATCAGATACTTGGCGCCGCGCGCATTCACCGTGAACTCCACGCCGTCGTATTTTGTTTGGTTCTGCGTCGAGTAGGTGATCAGGTTGTCGGTCGCGATGCCTACCCTGTTCGGATTCAGCGTGTACATCGTGATCGGCTGTCCGGACAACTGGAGGCGCGGGTCGGTCGGCGTGTTGATGCTGTAGGTCGTCCAGTCGCTCGTGGACAAGTTCTGATTGTCGGTCGCCTGGATGTTGTAATAGTTGCGCCGGTAGTAGCCGGCGGTCACCGACATCCGCGCGCGGAGCTCGCGCTGCAGCACCGCGCTGTACTCCCAGTTGTAGCCGCGCGGCAGGTTGGGATCGGGCCGCGAGACGATCTGCCCGAAGTTCGACGTGCCGCCGATCACCTCGTTGACCTGGATCGAGCCGTCGGGGTTCACAATCGTGCCGTCCCTGTTCGCGTCGTTCCAGGTGCGCGTCTGCGTCGCGCCGTTCATGCCGTTGAACGACTGCGCGAAGCCGGCGGCCTGTGCGGCGACATACTTGCCCACGTTTCCCTTCAGTGCGGTCTTGCCGTCACCGGTCAGGTCGTACGAGGCGGCCAGGCGAACCGCCCAGTCGTTCCAGTTCGGCACGTTGGGAATCTCGGGGAAGTTCCGCGCGGCGATCCATGTCGACGCCGGCGACGATTCCGCCGGGATCGATGCGTTGAAATGCTCGAAGCGGGC
>DATFXR010000103.1:0-15726 GCA_035315685.1 Vicinamibacterales bacterium | reverse complement strand
GGACAGTCCCGTGAGCACCTGATGCTGAACCCCGAGTGCCGTTTCGACGTTGTACTCACGTTTGAGATTCGGATCGGGTGTCCGGCCGGTCGATACGCCAAAGTTCGCGTTGCCGCTCGGTCCAATCTCGTCGTCTTCGGCAATGTCGTCGCCGTTCTTATCGGTCCAGTTGCGGGTGTCCGACGTGGCAGTGAACGGGTCGTAGCGCTTGGCCCAGCCGCCGGCCCACGGCAGCATGTACTTGCTGACGCTCGCCTTGAGCGCCGTCTTCGAATCGCCGAACAGATCGTAGACCGCACTGAAGCGCGGCGACAGGTTGTTCCAGTTCGGCACGTCGGGGACGTCGGGCTGGCAGAATGCCGCCACGAACCGGCCGGCCGTGCGGCAGCCGCCCTCGGTCTTCGCGTTGAAATGATCGTAGCGGACCCCCGGACTGACCGTCAGGCGTCGCATCGTCCACACGTCCTGGCCATAGATCCCGACGTCGCCGTTGACGTACTCGTAGTACCGCGTCGGCGTGTTGTAGACGGTCACTGAATTGGGAGTCTCCACGCCCGCCGCATTCAGGATGTAGTTCTGGACGACGTCGCCGGTACGCAGCTGCGAGTTGCCGTCGACGCCGAACGACCATTGCATGCCGGTCTTCAGCGCGTGCGATCCGCTGACGTACGAGAGAGACCCCGAGAACACTTTTCGATCGGGATAGGTTCCGGTCGATCCGCCGGGCGCCGCGCCGGTGACGTTGGCGGTGGTGGCGTTGCTGTGCGTGACCTGCGTGTACCACTCGGGCGTGAACGGGTGGTTGGCGATCTCCTCGATCGCCGGCTGGTAGCGCTGGCTGAGACGCTCGATGTTCGTCGAGTATCCGGCCTCGAGGAGCAGCTTGCTGGTGAGCGTCGACGTGTATTTCACCTGGCCGACGTAATAGAGGGCGTGACGCCAGTCGCGGATGTCCGATGCCGTCACCGGATCGACGTTCGGCGCCAGCTCCGGATCCTTGAACTTCCAGATCCGCTCCATGTACGCACTCAGCTTGTTCTTCGGCGTGAGCTGCGTCGTGAGACGCACCAGCGCGTCGCGCACGAACTGCTCCTGGATCGCGGGATCGCCGACCTGATGATCCTGATAGGGCACGCGGTAGTAGGTGTTGGCCACGCCTTCGTCCACCGACACGTGTCGAGCCGTGGTGAAGAACCACAGCTTGTCGCGGACGATGGGACCGCCGATGTTGACGTTGAAGTCCTGCACGTGCTGGACGAAATTCCGATAGAGGAACCCCCGTGCCCGCAGCGCATCGTCATTGTTGTCGCTCTGCCAGCCGTGCGCGGTCCCGCCGATGAAGCCGCCGCCTCTGAACGTGTTCCCGCCGTCTTTCGGGATCATGTTGACGCGGACGCCGCCGGAGGCGACTTCCGCCGGCAGGGCGCTGGTCTGAAAGACCACCTGCTGCGCCAGGGCATCGTCGTTGTACGCCTGGATATTGCCGTCGCCCATCGAGCTGTTGACGATCATGCCGTCGACCTGCATGCTGGTGTGGCGGTCGTCGGCGCCGTGCGTCCGCATGTAAGCCTGCTCCATTCCCTGCGAGCCGCCGACGTCAGGACGACTGAGCTTCACGCCGGGGATCGGCGCGCCGACGGTCTGCATGTTACGCGTCGTCGGCAGCGCGTCGAGCACCGAACGCTCCAGCACGTGCGTGCGTTGCGCGTTCTGGACATCGACGAGCGGCGACTGGCCGGACACCGTCACGCTCTCCTCGATCGATCCGACCTTGAGCTCGACGTTGATCGGCACCGTCGTGTTGCCGGGCAGTTCCACACCATCGCGCACCACCGTCGCAAATCCGGTCAGCGTGAACGTCATCGAGTAGGTGCCGGGGCGCAGATCGACGATGGTGTATCGCCCGGCGCCGTCGGTCACCACCGACCGGGTCTTCTCGATGAGGACCGGGCTGGCCACTTCGACGGTCACCCCGGGAAGCACGGCGCCGCTCGGGTCGTGGACGACACCGGAGAAAGCGCTCTGCGCCTGTGCCGCAATTGGAAGGAAAAGGAGCCAGGCCGCCGCAACCAGGACCACTGATCCGAGTCTTCGCCACATAGCCACCTCCAATGTGCGCGACTGCGACTCTGTGTGCCCGACGCGATGCGTGAACCGATCGGCGTGTGCGACGCGAGACAGCGCATCATGGCACAAGGCGGGCAGCGTCGGCACGACCTGTTCGCGCCGACGGAAAGCAACCGCAGAGAACGCAGAGGACGCAGGGTTTCTTTTTGACGAAGACTCAGCGTGCTCTGCGGTCTCTGCGGTTGCTTCCCGCTGCGCGGCTGCGGCAGAACGCTCGGATCATGGCTTGGGCGTTCTCCTGGCTGACGGGTTTGACATGCAAGTATTTACTTGCCTATCATGCCGGCTGCTCGGCCCATGGACACCGACCTGGTCTTCAAGGCGCTCGCCGACCGCAGTCGCAGGCTGCTGCTCGACAGCCTCAATGCGACCAACGGCCAGACCCTGACCGAGCTGTGCGAGCACCTCGACATGACCCGGCAGGCGGTGACGCAGCACCTCGGCGTCCTCGAGGCCGCCAACCTGGTGGCCATCACCTGGCGCGGGCGGGAGAAGCTGCATTTCCTGAATCCCGTGCCGCTCCAGGAAATCTACGACCGCTGGATCTGCAAGTTCGAGCGATCGCGGCTGCGAGCGATACGCGACCTCAAACGGCGGCTGGAAGGAGCGCGGAGTGCCTAAGTCGACGTTCGTCTACGTGACCTACATCGCCGCGCCGGCGGAGACCGTGTGGAAGGCGCTGCTGGATGGTGAGTTCACACGGCAGTACTGGGGACATGAGAACGTGTCGGACTGGACGGCGGGCGCCGGCTGGGAGCATCGCCGCATCGATGCCGCACGCACGGTGTCGATCCTCGGCGAGGTGATCGAGGCCCGCGCGCCGCGGCGTCTGGTGATCACCTGGGCCAATCCCGCGGACCGCGCGCGCACCGACCGGCATTCGCGCGTGACGTTCGAGATCGAGCCGCTCTCCGGGATGGTGCGCTTGACCGTGACGCACGATGAACTGGAGCCCGGCTCGGACATGGAGCGCGCGATCACGCAGGGGTGGCCGCGCGTGCTCTCCAGCCTGAAATCGCTGCTCGAAACGGGACGCGCCCTGCCGACCTGGGCGGCATGAGTGGAGGTTCGCGAACATGGCGACAGCCGACAACACGCTGGCCGATCATCCGGTGGTCCCGCACGACGAGTGGCTCTCGGCGCGACGGGCACTGCTGGAAAAGGAGAAGGCGTTCACGCGTCAGGGTGACGAGTTGAGCCGGCTGCGGCGCGATCTGCCGTGGGAACTCGTGACCAAGCAGTACGTCTTCGACGGCCCCGCCGGTAGACAGACGCTCGCCGATCTCTTTGCCGGACGCAGTCAACTCATCGTGTATCACTTCATGTTCCATCCCGATGAAGTCGCCGGCTGCCCGCACTGTTCCCTGCGCGCCGACGGCTTCGACGGGATCGGCGTGCATCTGCACCAGCGGGACGTGACCATGGTGGTCGTCTCGCGGGCGCCGTACGACACGCTGCGGGCGTACCAGACGCGCATGGGGTGGCGTTTCAAGTGGCTGTCGTCCGGCGGCTCGGACTTCAACTTCGACTATCAGGCCTCGTTTACGCCGGAGGAGATGGCGTCGAAGCGCGCGCTGTACAACTTCACGCTCCGCGATCCCGGTGCCCCCGAGCGGGAAGGCCACAGCATCTTCTACCAGGATCAGTCCGGCGCCGTGTTCCACACCTACTCCTGCTACGACCGCGGCAACGACAAACTGAACCTGCACTACCACTACCTCGATCTGGTTCCGAAAGGCCGCGACGAAGATGGTCGCGGACCGTACTGGGTGCGGCGGCGCGACGAGTACGGCCGCTGACGTAACCACGAAGAACACCAAGCGACACGAAGATCGCGAAGGAAATACCTCGTCGTCGTTCCCGCTGTCCGCGGCCTCAGGGAGCCGTCCCGTCCCCCGTGTGATTGCCCCAGATGCTTTCGTGGGCAGCCTGCCGGCTATAGAGCGCCGGGTCGAAATACTTCTCGTAGTACTCGAGTTCCAGGTGCGAGAACTGCATCCATACGCCCGGCAGATGCAACGCGTCGACGTGCGCGGGGAAGCGGCCGTAGGTGTCGTAGATGTAGTTGCACAGCACTTTCATGTACTCGATGGTCTTCGCCGAGTACTGTTGCGCACGCTGCAGGTAGGCTTCGGCGTCCGCGACGCTTCGATAGGCACGCGCGAACTGCGCCACGTCGCGATAGGTGCCCTGGTTCCCGAATTTCTCGTCGAGCACGCGATCGACCGCCTCGTTCATCGACATGTACGGCGGGCACAGTGCCTGGATGATCCCGTCGAGCCCGACCGGGTTGGGCAGCGTCGAAGGCACCGGCGGCCAGCGTCCCCACTCCTTGTCCGGCTTGTGCATGCGGAATCCGAGGCCGAAGATCCCGTTGCCAGGATCGCGCTCGTAGATCAGCGGCGCCGGCGTGCAGGCATGCAGCCATCCACCGAGACCGATCGCCTGTCCGGTGAGCACGAGATTCTGGAGCAGCAGAATCGCTTCGTAGTCCACCTGAAACGTGTGCGCGAAGCCAAGGGGCACTCTGATCTTCGGGTTGACCGTGCCGCTCTGCGCCCACTCGACCCCGCCGACCGGCTGATAGGGAATCCGATCGGGGAGCAATCCGAGTCCGGCCGCGAGCCACGCGCCGAGGTCCGCGGGTGTCTGTGGCTCGAACGGCTGCCAGTCGTCGAGAAACAGCGCGCGCTCGGCCTCGGGTTCCGACAGGATGTTCAACACGACGCTGATGAAGCTGCGCGTCATGTCCACGATCGGCAGGAGCATCGTGGTGCCCGGCCGGTTCGAGAGCGCCTTGTTCCACATGTGGTAGTACGGGAACTGCCGCGGGAACTGGAGACGCTCGTTGAAGACCTTCTGCGTGACCGCCTGCGACGCCGCCAGCCAGTCGCCTTCCGACCAGTCCGCCCAGCGCGGCGGCACGTCTTTCAGGAACTGCAGCGCCTCTTGCTTGGTGAGCTTCTTGATCAGGAAGACGCCGGTGTCGTTGACGAGGAAGAAGGACGTCGGCTGCGTGTTGTCGGGACTGCCTGCCGTGCGGCCGCGCGGCTGCATGAAGTACGAGCCTGTGCCCAGCTCGCCGCCGCCACCCACCGGTCCGTCGTGCATCAGGAAACCGTTCAGGCCGGTGGTGACCACGAGCACCGCTTCTTCGAGCGCGCTCAACGGTGCCGGCGCGTTGGTACTCTGATGACTCAGCTCGCCGCCGTCGATCGACGTCCCGCGGCAGACGCGGCGGCTGCGCCGCTCTGCGATCGCAGACATCAGCGGGTAGTGGAACAGAGCGGTGAGACCGGGATGCCTGGTAGCGGGATCGTGCGTGTCACTCATGAGGCCCTCGTGAATGGCAGAAGGCCGCCATTCTAGTGGACCGCGCCGCCGACCGGCGTGGCTTCGTGCTACTCCCGTGGTTGGGCTGCTCGAGAGATCAGTTGAGCGTTCACCCGAGCTTCCAGCCCATGGCTTCCAGTCCCCAGCGTCCGTCTTCGACCCACCGTGTAGAACAATCCGCCTTCGCGTCCGAGCGTGCGCATCCATCCGAGTTGCGCGAGCCACCCTTCCGGCCGCCAGTTGTCGGTCGCGCGCTCGAACAAGGCGCCGGGTTCTTCGCCGAGCACGGCGCTGGGGTACGAACGCAGGTACTCGACCCCGTTGGTCGCGAACCAGTGCTGAACTTCGCCGAGCGTGTGGCAATGTTCCTCGGGATGCTGATACTGATCACGCAGCCAGGCCTCGCGGCGGGCCGGTTCGTCGTCGCGATCGCGCAGCACTGGATCGAACAGGACGAGACGGAAACCCGAGAGGCGCGCGATGAACCGCCGGAGGCGGAGCGGCAGGCGCGCGAAGGCGTTGTAGACGCCGACGACGATGATCCCGCCGGGCCGTGCCAGCCGGACCAGTTGCACGAACGACGCCGACGGATCGGGTGTGTGGTGGAGCACGCCTGATGAGTACACGAGATCGAACGCACCGTTCCTCAACCCCGGGCGATGAAGGTCGGTCTCGACGAATTGCACGCCGTCGATCGCAAACCGCCGGGCGGCTGCCGCGCCGAGGAGCAGCGACGCGCGCGTGAGATCGGCGCCCACGACAACCCGATCCGCACGCGCGAGATAGAGGCACATCTGCCCGGTCCCGCAGCCGACGTCCACGATCCGCGCGTCGGACGGGATCGCCTGATCGAGCAACCGGGCGAACACGCTCTGATCGGCGCGCGCGCGCAACCGTTGCAGCGTCTCGTGCGGCCGATACGCAGGGAACGGCGCCTGTCCGTAAAAGCGCCGGACGACCTCGGTGGCGTCGTTGCCGGGCAGCCGCAGATTCGGAATGCCGTCAGCCGCGTCGAACCGCGCGCCGCACCCAGGACAGGACCAATCGGCGGCGAGCGCTCCCGCGCACCCCGGACAAGCGAGCAGGTCGCGCGCCCGCTCCATGCGACACCGGATCGTCAGAAGATCGCGTAAATGAACGGCGCAAGCGCCTCGACCGTCGTCGCGAGGATCAGCACCAGGCCGAACACGCAGAGAAAGACCGCGAGCGGCAGGAGCCAGCGTTGGCCGGAGTCGCTGCGCCAGAGACCCCGCGCGAGATCCACGATCGACCCGCCGGCCGTTCCGAGCATGATCAGCCGGCGCCGCGTGCCGCCGATTCTCTTGATCACGCGACCTCCTCCGTGACAGACGTCGTTGAAGACGAGGCGCGCTTGGTGACCACGATCGGGCCGGCCACGAGCGCGTCGATGCCGCAGCGTCTGAATGTCAGATAACCTTCCACGGCACGGTTGACGATCGGCTCGCCGGCGACGTTGAACGACGTGTTGAGCAGCACGGGAAGGCCGGTGCGCCGCCCGTACGCCTGGAGCAGGGTGTACAAGCGCGGCGCCATGTCGCGATCCAGGACCTGCACGCGCGCGGAACCGTCCACGTGCGTCACCGCGGCCAGCTGCGATCGCCACTCGGGGCGAACCGGAAAGACGCCGGACATGAACCGGGCGAGGCGGGCGCCGCCGGCCGGCAGGTCGAAATAGCGATCGGCCGCCTCGGCGGGCACGACCGGCGCGAACGGCCGGAATTCCTCGCGGTACTTGATGTCCCGGTTGAGCCGATCGCGCATCGCGCTCGAATGCGGCGCGGTCAGGATGCTGCGATGCCCGAGCGCGCGCGGGCCGAACTCGCACGCGCCGTCCATCCACCCGACGATGCGACCTGACGCGAGCGCATCGGCGATGCGATCGATCAGCTGCGGCTCCTCGAGCTCTTCGACCGCCTGGCCGTCTTCGCGAGCGGCGCGCGCCAGGTCGTGCGCGTCCACCGACGGGCCCCAGAACGGATGATCGGGCAGGTCGCGATCGGGATTGCCGAAGTAGACGCGATCCGCGTAGAGCGCCGCGCCGAGCGCACAGCCTGCGTCGCCGGGCGCCGGCGGCACGAACACCCGCTCGAAGCCGGACTCCGCGAGGATGCGCGCGTTCGCAACGCCGTTCAACGCCACACCGCCGCCGAGACAGAGATCCGGCAGGCTGGTTTCGCGCCGCAGCGCCCTGGCAATGTCCACGAGCGTCTCTTCCAGCACCTGCTGCACGCTGGCAGCGCAGTCCGCGAAGCGCCGCCCGTCCGTCGTCTTCAGATCGATTGGATCGTAGGCGTGGCGCGGCGGCCCGAACAGATCGACGAAGCGTGATGAATACGATCGCTTCGCGGTGGTGTGATGATCGAAGTAGTCGAGATCGAGCGTGAAGGCGCCGTCCGGCGTGCGGCGGATCAGCGTTCGTACCCGATCGACGTACGACGGCCGCCCGTACGCCGCGAGCCCCATCACTTTGTATTCGCCCTCGTTCACCGGGAAGCCGAGATACGCGGTGAAGGTCGAATACAGCAGGCCGAGCGAGTGCGGAAACCGGACTTCGCGCAGCAGGGTGAGGTCGGTCCGGCCGTCGCGGCGGTCTCCGTGGCCGACCGTGAGCGTCGCCCACTCGCCGGCGCCGTCGGCGGTCAGAATCGCCGCGCGCCGGGTCGGTGCGGTCAGGAACGCGGTGGCCGCATGCGCTGCGTGGTGCTTGGTGAACAGGATCTTCCTGGCTGGCACGCCAAGCTGCGACGAGATGATGCCGCGGACCCAGACTTTCTCGCCGAGCGAGTTCCGGATCGCCTGCGGAAACGACTGCCACGAGCGCGGGAAGGCGCGGAGCGCGGACGTGAGAATGCGCTCGAACTTCAGCATGCTGCGCTCGTAGAAGACGACGGCGTCGAGATCGGCCGGATCGAGTCCCGTCTGCTCGAGGCACCAGTCGATGGCGGCGAGCGGAAACCCGGCGTCGTTCTTCCGGCGCGACAACCGCTCTTCCTGCACCGCACACACCGGCACGCCGTCCACGACGACCGCCGCCGCCGAATCGTGGTAGTGCGCTGAGATCCCGAGAATCTTCACGTCAGTACTGGCTGGTGAGCGATTGATCGCTGCCGTCTGCGATCGCGGTCCATCCCGCATGCTCGCGGCGGCTCGCCCGTTTCGCGAACCACGCGAACGGCGGCAGCACGACGAAGTAGATGATCGTCAGCACCAGCCCGCCGATCACCGCCGCGACGCCGGCCGCCAGACGCAGATATCGGTTCCACAGCCGGGTCGCGCGCGCGCGCCACACGTGCGGCCGGTGCGATTCCGGCGCGATCCGTGCGAGCTGAGTGTAGGTGTAGTTCATGTGGAAGACTTCGTCGCGCAGCACCTGCTCGAAGATCGCACATGTCGGCGGATCGTCCTGCACGACGTCCCGATAGATCGTGAACCGGCCCGCCGCCGACTTCTCCGCGACGTGGAGGAACGCGAGGAGACGGTAATCAGGCTCGCCGTCGATGCGCAGGTCGTCGAGTCCGTGACCGCCCGGCAGCGGTGTGCCGTTGAACAAGGTGGTCGCGCCGGAGGCACGTGTGCGCAGCAGCGCCGAGCCGCGCTCGCGGAACAGATCGCCGTGCCGCAGTTCGTCGATCGCGTGCTCCAGATAGAGACGCCGCAGCAGCGGATCTGGGGTGACTTCGGCGGCCCGCAGAATGTCGCGGCCGCCGTCGGTCTCGACTTCCGCGAAGGCGAGCAGCTTGCGGACGCGGCGATCCGAATCGGCCCACACCCAGCGATGAAGCGGTCTGAGCATCCGATCGACGTAAGTTGCGCGAGTGACCGCCATGCCGACACTCCATAAAAGGGTAACGCGATCTGCTGCGGCGTGCGACGAGACGACGAATGAAATTGTGCCGGTCATCCAGCTCGACGGACGACGCCGATGCGAATCAGTACAGTGAGCGCTCTCGTGGCGATCGCGTGCAACACGGGCTGGGCGGAGCTCGACCGGATCATCGCGATCTGGTACTGCGCTTGCGACGACTGCAGCAGGACCGTGGCCCATGAGCGTGTTGCCGCCCAAATTGTTGTACATGCCCTCCAGATTCCTCGCTGCGCTGTTGACGGTGATCATCGTCGAGGCAGCGGTCGTGGGTGGCGAGCCGGTTCGAGTGCGCCGCACCGAAGGTCTCGTCCACGGGTTTCTCACCCTGAAAAATCTCGACGGAACCCTGCTGGCGGACGGCGACCTGCTGCAGTCGGCCGTCGGCAACCGAGTGACGAGCCGGCTCGTCTTCCACTTCAAGGATGGGTCGCTGCACGACGAGACTGCCGTGTACTCGCAGCGGCAGGAGTTCCGATTGATCAGCGATCATCTCGTCCAGAAGGGACCGTCGTTTCCGAAGCCGGTCGACATGAGGATTGACGCGTCGAGCGGGCAGGTGATTGTCCAGTACACCGAAGACAGGGGTGAACAGAAGGTCGTCTCCGAGCAGATGAAGCTGCCGCTGGATCTTGCGAACGGATTGATCATGACGCTGCTCAAGAACGCGCGGCCGGACGCGCCGCCGAAATCAGTCGGGATGGTTGCCGCGACACCGAAGCCGCGTCTCGTCAAGCTGGAGATCTCGTCAGCGGGTGAGGAGCCGTTCTCGACCGGCGTCACCGGACGAAAGGCGACGCACTACATCGTGCACGTGGACATCGGCGGATTGTCGGGGTTGATTGCACCGCTGGTGGGCAAACAGCCGCCCGATTCCCACGTCTGGATTCTCGGCGGCGACACGCCGGCCTTCGTCAAAGCCGAGCAGCCGTTCTTCCTCGGCGGCGATGTCTGGCGAATCGAGCTGGCCAGCCCGGCGTGGCCGAAGAGTCCCGCGCCGGCGAAGGGATCGCGGTAGTCGACCCCCGTACGGCGCACGCACTGCCCGAACCAGAACGAGGGATCCAGCCACGAAGACACGAAGTCACGAAGAAAACCATTGATTGATCTTCGTGTCTTCGTGATTTCGTGGCAACCCACGGCGGGACTGCCTCGATGTGGACAGTTCGCTATCGCTGCGGCTGCATCTCGCCGCGATACGGGATCACCTGTCTCACCATGATCTCCGCATCGAACGCCATCGTCTGATAGCCAGCCGCGCGGATTTCGATGTGATGCCGCCCTGGCGCGAGCGTCAGCGGCATCGTCGTTGGCGAGAACTCCGCGACGGTGCCGACGTCCGAGCCATCCACGTTCACGGTCGCCGTGTTCGGCGTGATCTCGAAGCTCACACCGCCGAGGTCCTGCCCAGGCTGCAGCTCGATCGACTCGTTCGCCGGATAGCCCTGCGCCGGGTACGTCCGCGACGGGTAGTTCGTCGTCGGGTAAGACGACTGCGGGTACGACGGCGTCGGATACGCCCTGCCCGAATCATCGTACGACGGACTCTGATAACCGTAGGTCGAGTACGGATACGGGTACGGATACGTCGTGGCGTACGGATATGGATATGGATATGGATATGGATACGGGTACGGGTACGAGTACGCGTACGGGTAGTAGTACGGGTACGCGACTGGGTATCCCATCCACAAACCGAAGCCGACGCTGAAGTGCGGCCGGAACGCGTAGAACGGGTGCACGAAGTGATGCGGCGCGACGACGACGCGCGGTCCGATGACGTGCGGCGCGAAGCCGCGGACCGCGACGACACTCCGAGGTGCGACCGCAACGCCCCGCGCCGCCACGAACCCTCGAGGCGTCACGACGGCCCCTCGCGTGGCGACCACGCCGCGAGCCGCGAATGCCGGGCGCGCGGCGGGGACGACGGTGCGCGGTACCGCCACGCGCGCGCCGTTGAAGCGGGCGGCGCCAAATGACGGCGCGACCCGAGCCGGCGCCATGCGCGGACCAAACGTCGTGCGTGGCGCGAACACCTGTCGAGGCGCGCCGAAGGATCCGCCGCCTCCGCGCGGAACACCTCGAACGACGCCGCCGGCTCGCGTGCCGCCGCCGGCTCGCATGCCGCCGCCGGCTCGCATGCTGCCGCCGCCGCGCATGCCGCCGCCACCGCGTTGCGCAGACACAGGCGCCGCGCAGAGCGCGAGCACACCAATTGTTGCTACTGCTGTGATGACCCGTTTCGAGAGACCCATGAGCGACTCTCCGGACAGGCGAAGGCGGGCTGGCGGCTTCATTATATCCCCGCAGCACGGTGGTACGTAGCGCGAAAGCCTTAGCCGAGCGTGTGATCGCAGCGCCGCTGAGCGAACGGTCCGGCTAAAGCCGGACACTACCGGACGCGATTGCAGCTGGCCCCTAGCCCCTAGCCCCCAGCCGTAGCCCCCGGCCCCTGGCGTCGCGGCCTGCCCCATTTGCGAGATAGCGCTCGAGATGCTCGACGAGCTCGCGCGCATCGTCTTCGACGCCGTGGATGAAGCTCGATTTGCGCCGGCGCAGGACCGGCAGCCCGAGCGCGTACAGTCCCGGGGCGTCGACCACGCCGCCGTCGTGGCGCAGGTTCCCCTTGCGATCGAGCACGGGCACGTCGAGCCAGCTGTAATCGGGCCGAAATCCCGTCGCCCAGACGATCGATCGGATCTCGCCGCTCCGCAGATCGAGCTGCAATCGAGGCGCTGACGGCGCCCGCGTCGGCTCGAAGCGCTCATGAGAGCCGACCTCTCCATCGCGTCCGCGATCACGAGCCCACTCGTCGAACGTGTCGAGCAGACGGTTCATTTTCAGGTCCGCGAGGGCGAACTGGTTGCGCAGCCCACCCGAGAACTGCGCGCGCCCGTCACGCACGGCGGCGAGGCGGCCGACGATCTCGACGCCGGCCGCGCCGAGCGCGTTGAGATCGAGCGTCCTGCGCTCCGGCGTGCCGACCAGCTGCGGCGACGGCAATCGCCGCGCGCGCGTGAGATCGTCGATTTCGTCGTAGCGCTGATTCCAGACAGCGGACGCGTCCATCCACCACAGCACGTCGCGGTCGCGATACGTGCGCGGCAGCCGCACGTGCTCGCCGACGGCGAGCGTCACCGGGCGGCCGGAGTGATGGATCTCGTCCGCGAGCTGGACGCCGGTGGCGGACGCGCCGACGATCAGCACGCCGCCGTCTGGAAGCTGCGTCGGATTGCGGTACTCGAACGGGGTGACGCACTCGATCGACGCCGGCACCCCCTGTCGAAGCGGCGGCACGCTCGACACGTTGCAGGCGCCGCTCGCCAGCATCACGCTGCGGCAGCGGAGATGACCAGTCGCCGTCGCGACTTCGTAGCCGGCGTCCGTCCGGCGGACCGACGTGACGGTCGTCTGCGTGCGGACCGGCGCGTTGGCGACGCTGGCAAAGCGCGCGATGAACGCGATCACCTCGCTCATCGTCATGAAGCCGTCGGGATCGGCGCCGTCGTAGCAATAACCGGGCAGCCGGCTCTGCCAGTTCGGCGTCAGCAGCCGCAGCGAGTCCCAGCGCTCGCGCCGCCAGGAGTTCGCGACCTCGCCGCGCTCGAGGACGACGTGATCGATCGAGCGCTCCGTGAGACAGCGGCTGGCCGCCAGTCCCGCATGGCCGGCGCCGACGACGACCGTCGTGACCTGTTCAAATGCGCTCACGATGAACGCGCGAACGCGGTACGGAACTCCGTGGCGTTAGACAACTTCGACGGTGACGTTCGTCGGATTGGTGACGATGTCGTAGACGGCCGAGCGCTTCTGCGACTGCGCGACGAGCGCCTCGAGGTCGGCCTTCGACGCGTCGGCGTCGATGTTGAAGGTGACCTTGATGTTGTCGTAGCCGTTGCGCACGTCGCTGTCGATGCCGAGGATGCCCTGGATGTCCATCGATCCTTCGAGCTTTGCTTCGACCGAGCGCAGCTGAATGCCGCGGTTCTGCGCCACCGCTGCGACGCCGGCGGTCAGGCAGCTGGCGAGGCCGCACAGGACGAGTTCGACCGGTGTCGCGCCGAGATCCTCGGACGCGAAGACCTCGGGATGATCGGCTTCGAACGCGAACTCGGTCTTGTGCTTGTTCTCCTGACCGAGACCATGGAAGCCTGCCACCGTCGAGACGCTGTGCGTGCCGTTCTTCCACTTGCAGGAGGCGCGCCACGTGAACTTCGCGGCCTCCGGCGTGCTCTTCAACGCTTCCCGCGCGGCCAGCAGCGCCCCGACATTGACGCCGTTGTTGACACTCGTCGTTGACATCGTACGCTCCTTCGATGACGGTTGATCGATCGTGTGAGTCTGCGGAAGTTTGGCATCATACATCGGCGCAACGCGCCGGGATATGATCGATCCTATGACCACGCACGCGTCGAATGCGACTGCCGGCTCCGTCGGCACGGTCGAGACGCAGTTCCTCGATTTGCCGAAGCCGCTGGCGCTCGATTGCGGGCGCGCGCTGCATCCGATCCGGATCGCTTATGAAACCTACGGAACGCTGTCGCCGGCGCGGGACAACGTGATTCTGGTCTGCCACGCGCTCAGCGGCGATGCGCACGCTGCCGGATACACCACCGGGCCAGTCGCGGGCAGCACGAGAGACGGGTTCCGTGCCGACGAGCGTGACGCCGGGCGTGGCCAGGGTCTCGGCTGGTGGGACGGCATGATCGGTCCCGGCAAGGCATTCGACACCGATCGCTTCTTCGTCGTCAGCACGAATCTGCTGGGCGGGTGTCGCGGCACCACCGGGCCCTCGTCTATCGATCCGGCGACCGGCCATCCCTACGGTTCGACCTTTCCTGTCATCACCGTCGCCGACATGGTGTACGCCGAGCGCGCGTTCCTGAACGAGCTGGGGATCACGCGGCTCGCCGCCATCGCCGGCGGATCGCTTGGCGGCATGCAGGCGCTCGAATGGGCGGTGCAGTACGGCAAGGACGTGGACGCAATCATTCCGATCGCGAGCACGCACGCACTCCAGCCGCAGGGCGTGGCGTGGAACGCGATCGCGCGCAACGCCATCACGTCGGATCCCGACTGGCAGGGCGGCCATTACTACGGCACCGGACGCGCGCCGAACGCCGGCATGGGCGTCGCGCGCATGGTCGGACATATCACCTATCTCTCCGCCGTCTCGCTCGGCGCCAAGTTCGGGCGGCGCCTGCAGTTCGCCGATGACATCCGTTACGTGCTGACCGAACCGGAGTTCGAGGTCGAGAGCTACCTGCGTCACCAGGCAGACAGCTTCGTGAAACGTTTCGACGCCAATACCTACCTCTATATGTCGCGGGCGCTGACCTATTTCGATCTCGCGCGGCAATACGGCGGCGGCAGGCTGGCGCACGCGCTTCGCACTGTGACGGCGAGAACCTTGCTGATCGCGTTCAGCTCAGACTGGCTCTACCCGCCGTCGGGCTCCGAGGAACTGGCGACGGCGCTTCGCGCCAACGGCCGGGACGTCGAGCTGCACGTGATCGAGGCGCCGTACGGGCATGATTGCTTTCTGCTGGAGGAGGCGCGCCAGACGCCGATGATCCGGCGGTTCCTGGGAAGCTGAGGCGTCGCGAGCTTGGTCGCTCTGCAGGTGTTCGTGAGGAGGCAGGCTCGATGGAAGAGTCGAGGCAGTTTGGATTTGAAACGCGTCAGGTGCACGCGGGCCAGCGCCCGGACCCGAATACCGGCGCCCGCGCGGTGCCGATCTATCAGACGACGAGTTACGTGTTCGAGGATCCGGAGTCGGCCGCTGCGTACTTCAACCTGCAGGAGTACGGCAACACCTACTCGCGCATCATGAACCCGACGGTCGCGGTGTTCGAGGAGCGCGTCGCGAATCTCGAAGGCGGATGCGGCGCGGTCGCCTTCGCCAGCGGCATCGCGGCGCAGGCGGCAGCACTGTTCACGATGCTGACGCCCGGCGATCACGTCGTATCCTCGTCGGCGCTGTACGGCGGCACGGTCAACCAGCTGAAGCACCTCTTCCGCAAGATGTCGATCGAGTTGACATGGATCGATCCGGACGATCTCGACGCCTGGAAGGCAGCCGTGCGCCCCAACACCAAGGCGTTCTACGGCGAGACGATTGGCAATCCGGGCGGCAACGTGCTCGACATCGAAGCGGTCGCCGCCATCGCGCACGAACACCAGCTTCCGTTGATCGTCGACAACACCTTCGCGACGCCCTACCTGTGCCGGCCGATCGAATCGGGCGCCGACATCGTCGTGCACTCGGCGACGAAGTTCATCGGCGGCCACGGCACGAGCATCGGCGGCGTGGTCGTCGACTCCGGCGAGTTCAACTGGTCGAACGGCCGCTACCCGGTCGTTGCCGATCCGTCGCCCGCCTA
>DATFXR010000102.1:0-2544 GCA_035315685.1 Vicinamibacterales bacterium | reverse complement strand
CGAATCGATGGGCGGCGCCGAGGCGCCATCGGCGTGGCATGGCGGTTTGCCGATCACGTATCGAATCGGTGGCGGATCGACCCGTGTCCACATGCGCGTCCGCATGGACGATGGCGTGCGGCCGATCTGGACGGTGACCGCCCGTATCATCGGCACCGCGCAGCCCGATGAGCTCGTGATCGTCGGCAACCATCGCGACGCGTGGGTCTACGGCGGCGTCGATCCGTCGAGCGGCACGGCGTCTCTGATGGAGCTCGCGCGGACGCTTGGCGCGCTCGCCAGGCAAGGCATCCGGCCGAAGCGGACGATCGTCTTCGCGAACTGGGACGCAGAAGAGTTCACGCTGACCTCTTCCACCGAGTGGGGTGAGCAGCATGCGCGGGAGCTCGGCGAACATGCGGTCGCGTACCTCAACGTGGACAGCTCGGCATCGGGTCCCGACTTCAAGGTCTCAGCGGTCCCGGCGCTGAACCGCCTGCTCTCGCAAGCGTCCCGCGACGTGCTGGATGTGCGCGCCGGCGATCCGCAGCTGGTCGCGAACCGCCTCGGGAGCGGATCGGACTACACCGTCTTTCTCAATTTCCTCGGCGTGCCGATCGCCGACATGTCGTTCACCGGTGCCTACGGCGTCTATCACTCGATTTACGACAATCACCTGTGGATGAAAAAATTCGGCGATCCCGGGTTCGAGCGCCATGTCAGGATGACGCGTATCTGGGGCGTCGCCGCGCTGCGGCTCGCGAATGCCGACGTCGTGCCGCTCGACTATCGCGCGACGGCGGCGCGCATCCGCGAGTTCGTGACCGAGACGACCGACGCGGCCGGCCTGGCGGACAAGCAGGCGCTGCGGCCGCTGGTCGCGGCCGTCGACCGTTTCGCGCACGCCGCCGACGCAACCGGGCAGCAAATCGACACGCTGCTCGCGTCCGATTCACCCAACCGCACCGCGGCGCTCGCGCTCGACCGCGTGCTGATGAACACCGAGCGGGCGTTCCTCGATCAGGCGGGCATTCCCGGCCGCCCGTGGTACCGGCACCTGATCTACGCACCGAAACCGACCTACGCGGCCGAAGTTCTCCCCGGCGTCGCCGAAGCACTCGAGCGTGACGATCGCGCGCAACTCGAGCAACAGGTCGCCGCACTGGTCGCGGTCCTCACCCGCGCGGCCGCCGTCCTCGCGCCTCGGTAGCGGCCTCCCACGAAGACGCGAAGGCACGAAGAATCACGAAGAACCTTTTGTACAAGAAAAAAGATTCGTGTCTTCGTGTCTTCGTGGGCGACGGCAGCGTCACGGCAGCTTTGCCGCCATCTCGCGGGTGCGGCGGGTCACCGTGTCGAGCCACGCGAGCTCGGCGCGCGTGCCGGTTCTGAAAATCTCGACGAACGACGGCGGCAGCGGCGACCAGTCGATGGCGTGCGCCCCCCAGTCGGGCCGCCGTCCGTCGTAATCGGTGAAGCCGTAGTCGCGCGCCAGCTCCCATGAGCTGCACAGTTGTCCGCTGCGCGCGAGCATGTTCGGCTCGCCAGCGAGAGCGGCGACCGCGCGTCCAACGAACAGCGGCGACTCCGACGCGAGGAAGTTCGGATCCTTCGTGCCCGCGTCACGCCAGTTCGCTTCGGTGACGCCCTTGCGTTCGAGCATCGACTCGGAGCGCAGGAAGCCGGGCACGATCGCGACCGCCGTGACACCGTGCGCGTGAAGTTCCTTCGCCATGTTGAGCGCCAGCCCCTTGAGCGCGAGCTTCACGGTCTGGGTGAGCGGGTTCCCGCCGGCAAAGATCGTGTCGCCCTCGGTCACCTCGACGATGAGGCCGCGCCGCGCGCGAACCATCAGCTTCGCCGCGTGCTTCGCGGTGATGATGTGCGAGACGATTGCCTGGCGGAAGACCGCCTCGGCATGCGTCAGGTCAACCGTCCAGAACAGGCCCCACTGATGCATCATCGGGTCCTCGCCCGCCACGCTGTCCGCGAGCACGTCGAGACGGCCGCGCTCGCGTTCGATTCGGTCGACGAGCGCCTCGACGTCGGACTCGACGGTGTGATCGACGCGGATGGGAATCGCGGTGCCGCCCGCAGCAGCGATCATCTCCGCCGTTTCGTCGATGGTTTCGGCGCGCTGGTAAGGCGAGGGCTGGCCGCGGATGCTGCGCCCGGTGCAGTACACGGTGGCACCCGCCTCGGCGAGCGCGCGGGCGATGCCGCGGCCGGCGCCGCGCGTCGCACCGGCGACGAGAGCGACATGTCCGTCGAGCGGTCGAGGCTGCACGGTCATGACGCGCATCATAGATGAATGGAGTCGCGTCGCTGCCGCGGTCGGCACCGGACGATCTCGATACGTTCTTCGTCCGGCGATTACCGGCGCGGCGGTCGGCCCGCCGGACCGTGCCGTCAAATCCGCCGGTGGTCGCTGGCACCACAATTGCGAACGGCGAGGGCATGAACACGGTGAGAGCCGTTGCGCCACGCGACTTTTACACGCCCCCGGTCGATGGCAGCCGGCGCAACTACGCACACATTCGCGTGCTCCGCTGGACATTCCGTCGC
>DATFXR010000101.1:0-15418 GCA_035315685.1 Vicinamibacterales bacterium | reverse complement strand
GCAGACCAGCCAGTGGTACGAATGGTCGGTACGCGTACTCGGGGCGCGCCTCGCGCTGCGGCGCGCCGCGCTCGACGAGGCCGTCGCGCGGGTCGACGAAATCCTGCACGCGGGCGCCCCGCCGTTCGACGCGCTGCAGGCGACGTTGATCGCGGCCGAAGCGCTCACCGCCGCCAACCGGGTGCCGGAGGCGGAACAGCGCCTGCAATCAGCCGCCGACGCCCTCGATCCGAAGGTCGCGCCGGCGGCGTGGGGGGAGTATCTCCGGCTGCGCGGCTTTCTCCATGCCAGGACGAACAACGGCGCGGACGCCTATCACGATTTCTCGCAGAGCGCGGCGCTACTCGATCTGCTCGGCGAGCGCTACCAGTCGGCGCTGAGCCACCTCGCGCTGGGACGTCTCGTCGCCGAGACCGGCGCACGCTCTGTCGCCGAGCGTCACTTGAATCAGGCGCTCGCAATCTTCCAGCAGCTCGGCGCCGAGCGCGATCTCGACGACACCCGCGCGGCGCAGACGCTGCTCACCACCGTCGGGACCGGCCAGTACCTGATCTCGCCCGCTGACGCCGACGATGCCATCGTGCGGCGCATCGTGGACGCGGCGGCGCTGCCCGATCTGCTCGGCCGCGAGACGGCGACCGCGCTCATCGAGGCGGCCGCCGCCGACTGCAGCGTGATCTACGTCCAGCTCACCGGCGGCGACATCCGCGTCGTCGCCGCTGCCGGGTGCGACGACGATACGGCGCGGGCGCTGGCGCGGGCGACGGCGAGCGGTCACACCTACGGGCGCGGCACGCTGGTCGTCGAACCGCTTGGCCGCGACGTCGAGGGGCTGCGCTTCGGGCTCGTGGTCTCGCCTCGGCCGATCGGCCATCCGGTCATGCGCCGGCTGCGGATGATCGGCGCAGTCGCGCGGCAGGGGTTCGCGTTGTGCGCTGCCCGGGATCGGCCGGCGGCGAGCGCGGGACTCGCTGTCGATCGCTCGCTCGAGCCGCTGCTGCCGGGGTTTCTCTCGGCGAGCATGGCGATGACCCGTGTGGTCGAACAGATTCAGCGTCTGCAGGGGAACGATCTCACGGTGCTGATCACCGGGGAGAGCGGCACCGGCAAAGAGTTGGTGGCACGGGCGATTCACGTCGGCTCGCATCGCAGCGCGGCGACGTTCCTGCCGTACAACTGCACGACGACCGGTCGCGACCTCGCTGACAGTCAGTTGTTCGGACACCGACGCGGCGCATTCACCGGCGCAGTGTCCGATCAGCCAGGCCTGGTCCGGACAGCCGCTGGCGGCACGCTGTTCCTCGACGAGATCGGCGATCTGCCGATCGACGTGCAACCGAAGCTGCTGCGCTTCCTCGAGCAATCCGAGATCATGCCGATCGGCGACACCAAGCCGCAGCGCGTCGACGTGCGCGTGCTCGCCGCGACCAACGCCGATCTGGAACAGCGGGTCGCCGAGGGCAAGTTCCGCGAGGACTTGTACTACCGCCTGAGCGTGATCCGCATCCACGTGCCGCCACTGCGCGAGCGGCGCGAGGAGATCCCGCATCTGAGCACGTACTTCCTGCGCGAGGCGCTCGAACGGCTCGGCAAGCCGGACGTGCACCTGAGCTCGGAGACGCTGGATGTGTTCTCGCAGTACTGGTGGCCGGGCAACGTCCGGCAGTTGAAGAACGAGATTCAGCGCGCGGTTGCGATGAGCGTGCCCGGCGGCACGATCGACGCGGGGCATCTGTCGCCGGAGATCAACACGACGCGGCTGCCGAGCGCCGTGCCCTCCTCGATGCGCCTCTCGCGATCGTCGCCGAACCTGGCGTCCGCGGTCGAACAGGTGGAGCGCGATCTGATTCAGGCAGCGCTCGATCGCGCGGGCGGTAACATCTCTGAAACGGCGCGCGCGCTCGGCCTCACGCGGCGCGGGCTGTATTTGAAGATTCGACGCCTCGGGCTGGACGCGCGGTCAGAGGTCGATGCTCACCAGGCTGGATACTGAATAGCCAGTTTCCACCAACTGCGTATACCAAGTAATCAGTTTGCACAAAGATTTGACTTGTTGCACAGTTTGTTAAGCCTTTAGCTGTTAACTACTTAGGACTAATCCCCTACCAGCGTGCTTCACGAGGCTGCACAGGGTCCGGAGCTTGATACGGTCTTGTGCACACCCCCAGCCCTGGAGCCCGGACGTGAAGCAGACTTGGACCGACTCTCGTGCGACCAGCCGCGTCTACGCCAACCAGCGCTGCGCTGAACGGCGCACCGTTGCACTCGCGGCGCGCCTGACCTGGAAAGATCAGCGCGGGACGACCCGCTTCGCCACCGTCGTCACGCGCAACGTGAGCGAATTCGGCGTCTACGTCGAATGCCACACGCCGGTGTCGATTCCGCTCTATCGGCTCGTGCAGTTCCAGCTCGAACGCGACGTCCGCGATGCGGACGCGCTGCCGGGCTCGCTTCAGCACGGTCGCGTGCTGAGCGCCGTCTACCGCGTGACGCCGCCATCGGCCGCGCGGCCGCAGGGCCTCGCGCTGCGGCTGATGGTGGATCCGAAGCAACGGGTTGTCGTCGAGCCCGCGCGCGCCACGGCCTGATCGCGGGCTCACGCAATTAGGAATTCGGAATTTGGAATCGAGAATTCGTCGCGCGCCAACACCGATTGCAGCGTGACAATGCATTCCAGATTCCGAATTCCAAACTCCTAATTCGCCCGGTCCCGCTTTCTCCAGTACCGCGCTAACCCCTTCCAATTCAAATCCAACCGTCCGGCGACTTCGTACGCCTGCGCCTCTGAGACGCTCACCCGCCGCAGTAACAGGCGCCGGACTTCATCGGCGAACCACGCTTCGCGGTCCGCGTCGGTGCCCTCTCGGGTCAGCGACGCCTTCACGAGCCCGCTCGTGAGCTCGAGGTGATCGACAAGCTCCGTCAGGTGTGGCGTCACGGTGGTGTACGGCCCGAAGTGCGTCACGAACAGCGTGGACGGATGCCACGCGGCGATTCGCGTGAGGCTGTCGCGCCATTTGTCGAGATCGATGTCCGGCGGCGGCGTTGGCGGCATGACGAACCCGTCGCCCTGCAGGCGGATGCCGGCCGTGTCGCCGACGAAGGCGATGCCGGTGTCGGCGCCGAAGTAGCTCACGTGATGGTTGGCATGTCCGGGGGTGTACTGGATCTCGAGATCGCGGCCGCCGGCAGTGATTCGCTCACCACCCTTGACGACGTCGAGCCGATCCACCGGGACCGGCAGGAATTCGCCCCACAGCCGATCCATCTCGCCCCCGGGCCAGAGCTGCGACGCGCTCGCGATCAGCTTCTCCGGATTCACCATGTGCGGCGCGCCGTGTTCATGCACCACGACGCGCAGCGCCGGGTTCTCGCGGACCAGCGTGCCGGTCGCACCGGCGTGATCGAGATGAATGTGGGTCAGCAGAATCGTCCGGAGGTCGGCGATTGCGATTCCGGTGCGCTCGAGATTCGCGCGCAGCACCGGCAACGCGCTCGCCGGGCCCGGATCGATCAGCGCGACGCCGTCCTGTCCGGGCAGCACGGCGGTCGCGATCACACCGCGCACGCCGAGGAAATTGAGGTCGATGTACGAGACGCCGGCCGCGAGTGTAATCATGAGCCCTGTTTCCGGCTGCTGCGCAGAAAGCCGATGACGCCGGCGGCCACGACCAGCGCGAGACCGACGAGACCGCTGCGGCCGATCCACCGCTCGAGCGTCTCCCAGCTGTACGCCAGCGTGTAGCCGGCAGCCGCGATCGCAATCGACCACGACACCGCGCCCGCCGCATTGTAGAGGAGGAACGTCGGCCATCCGAGGCCGCTCGCGCCGGCGAGCAGCGCGCCGAAGACGCGCAGCCCGGTGACGAACCGCGCGATGAACACCGTGCGTCCACCGTGGCGAAGGAAGAAGCGATCGAACTGCTCGAGTCGCGGCCGCGTCAGACCGACGAACGAGCCGTACCGTTCGATGAGTCCGCGCCCGTAGTGATGGCCGATCAAGAATCCAAGGTTGTCGCCCAGGATGGCGCCAGCCACCGCCGTCACGACCACCCACCGCAGCTCGAGCCGACCGAAATTCGACAGCGCGGCACCCGCGAGCAGCGCGGTCTCTCCAGGAACCGGCAGCCCGGTGTTCTCGAGGAAGATGCCGAAGAACACCACCGCATATCCATAGCGCCCGAAGAGATCAAGCAGCCACTCCGGCATGGGCAATTAAGAATTAAGGAATTAAGACTTAAGAATTCGTCGAATGCAGTCACACATTCTTAATTCTTAATTCTCAATTCTTAATTGCGATAGCCCGGCCCGCGGAGCGGCCGTCCCGGCCGTTCACTGGTGATGGCACCGTCAGAAACGACACGCCGGCCGTTGACGAAGACGTGCTTGATGCCCAGCGAGTAGCGGTTCGGGTCGTCGAACGTCGCGACGTCCCGAATCGTGGCCGCGTCGAACACGGTGATGTCCGCCGCCATGCCCGGCCTCAGGATGCCGCGGTCGGTCAGGTGGACGCGGGCGGCGGCCTTGGACGTCATCTTCCGAATGGCTTCCTCGAGTGGCAGGAGATGCTCGTCGCGGACGTAATGACCGAGGATGCGCGGGAAGGTGCCCCACGCGCGCGGATGTGATTTCGACTCGGACAGTTTGCCGTCGGCAGCCTTCGCGCCCGAGTCGGTCCCGACACCGACCAGCGGATGCGTCAACGCCGCCCGCACGTCGCTTTCTTCCATGATCTGGGTGATCACCGACGTCTCGCCCTTGTCGGCGACGACCAGATCGATGACGGCGTCGCGTGGATCCTTGCCCATCGCCCTGCCAATCTCGGTCAGCGTCATCCCTTCGTATTTCCGCAGCGCCGGGTCGAGCACGCTGGACACCATCACACCATCGCCGCCGTTCGCGCCGTACCACTGGTTCTCCCACGTCGTCGCGTTCGAATCGTCCATGCCTTTCTTGATCCGCTCGCGCGTCGCGGGATCCTTCAGGCGCTCGATCAGCTTGTCGATGCCGCCCTCGCGTGCCCAGAGCGGGATGCACGAGTCCAGACCATTCGACGCGCGCGTGTACGGATACTGATCCGCGGTCACGTCGAGACCGCGGGCGCGCGCCGCCTCCAGCCGCCGCAGCACCTCCGGCATCCGGCCGAAGTTCGCTTTGTAGGCCGTCTTCAGATGCCAGATCTCGGCGGGAATGCGCGCCTGCTCGGCGATGGTGAACACCTCGTCGAGCGACTCGAGGATGCGCGCGCTCTCCGATCGCTGATGGGTGAAGTAGACGCCGCCGTAGGTTGCGGCGACCTTCGCCAGCTCGACGAGCTCGCTCGTCGGCGCGAATCGATCGGGGACGTACTGCAGCGAGGTGCTGACGCCGAGCGCGCCCTGCTCCATCGCCGCCGCCACCAGGGCCTTCATCTGCTCGAGCTCCGCCGGCGTCGCCTGACGGTCGGCTTTGCCGATCACGTAGTTGCGCAGGCCGCCAGCGCCGACGAACGTCGCGACGTTGATTGCCGGCCGCGAGCGGTCCGCGAGCCGCTTGAAGTAGTCGCCGAGCGTCCGCCAGTCCTGCGCGACGCCGAAGGCGCGTGCCTGCGGCGCCGCTTCGGCGATCAGCCGATCGTTCACCGGCGCGATCGACGATCCCTCGCCGGTGACTTCCGTCGTGATGCCTTGCAGGATCTTGCTCGCCGCGCGGCCGTCCACGAGCACGTTGAACTCCGACTGGCCGAGCATGTCGATGAACCCGGGCGCGACCACGAGATCGGTCGCGTCGAGCGTCTGCGCACCGCCGCGATCGGCGATCGCGCCGACGGCCGCAATCCGGTCACCGGCGATCGCGACGTCGCCGCGAAACCACGGCGCGCCGGTGCCGTCGACGATGCGGCCGTTGCTGATTACAAGATCGTAGCGAGGCCGCTGCCCAGCCGGCTCTGCCGCAAGACCAACGGCGACGATGATCACCGCCGCACATGCCACCCGTCGTAGGCAACCCATCGCGTGATGCTAGCAGATCGTCGTCCGTCCACTATGAGCGGCGGCGCGCCGCCGATCCGCAGTCGATAACTGGCGACAACAGGACACGAACGACACCGATCGCTGAGACGCGACGTCGTTCGTCAAGAACATGCAATGGACATCGGGCGCGATCGCGTCCGCGAAAGTGGTCGCGGTGTCCTCGCATCGCCGGTCGATCCACTGTAAATGCCTGTGACATGGTGACCGCTTGGCTGGTCCAACACATGCAGCGCGATCGAGCGCCAACGCATGCGACGACGATCGAGTCACACTTTTTTCATACTTCTCCTCGCTGCCACGTTTCATGGAACACCGGCTGACGCCGCGCCACCCGCAGCCAGCGGCGACGCTTCCATCTCACAAGACACTGCCGACGGGACATGGACGCTGCGCGCCGGCGGCGCGGCGCTCACCCTCACCATCGATCGATCACGCGACTTCGAGCTGGTGAGTCTGGTCTCGCCATCAGGTCAGAAGTGGGCCGGCGGGTCAGTGCCGGACTCGAGCGTACACGTCGGATCGCGCACGCTGCCCTTCGGGAATCGCGCCGACGGTTTTGCTTATGAAAATGCGACGGTGACGACCAGCGGCAACGCGCTGCAACTTGACGCGACCTACACGCTGGCCTCTGCGAATCTGACCGTGACGCGTCACTACGCGATCGTCTCGGGCTCGCCGTCGTTCGAAACATGGACGACGTATGCCTCCGCGTCAACGGCGCTCTCCGATTTGAACGCGATCCAGCTCGTGATCGCTGCCGGGACGATCCACTGGCTGACCGGTCTGGATGGCGACACCGCCGGCGCTCCCGACCCAACGTTGCCTGACACGGCGTTCACGCTCGAACAACAGACGCTCGCGATCGGCAAGCAGCTGACGTTCGGCGCCGCGCATCGCGCGTCCGAACAGACCGTCCCCTGGTTTGCCGTCGACGGGGCGACCTCCCCGTCGAGCGGCGGCTCGCGCGCGAGCGACGAGTTCTACGCTGCCCTGATGTGGTCCGGCGCGTGGACCGCAACCTTCGATCGAACGTCGGCCGGCCTGCAGGTGATCGCCGGATTGCCCGCGATGACGACGACGGTGCACGGCGCCATCGACGGCCCGCACGTCGTCTTCGGCGCGGCGAGCGGCGGAATGGCCGGAGCGACGTCAGCCCTGCGCTCGTACATCTTCGACGGCATCCGCGCGGGCAGACCGATTACACCGCTCGTCACCTATAACACCTGGTTCGCGTACGGGACCGAGATCGACGAAGACTCGATGCGCGCCGAGATGACCCGCGTCGCAGCGATGGGCGCCGAACTGTTCGTCGTCGATGCCGGTTGGTACGCAAACACCGGCATCGCCGGCTCGTACGACTTCGACGCCGGGCTGGGCAGCTGGACGGCCGACCCGGCGCGCTTTCCAAACGGATTGCGGCCGTTGCGAGACTACGCGCACGACCTCGGCATGCGGTTCGGGTTGTGGGTCGAGCCGGAGCGTGTGAGCCTTGCGCTCGTCGGCGCACCCGGTGTCGACGAGACCTGGCTCGCAACGAGCGGCGGCAGCTACGGATCGGATCATGCCGCGCAGATCTGCCTGGCCAACGCCGCCGCACGCGCCTCGCTCCTCGACCACCTGACTGCGCTCATCGACGACGTCCAGCCGGACTACGTGAAGTGGGACAACAACATGATGATCAACTGTGATCGCGGCGGCCACGGTCACGGCCCGACCGACGGCAACTTCGCGCACTTCTCCGGTCTGTACGATCTGCTGGGAGCCCTGCGAACCCGCTATCCGGAGCTGCTGATCGAGAACGTGTCGGGCGGCGGCAATCGCCTCGACATCGGGATGCTGCGCTATTCCGACGCCGGCTGGATGGACGACCGTACGGCGCCGGCATCGCACGTGCGACACAACCTGGAAGGGCTGAGCGCCGTCTTTCCGCCGGCCTACCTGTTGTCGTTCGTCACCGATCACGGCGACGGCGGCGAGCCGCTGCACGACGCGCCCGATCTGTCGTTGTACTTCCGGAGCCGGATGAGCGGCGCGCTCGGTCTCTGCTTTCTCAGCGACAGCCTCGCCGAGGGCGACGAGCGCGCCATCAGCCGCGAAGTCGAGATCTACAAGGAGCTGCGCGGCACGATCAGCGTGGCGGCGGCAACGCTCCTCACGCCGCAGGCGGAAACCACCGATCCGCCGCCGTGGGATGCGCTTCAGGAGAGCGCGGCAGGCGGCGATCAGCTGGTCATCACCGCGGTTCAGTCCGACGAAGGCGTACAGCGGTTCACGGTCACGCCCTACGGGCTGGACGCCGATTTCAGCTACCAGGTGCAGTCGGTCGACACGGGTGTCCTCGGCGCGGCCACCGGCGCCGAATTGATGCAGAGCGGCATCGAACTCGTCCAGTCGCCGAATTCCGCCGCGCATGTGTTGATCATCACGCGACAGTGAAGTGTGTGGGACCGATAGGCCCATAGGGTTGGTGGGGTGGGACCGATCGGTCCTCCCCTACCCACCCCATGGGCCCATCGGTCCCACACACCAACTCTATTAGGATCATCGGGTGGATGACGCGCGGCTCGAGCCCGGCCACATATTCGCTGGCCGCTATCGAATCGTGAACCGGCTGGGACGTGGCGCGATGGGCGAAGTCTATCGCGCCGACGATCTTCGACTCCAGCAACCTGTTGCCCTCAAGCTGCTCGCCGCGCCGGCTGGGCACGGCAACCACGCCATTGAACGGTTCGTGCGTGAAGTCCGCCTCGCGCGCGGCATCGCGCACCCGAACGTATGCCGCGTCTACGACATCGGCGACGCCGACGGTTGGCACTACCTGTCGATGGAGTACGTGGACGGCGAGACGCTCGCGTCGCTGCTCCGCCGCATCGGACCGCTGCCGCGTGAGAAGGCGTTGGACATCGCCAGGCAACTCTGCGCGGGGATCGCGGCCGCACACGACCAGCGCGTTCTCCATCGCGATCTCAAGCCGGCCAATATCATGGTCGACGGCCGCGGACGGATTCGCATCATGGACTTCGGCATCGCCGTGCCGGCCGACGACACGTCCACTCGCGAATCCGCTGGCACGCCAGGATACATGGCGCCCGAGCAGCGCGCCGGCGGGCGCGTGAGCGAGCGCACTGACATCTACGCGATCGGCCTCGTCCTGTACGAGCTGTTCGTTGGACATCCGTTCCACGCCGCACCGAGTCTGCTCGCCGGCGATCGGCGTCCGCAGTTAACAGAGCTCGACGCTGATATCGCGGACGTCGTTGCGCGCTGTCTCCAGTCCGATCTGGCGAAACGCCCTTCGTCCGCACTCGCGGTCGAAAAGGCTCTTCCCGCCCCGCGGGAGGTTCCACCCCCGTTCTCCGCATCAGACGGTACCGGGACCGACGCGATCACCCACCTCACCCCGACCGGGACGCTGCGCCCGGCCGTCGCATGGATCATGCTCGCGGCGACAATCGGCGGCACATTGGCCGTCACTCCACGCGCCCACTTCTTCACCGTAGCGCCGTCCGACATCCCAAAGCCACCCGAGGTGCTTGCCGATCGATCGACGGCACTGCTCGCCGGGATTGGCGGGGAAATTCCGGCTGACAGCGAGTTCGGCTTCACGACCGGAGCGAAGGGCAGCGACCGTTCGATCCAGATTCGGTTCGCGTATCGTCAGAGCCCGCAGTATCTCGTGCCCGGCAACTTGTTCCACCTGGTGACCGAAGACGATCCGGCGGCGAATCTACCCGGCATGGCGAGCGTCGTGATTGATCCCACAGGGCGTCTCGTCCGCATCGCCTCGATCCGGGACATCGCACCGGACCGTGCGCAAGCGCCAGCCGATTGGTCGCGATTGTTCCGTGAAGCCGGGCTCGACCAGCGTGAGTTCATCCCGGCAACGAGCGATCGCGCGATTCTCGTGCCTCATGACCAGCGGTTTTACTGGCAGAAGAAGCCGGGAACCTCGACGACAGTGGGCGTAACTGCCGCGAGTCTTGGCAATTCACCGGTTTTTTTCGAAGTGAGCGACAACCCGATCTGGCGGCCGGCGCCGCGCAACGTATTGATATCACGCCGACCGGTCGTCGCCGAAGCGCTGTTGTGGAGTGCAATCGTTCTGGCGATCGCGGTGGCGGCCACGCTCGCGCGCCGCAATCGCCGCGCGGGCCGCGTCGACCGCGACGGCGCACGAAAGCTGGCCATCTTCACCGCTATCGGCGGTGTGCTCTTCGCACTGCTGCGGGGACATCACGTACCCTCCGGGCTCGACGAGATCGCCTACCTGCTCGGCGTCAGCGGGTGGGCGCTGGTCTGGTCGGCCTTCGCGTCACTCGTGTACGTCGCCATGGCGCCGCACGCGCAGCGGCTGTGGCCGACCATGCTTACGTCATGGACGAGCCTCTGGGCCGGACGTATACGTGATCCGCTCGTAGGCCGCGACGTGCTGGCCGGACTGCTGGCGGGCATCGCCTGGCTCGTGCTCCTCATCGGCCGCTGCCAGGTGATGGGCTGCGCCGCGCCCGAGATCCTCGTCGCGCCCGCACTGGAAAGCATCCGTTCGTCGAGACATGTCGCCGCGGCGCTTGCGTTCGACCTGACCGACGCACTGCAGTTCACGCTTGCCGGGCTCCTCTTCCTCGTCGTCCTTCGGTTGATCGTCCGGAAGCCACGGGTCGCGACCGCATTGTGGGTACTGCTGATCGCGCCTCTGCAGTTCGGCGCGACGCTGGGACCGAGCACAGCGCCGCTCGTCTGGGACCTGGCCTTCGCGCTGGCTCTGGCCGCGCTCGCCGCGACGTTGTTCCTCCAGGTGGGACTTCTGGCGGCCTACGTGACTCTGATCTTCGAGCGGCTGATGACGCACGTCCCGATGACACTCGATCCAAACGTCTGGTACGCAGGACCCTCCTACTTGATCCTGGCGATGGTGTTCGCACTGGCGATCTATGGCTTCGTCGTCGCGCTGGGCGGGCGTTCGGCATTTGGCGTGGACGCCGTGGATTCTGCGATGCCCGACTAGCCTGCGCCATGCGGTCGCCCACCCAACCAACCGTATGCGCTGATCGGTCTTACAACTCTCTACGCGCCGTAGACCGTCCTCCCGCCGACGACCGTCCGGTTGATCTTGATGTTCATGATCTGATCGGGATCGACGTCGTGCGGATCCTTTTCGAGCACGACGAAGTCGGCGAGCTTGCCCGCCGTGATCGATCCCTTCAGCTGCTCTTCAGAGGACGCGTAGGCGCCGTTGATGGTCGCGATCGTGAGCGCCTCGTCGACCGTGACTTTCTGCGCCGCGCCCCACACGCGCCCCCTGTAGTCCTTGCGCGTGACCATGCTCTGGATCGCCATCAGCGGCTCGAACGGGCCCGGCGTGTAGTCCGACGCGCCGGGCACGCGGATGCCGGCGTCGAGGAACGACTTGTGCGCGAACATCCACGCGACCTTGTCATCGCCGTACTGCGTCCATTTCTCGCCGTGATAGTAGACATAGGTCCAGAACGGCGTCGGAATCGCGCCGCTCGCCTTGATCCGGCGGATCAGGTCCGGATTGACCAGCGTGCAGTGCTCGATGCGGTGCCGCCGGTTCGGGTCGGGCCACTTCTGCAGCGCGCGCTCGTAGGCCTTCAGCACCATGTCGATGGTGACGTCGCCGTTGGCATGCACCCCGACTTGAAAATCGTGGGTGTGCGCGTCGTCGACAGCTTCGTGGATCTGATCCTGCGTCATCGTCAGGATGCCGTAGTCGTTCGTGCCGACAAACGGCGTGCTCATGCGCATCGTGCGTTCGGACGCGGAGCCATCGGCGACGAACTTCACGCCGCCGACGCGGATCCACTCGTCGCCGAAGCCGGTGTAGATGTTCGCCGCCTTCAGCCCGGCATACGCCGGCGACAGGCCGAAGACCATCATGTAGGCACGGTGCGTGAGCTCGCCGCTCCTGCTGCAGTCCTCGTAGGCGAGGATCTGCTCCTGACTGGTCGCGGCGTTGTGCACGGAGGTCAGGCCGGCCGCGTTGAAGAGCTTCGACATGTGCGCCATTCCCTGGCGCGCGCGGTCGCGCTGCTGTTCCGCGGTGAAGGGCTCCCGCTTGCCGACCCGCTCGAACACGGCGCGTGCGTTCTCGGCCACGCGACCGTTCAGCTCGCCATTCTCGCGGAAGAAGCGGCCGTCAGGCGGATCGGGCGTGTCTCTGGTGATGCCCGCGAGCTCGAACGCCTTGCTGTTGTAGAAGGTCGTGTGGCCGCCCCGATGCTCCACCGAAACGGGGTGCTCGGTCGTCGCTTCGTCCAGGTCTTTGCGTGTCAGCGGCCGATCGAGCTTCGTGTCGTCGAACATGAACCCGTTGATCCAGATTTCGGGCGCGCTGGTTTCCGCCTTCCGCCTGATTGCCGCCTGAATCTCGCGGACTGTCCGCAGGTTCGTGTTGACGCCGAACAGTTCGTCGACACCGCTCGGATGCGAGTGCGCGTCGATGAAGCCGGGGACAACGGTCATCTGCTGCGCGTCGATGACGGTGGTGCGCGCGGTCGCCAGGTTCCGTACATCCGCCGTCGACCCGACTGCGACAAATCGGCCGTTCTTCACTGCGAAGGCCTGCGCTCGCGGCAACGCCGCGTCGCTCGTCAGCAGGCGGCCGTTGACCACGATCACGTCGGGTTCGGCCGAGGGCACCGCGGCAGGAGGCTGCGGCGCCGGCTGTTCGGCGCTCGGATGCCTCCCGAGCGCGAGCGCCCCGGCGAGCGCGGCGCCGAACCCCAGAAACTCACCGCGTGTATATCTACCCATCGGGCGCCTCCGCGATAAAACCGGCCGCACGAATCCTCGCCTCGCCTCCTCCAGACCCAGCTGCTTCCGGCGGACCGGTCAAGAAAACGCCGGCCATGGTGTCATGCCGTCTGAAGTCGCGCCGGCTCCCCCGGCTCCCGTATACTTGAGCCAGAGCCGCACAGCATTCTGACCCATGATTCTTCATCAGTTTTACCTGAACTGCCTCGCGCACGCTTCGTACATCGTCGCCGACGAAACGACCAGGATCGCGGCGGTCGTCGATCCCCAGCGCGACGTCGATCGATACCTTGCGTTCGCGGAGGAACACGGCCTGCGGATCGCGCACGTCTTCCTCACGCACCTCCACGCGGACTTCGTCGCGGGCCATCTCGAGCTGCGCGATCGGGCGGGCGCGACGATCTATCTGGGGGCGGCGGCCAAGGCGGAGTACGCGTTCACGCCGCTGCGCGACGGCGACCGGGTCGAGTTCGGACGCGTGCGGCTCCAGGCAATCGAGACGCCAGGGCACACGCCGGAGTCGGTATCGATTGCCGTGTACGATCTCGATCGCAGCGACACCCAGCCGCACGCGGTGCTGACCGGCGATACGCTGTTCGTCGGCGATGTCGGGCGCCCGGATCTCCGGGCCGCGCTCGGCTGGTCGGCGACCGACCTGGGGAGCCTGCTCTACGACTCACTGCGCGACAAGCTGCTGACACTCCCCGACGCAAGCCTCATCTATCCCGCGCATGGGGCCGGGTCGCTCTGTGGTAAAGCCCTCAGCAAGGAGACCGTGTCGACGATTGGCGAGCAGCGCCGCACGAACTACGCGCTGCAACCGATGACGAAAACCGCCTTCATCGACCTCATCACCGCGGATCAGCCCGACGCGCCGCCGTATTTCACTTACGACGCCGTCCTGAACACAAAGGAACGGCCGACCCTGGACCAGGCCCTGGCGCGCGAGCTCAACGCGATGACGCTCGAACTCGTCCTGGCCGTCCAGCGCACGGGAGGCCAGGTCCTCGACACGCGCGACCCCGCGGAATTCGCCGCCGCGCACCTCGCTGGCAGCATCAACATCGGCCTCGGCGGCCAGTACGCGACGTGGGCGGGTACGATGCTCGATCGCGAGCGGCCGATCGTCATCATCGCGGATCCAGGACGCGAACAGGAGTCGGCGCTCCGCCTCGGTCGCATCGGCTTCGACCACATCGTCGGCTACTTGAACGACGCCGGGTTGCGCAGCCTCGAGACGCGGCCGGATCTCACGGCGACGATCGATCGCGTGAGCCCGTCGCTGGCCGCCGAAGAGCTGGCGAGCGGTGAGGCGCTGGCTGTCGACGTGCGGACGCCGACCGAGCGCGGGACGAAATTCGTAGCCGGCAGCGTGAACATTCCCCTCAGCCAGCTCGCTCAGCGGTTCCGAGAGCTGCCCACCGATCGTCCGCTGCTCGTCTACTGCGCTGGCGGTTATCGGTCGTCAATCGCCGCCAGTTTGCTGCAGCGACAGGGTTTCTCGCGCATCAGCGAGATCGCCGGCGGGCTTGCCGCGTGGGAAACTGCCCACCTTCCGGTCGAAGCTGCCTAAAACGATGGGACTTCATGCTCACGATCGTGCCGGTGCCCGTCACCCGCGGCACGGGGTCCCCCTCAACGCGATCGCAATGTTCTAAGCGTGATTGAAACCGCAGAGAACGCAGAAACCGCAGAGAATCCTCCTGTCCAAAAGAAGCTCTGCGGTCTTTGCGGTCTCTGCGGTTTATTACAACGCCGCCAGCTGAAAGCTGTCGCAGCGCCAGCTCATCTGTGTTACAGTTCAGCTCATCCCCCAACTCGTCGCTCGACTCGAATCAATGGTTGAAGTCCCGCTCGCTCGGTTGTGGCACCTTCCAGACGGCACGGCTTGCGTGCTGCTGAAAGATTCGATCGCTGAGAACTGGCGCGTCCGCGTGGTCCGCGGCGCCGAGACGTTGCGCACCGAATCGTTTGGCAGCCCCATTGTCGCCATGGACGAAGCGAAGCTGTGGAGGGCTTCCTTCGACCACGCCGTCGAAAGCGTCTAGCCGCTCTCGCGCTGGCGACGCCCATCGCGCTCGCATCGGCGCCGATTTGCGTACAGTCGCCGCCGTCGTACGAGGCGTTTGCGCGTCAGGCCGGCTCAGCGGACACTGCCGCTCACATCAGCGCGCCGCCGGGGGGCTCCGTCGCGGCAACACCCCCTTCGGGATCTTCGCCACGACGGTGAAATTCGGATCGACGACGTTGGCGATCTCGTACTCGGCCGCCTGCCCGAGCAGCGTCTGCGCACCCCGCTCGGTGAGTCCGTAGTCGGCCATCAGCCACCGCTGTAGCTCGGTCGTCGCGTGCTGGAACGCCTCGATCAACGGCCGCGCGCTGCCGAGCGTCATCACGAACGTATCGGTTTCGATGCGCGGCCAGCCGATCGCCTTCTTTTTCACGAGATCGACCCGAAACTCGACGTCGAGCGAAGTCTCGAGTCCAGTGCCGGCAACTTCACCCTCGCCCTGCCGCGCGTGCCCGTCGCCCATGAACAGCAGCGCGCCCGGCTCGTTGACCGGCAGCATCAGCGACACACCAGCACCCATCGACGCGTAGTCCATGTTGCCGCCGAACGGTCCAGGCACGGT
>DATFXR010000100.1:0-2941 GCA_035315685.1 Vicinamibacterales bacterium | reverse complement strand
GCCCGACAAGTTCCTGTTCGACAAGGGGACCGCGGCGCTCAATTCGAAGAAGTGGTTGACCGCGCGCGAGTTCTTCAAGCAGGTCACCGAAACCTACACGCAGAGCCCGTACCGGCCGGACGCCAAGCTGGGCATCGGCGATACCTATCTCGGTGAAGGCACGGCCGAGGCGCTCGTGCTCGCGATCAACGAGTTCAAGGAATTCCTCTCCTTCTATCCGACGCACGCCCGCGCCGACTATGCGCAGCTGAAGCTGGGGATGGCCCACTACAAGCAGATGCGCCATCCGCAGCGGGACCAGACCGAGACGCGCGAAGCGATCAAGGAATTCGAAGCCTTCGTCGCGCGGTACCCGGCCAGCAGCCTGCTCCCGGAAGCGAAGCAGCACCTGCGCGAGGCGCGCGATCGCCTCAGCGAATCCGACTACCTGGTCGGCTATTTCTACTATCGCCAGAAGTGGTACGCCGGTGCGATCGATCGCTTCAAGGGCGTCTTGAAGGACGATCCCGAATACACCGGCCGTGACGCCGTGTATTACTACCTCGCCGATTCACTCGTGAAGAGCAATCTCCAGGCCGAAGCGCTCCCCTATCTTGAAAAACTGATCGCCGAGTTCGAACAGAGCGAGTATCTCGCTGAAGCCCAGAAGCGAGCGAACGAGCTCAAGACGCAATTGCAGGCGAAGACATCAGGAGGGTGAGCATGCGAGCGGCAGCCTGGATCATCACCGCAACCGTGAGCGCGACGCTGGCGACAGCAGCGGGCGCACAGACCTCGGCCCCGGCGATGTCGCCGATCGAGATCGCGGTGGCGTGCGCGCCGCCGCCGACGTTTTCGGCCGAACCGGAGCACGCCCAGCACGTTGCCGGCGCGCAGGATCCGGCGCCCCGCAGGATCTTCGGCGGCAACGATCTGCTGGTACTCGACAGTGGAACCAAGGCCGGCTTGCAACCCGGCCAGCAGTTCTTCGTCCGCAGGTCCAACTCATTCGGCACCTACCGTGACCAGGCGCACGGCCGCGGCGCGAAGACTCTGGGGTGGGTGCATGTCGTGGCCGCCAACGAGGCGACGGCCATCGCGCAAATCGACCACACCTGCGGCGACATCCTGAGCGGAGACTATCTCGAGCCGTTCGTCCCGCCCCTCGTGCCGGCCGGTGCCGAGTCAACTGACGTCACCGGCGAGCCCGATTTCGGCGAGCTCGGCCGCATCGTCAACGGCATCGAGGATCGGACGACTTTTGGTGGCGGCGATTTCGCGCTGATCGATCGCGGCAGCGAACAGGGTGTCGTGCCCGGCCAGCGGTTCGCCATCTACCGCGACCCGCACACCGGAGGGCTGCCGCTGGTCAGCGTCGGCGAGGCGATCGTGATCTCGACCAGCGGCTCGGCGGCGCTGGCCCGCATCACGCGGTCGCGCGACGCGGTGTTCGAAGGCGACTACGTCGCGCGGCGGAAGTAAGAGACCGCTGAGGGAAAGCAACCGCAGAGGTCGCCGAGCTCGCAGAGAAAACTATCGCCTCTCGATCGAAAAGAGGTTTCTTGTCTCTGCGATCTCTGCGGTCTCTGCGGTTGCTTTGCTCAGCCGGCTTTCCGATCGGACCGCTGATCGCGTGCGGTCGGGAAGGCGGCGACGCCGGGATGCAGCACGCGCGTGAACCGACGGAAGTAGTCGGCCGCCGACGCCAGCGACATGACCACGGCGATCCACAGTGCCACTTGACCGATCCGGTCCAGATAGAACTGGCGCATCTGGCCGTGAGCGAGAATCAGCGCGAGAATGGCGACCACCTGCGCCACCATCTTGATCTTGCCCAGCTGCGAGGCCGGCACCGCGACCCCGCGTGAATAGGCGAGGCTGCGCAGCGCCGTGACCGCGAAGTCGCGCCCCAGAATCACCGCCACCATCCACGCCGGCGCCAGATCGAGTTGCACGAGCGAGATCAGCGCCGCCAGGGTCAGCAGCTTGTCGGCGAGCGGATCGATCATCTGTCCGAGCAGTGTGATCTGCTTGCGGCGGCGCGCGAGGTAGCCGTCGGCCCAGTCGGTGAGCGACGCGAGGCCGAAGATCGCGGCGCCGACGATCTCGTTGGGAACACCGAAGATCTGCCGGCCCTCGAATTTCGTCAGCAGCACCACCACGAGCAGCGGCACGAGGAAGATGCGCGTGATGGTGAGCGAGTTCGGGAGATTCATGAACGCCCGTACCGGCATGATAACATCGGCAGGTTGTCATGAAAGCGATCCTGCTGGCAGGCGGCAAGGGCACGCGGCTGCGCCCGTTGACGATTCATACCCCGAAGCCGATCGTCCCGATCTTCGACCGCCCGTTCCTTCACTATCAGCTCGATCTCCTCAAACAGGTGCCCGAGATAGACGAGGTGATTCTCAGCCTCAACTACCAGCCGCGTCGCATCGAGGAGATCTTCGGCGACGGCAGCGAGACCGGCCTCGCGATCCGCTACGTGGTCGAGCCGGCACCGCTCGGCACCGGCGGCGCGGTCCGCTACGCCGGCGAGTCGCTGCACGATTCGGTGGTGGTCTTCAACGGCGACGTGCTCACGCAGGTGGATCTCGGCGCGGTGATCGCACTGCACCGCGAGCGCAAGGCGAAGGCGACGATCGTGCTGACGCCGGTCGAGAACCCGAGCGCCTACGGCCTCGTCGAGACCGACGAGCGCGGCAACGTCCTGCGCTTCCTCGAAAAGCCGAACCCGGACGAGATCACCTGCGACACCATCAACGCCGGCATCTACGTCCTCGAGCCGGACACCTTCGATCGGATTCCGAAGGATACGCAGTGGTCGATCGAACGCAGCTTCTTCCCGTCGCTGATCGAGCGCCGCGAGACGTTCGTCGCCTACGTCTACCGCGGCTACTGGATCGACATCGGCACGCCTGAAAAATACATGCAGGTGCACCGCGACATCATGGACGGGCGG
>DATFXR010000099.1:0-6973 GCA_035315685.1 Vicinamibacterales bacterium | reverse complement strand
CGGATGCTGAAAAAACTTCGGATAGAATGAACGCCGCATGCTGCGTTTCTTGACTGCTGGCGAATCGCATGGAAAGGCGCTGGTCGCGATCCTCGAAGGGATGCCGGCAGGCCTTGCGATCGATGTCGACGCGGTCACCGCGGATCTCCGCCGCCGGCAGACGGGCTACGGGCGTGGGCGCCGCATGGTCATCGAATCGGATCGCGCGGAGCCGTTGAGCGGCGTCCGCCACGGCGCGACGACGGGCGGTCCGATCGCGTTGCTGATTCCGAACAAGGATTGGGAGAACTGGCAGCGAACGATGCACGTCGAGGCGGAGATGCCGGCGGGCGCGTCAGGGGTCGATCGTCCGGCGGTGACGCGACCGCGCCCCGGTCACGCCGACCTCGCCGGGTTCGTGAAATACGGTCACGACGACATCCGCAACGTGCTCGAGCGCGCCAGCGCGCGCGAGACCGCCGCGCGCGTTGCCGTCGGCGCGCTCGCACGTCAGCTCCTCGCCGTCGTCGGCGCCGAGATCGTCAGCCATGTGACGGCGATCGGCGCGGCGTCGATTGCCGACCCGTCGGCCATCACCTTCGACGAGGCACGATCGATCTCGGCTGAAAGCGCGCTGCACTGTGTCGACCCGGCGGTCGAGCGGCAGATGATTACGAGGATAGACGAGGCGCGGGCAGCCGGCGACACGATGGGCGGCACATTTGAAGTGATCGCGCGAGGGGTGCCGCCGGGCCTCGGCAGCTACGTGCAGTGGGATCGCAAGCTCGATGGGCGGCTCGCGCAAGCGATGATGTCGATCCCGGCGATCAAGGCAGTCGGTATCGGCCGGGGCCCGGCGGTCGCGGCGGTGCCAGGCTCGCGCGTGCACGACGAGATCGTGAGCGGCGCCGGACACGCGCCCATCGGCGTCCGCCGCCCGACCAACAACGCCGGCGGGCTCGAAGGCGGCGTCACCAACGGCGAGGACGTCCGGGTCACCGGCTACATGAAGCCGATCTCGACGCTGATGACCCCGCTGCGCTCCGTCGATCTGACGACCATGACCGAGAGCCCGGCGGCCGTGGAGCGCAGCGACGTCTGTGCCGTGCCCGCCGCGGCGATCGTCGGAGAAGCCATGGTCGCCTTCGTCCTCGCCGACGCCCTCGTCGAGAAATTCGGCGGCGACTCCATCGAGGAGCTCGTCGCGAACTGGAACGCTTTCCGGGATCGCACGTCCGCGCGTTTCACGGAACGCAAAGGCCGTTAAGGCCGCAAAGGCAGTTATTTCAACGTGCTCCTTGCCCGGTTGTCTACAGGCTCTTTGCGTTTTGATCGCTGCTGATGATTCGTCCCATTCTCAAGTACGGTGACACCGCGCTTCACGCGGCGGCTCGCGCGGTCGATGACCTGACTCCGGATATCGAACGGCTTATCACCGACATGATCGAGACCATGTATGCAGCGCCTGGCGTCGGGCTGGCGGCGCCGCAAGTGGGTGTGCCGCTGCGCATCTTCGTCGTGGACGTCTCCGTGGGCCGCGATTCAGGTGACCTGATCGTGCTCATCAATCCCGAATTCGTCGAGCGCGACGGCGTGCAGCTCGAAGAAGAAGGCTGCCTCAGTGTGCCGGGATTCAATGCGACGGTGGTGCGGCCTTCGCGTGTGGTCATCACAGGGCGCGATCGCGACTGGGAAGAACGGACCCACGAGGGGTCGGGACTACTCGCACGCGCCTTTCAGCATGAAATGGACCATCTCGACGGCACGTTGTTCGTCGATCGCCTCCGCGGCATCAAGCGCGAGCTGATCGTTCGCAAAATCAAGAAGCTGTCTCGCGCCGGCAAATGGTAGCCGCGCCGCTCCGCGTGGTGTTCTTCGGCACGCCGGAGTTCGCCGTGCCGACGCTCGACGCGCTGCTCGCATCAAGCCACACCCTGGTCGGCGTCGTGTGCCAGCCCGACCGGCCACGCGGCCGCGGACACAAGACCTTCGCCGGCCCGGTGAAATCGCGCGCTGTCAGCGCGGGTGTCGCGGTGCTGCAGCCGGCACGCCTCAGGGATGAAGGCTTCCTCCACGGGCTCGCGGCGCTCGGCGCCGACCTCGGCGTCGTCGCCGCCTACGGCCGGATTCTCACCGACGCCGTGCTGGCGATACCGCGCCTTGGCCTGATCAACGTCCACGCGTCGCTGCTTCCCCACTACCGCGGGGCCGCGCCGGTTCATCGCGCGATCATTGCCGGTGACCGTGACACCGGAGTCACGATCATGCGGGTCGTGAAGGCGCTCGACGCCGGTCCCATGCTCGCGACCGCGCACCGGCCGATCGGCGACAGCGAGACGAGCGACACGGTCGAACGCGATCTGGCGCGCATCGGCGCGCCTCTGCTCGTCGAAACCGTCGATCGCCTGGCGGCTGGCGCTGTCATCGAGACGCCCCAAGACGATTCCGCCGCGACCTACGCGCACCGGCTCACGAAGGAAGACAGCGCGCTCGACTGGAACGCGCCAGCGGCTCACGTTCACAACCGGGTGCGCGGATTGCATCCGTGGCCTCATGCGTCCTCGTTCCTGAACGGCCGGCGCCTGATACTTCTCCGTTCGTCGCCGTCGGATGAGGCGGCAGGCGCCCCTCCAGGCACGATCCTCGAGGCGACCCCCGGCGACCTCGTCGTTGCCGCCGGATCGGGACGCGTTCATCTCGTCGAGGTGCAGCTGGAAGGCAAACGCCCGATGACCGCACGCGAATTCCTGGCCGGCCATCGCGTGTCGCCCGGCGATCGATTCGCGCCGACGCCATGATCGGGCCCGCGCGCGTCGCGGCGTACGAAATCCTGAGCGCGGTGTCGGCGGGCAACGCCGACCTTCCTACCGCGATTGCGTTCGCCCGCGGCGGCCTGCGCGACGATCGCGACCGCGCGCTCGCGGCCGACATCGCCAGCGGCGTGCAGCGATGGCGCGCGACGATTGACCACGTCATCGGCACATTCTCGAAACGCCCGCCATCTCGGCTCGACTCCGAGATCGTGGAAATTCTCCGCCTCAGCATCTATCAGCTGCTGCATCTCACCCGCGTGCCGGCCTCCGCTGTCGTCGACGATGCGGTGAACCTGGTGCGGCGTGCAGGCAAGACGAGCGCGACGGGATTCGTGAATGCCGTACTGCGCGAGGTTTCGCGGCGGCGCGATGCGCTGCCCCTGCCACCGCGTCCTGCCGATCCCTCAGACCGCGACGCAGCACTCGACTATTTCAGCGTCGCGCTGTCGCATCCGCGCTGGCTCGCCGCACGCTGGTACGACCGGCTCGGATTCGAGATCGCCGAGCAATGGATGCAGTTCAACAACACCCCCGGCACGCTGACGCTGCGCGCGAATCGGCTGAAGGTTACGCGCGACGAGCTCGCCGAGCGCCTGCGGGCGCAGGATGTCGAGCTGCACGCGGCGCCCTATGCGCCTGACGGCTTGATCGTCGACGCGGGCTACCCGCTGCGCCTGGGTCTCGACGATGCCGGCTTTTTCTTCGTGCAGGACGAAGCGTCGCAGCTCGTGGCTCTGCTCGCCGGCGATCGGCCGCCGCGTCTCGTGCTCGACGCGTGCGCATCGCCGGGGGGCAAGACCACGGCGATCGCTGCCGCGATGTCTGGAAACGGACTGCTCGTCGCCACCGATCTCCGCGATCGCCGACTCGCGCTGCTCCGCCGAACGGTGGCTGCGAGCGGCGCGACCAACGTCCGGATCGTGCAGATGGACGTGCGGCGGCCGCTGCCGTTCAGGGCGCGCTTCGATTGCGTGCTGGTGGACGCCCCGTGCTCGGGCCTTGGCACACTGCGCCGCGATCCGGATATCCGCTGGCGCCGGCGCGACAGCGACATTGCCGCGCTCGCCGCGACTGAATTGACGATGCTCCGCCAGGCGGCGGCGATCGTGGCGCCCGGCGGACGGCTCGTCTACGCCACCTGCTCGAGCGAACCCGAAGAGAACGAGCAGGTCGTCGACGCGTTCGCGGCGGAGACGCGAGACTTCATTCCGGCCTCGGCGCTGTCGGCGAACTCGCAACTCACCGGGTCGCTCATCGATGCGCGCGGGTTCCTGCGAACGGAGCCGCACCGCCATCAGCTCGAATCATTCTTCGGCGCGGTGTTCACGCGTCGAGGATAGGCAGGAGCGGCAGGACGGGCCGGAAAGGCGGGATGGGGCCCTCCGCCCCTCCTGCCCTTCCTGCCCTTCCTGCCCCGTAGTACCATCGGAAATCAATGGCACTGAAGACTCGCGTCTGGTCCGCGGGCAAACTGGTTCTGCTCGTCGGCGCGCTGGTCGTCACCTATCTCGTCTTTGCCGCGGCGGCGATGCGCATCGCGCTGCGCACGCGCGAAGTCCAGGTGCCCGATTTCACCAACCGCACGCCTAGTGAGGCGACGACGATCGCGGCGGACCTCGGGCTCGCAATCAGAATCGACGAGGCGCGCCGGCCCGATCCGAAGATTCCGGCGGGCCGCGTGCTCGCGCAGGATCCGGCCGCCGGGTCGACCGCCAGACAGCAGCGCAGCGTCCGCATCTGGCTCAGTTCCGGTGCGCGCGCGGCGAGGATCCCGCTGCTGATCGGCGAATCCGAGCGGACCGCGACGATGCGCCTCGAGTCCGACGGTCTCACGCTCGCCGATCTGGTCGAGATCAGATCGCACACCTTCGCGTCCGATGTCGTCGTCGCGCAGACACCGCCGGCGAAGACCGCGGGCGAGAAGGTCGCGCTGCTGGTCAACCGCGGCGAGCGCGGCGCCAGCTACGTGATGCCCGATCTCATCGGCGTCAACGGCGATCGCGCCGCAGAAATCCTGCGCGTCCACGGCTTCCGCGTCGCGGTCGTCGGATCGACGCCGTATCCAGGCGTTGCCGCCGGCATCGTGATCCGGCAGAACCCGCAAGCGGGATTTCAAATCGGACCCGGCGAGCCGATCTCTCTCGAGGTGAGCCGATGACCGTCCGGATCGCGCCGTCGATCCTCTCTGCGGATTTCGCGGCGCTCGGCGACGCGATCGCCGCGGTCGAGCGCGGCGGCGCCGACCTGATTCACGTCGACGTGATGGACGGCCACTTCGTCCCGAACATCACGATCGGTCCGCCGGTGGTGAAATCGCTGAAACGGGTCGCCACCGTGCCCCTCGATGTCCACCTGATGATCGAGGAGCCCGATCGCTACCTCGACGCGTTCGCTGACGCGGGCGCGGCGATGATCTCGGTGCACGTCGAAGTGCTGCCGCACCTGCATCGGACGGTTCACGCCATCAAGGCGCTCGGGATCAGGGCCGGCGTGGTGCTCAACCCGTCGACGCCGGTGTCGAGCCTGAGCGAGATGGCGGCCGATGTCGACTACGTGCTCGTCATGTCGGTGAACCCGGGGTTCGGCGGCCAGACCTTCATCCCGCGCAGCGAGTCCAAACTACGCGAGGTCCGGGCACTGCTCGACCGCGCCGGCAATTCCGCTCCGGTGGAAATCGACGGCGGCATCGATCAGCACAACGTCGCCCGCGTGGTGTCGGCAGGCGCGAGCATCATCGTCGCGGGGTCGGCCGTGTTCCATACACCCGATCCGGAGCGCGCCACTCGCGATTTGAAGGCGGCCGCGCTCGGCGCCGTCCCGACCGTTCCTCGATGATTTCGGGAGGCCCTCCCCGTTCCTCGTCGCGGATCCGCGTGCGCTACGCCGAAACCGACCAGATGGGCGTCGTCTACTACGCGAACTACTTCGTGTGGTTCGAGGTCGCTCGCACCGATCTGCTGCGTGAGGCGGGGTGGACGTATCGCGACATGGAAGTGGATGGCTTCGCGCTGCCGGTGATCGAGGCGCAGTGCACGTATCGGGATTCGGCGAAGTACGATGATGAGATCGAAGTGCGGACGAGCGGCACGATGATGTCGCCGATCCGCGTGCGGTTCACCTACGAAGTCGTGCGGATCGCCGACGCGGTCACGCTCGCGACGGGGACGACGGTGCATGCGACGCTGGACAGGAACGGCAAACCCTGCCGCCTGCCGGAGCGCGTGCGGACGCTGTTTTCATGAAGGCACTGGTTACCGGCGCTGCCGGATTCATCGGCTCGACGCTCGCAGAACGGCTCGTCGCCGACGGCGTCGACGTGGTCGGGATCGACTGCCTCACCGACTACTATCCGCGCCCGATGAAGGAGCGCAACCTGAGCGGCCTGCGGGCGGGTCGCGGCTTCCGCTTTTTCGAGTCGCGCATCCAAGACGCCGATCTGGCGTCGCTGCTCGGCGATCGCACGCACGTGTTTCATCTCGCGGCGCAGGCCGGCGTGCGCAAGAGCTGGGGCCGCGACTTCGCGATCTACACCGAGAACAACATCGAGGCGACGCAGGTCCTGCTCGAAGCGGCGGTCAAGGCGCCGGCGCTCGAACGATTCGTGTACGCGTCGAGCTCGTCGGTGTATGGCGACAACACGCCGATGCCGTTCCGTGAAGACGCGATGACCCAGCCGGTGTCACCCTACGGCGTCTCCAAGCTCGCGGCCGAGCAGCTCTGCTACTTGTACTACGCGAACTTCCGCGTGCCGACCGTGTCGCTGCGCTACTTCACCGTCTACGGACCGCGGCAGCGCCCGGACATGGGGTTCCATAAATTCCTGCGGGCGACGATTCTCGGCGAGCCGATCGCGGTCTATGGCGACGGCGAGCAGACACGCGATTTCACGTTTGTGCAGGATATCGTCGCGGCCAACGTCGCGGCGGCGATCAGGGGCGTCCCGGGCCGTGTGTACAATATTGGAGGAGGCTCGCGGGTCTCGGTGAACGAGGTTCTCGACCTCATCGGTCGCGTGGCGCGGCGCAAACCGATGGTTCGAATCGACTCGGCGCAGAAGGGCGATATGCGCCATACCTACGCCGACACGTCGCTGGCGCACGCCGACCTCGGGTTCGTCCCGACTGTCGGCCTCGAAGAAGGGCTGACGGCAGAACATCAGTGGTTGACAGAGATCATCCGGT
>DATFXR010000098.1:0-9244 GCA_035315685.1 Vicinamibacterales bacterium | reverse complement strand
TTGAGGATCCGCACCGGAATGTTCTTCGCCACCGCCGGCAGGATGGTGCTCGGGTGCAGCACCTTCGCGCCGAAGTAGGCGAGCTCCGAGGCTTCGGCGAACGAGAGCTGCGGTACGAGACGCGGCTGCGGCACGATTCGCGGGTCGGCCGTCAGCATGCCGTCCACGTCGGTCCAGATCTGAATCTCGTCGACGTCGAGACACGCGCCGAAGATTGCGGCCGAGTAGTCGGACCCGCCACGGCCGAGCGTTGACGTGATGCCGGCAGCCGTGGCGCCGATGAACCCGCCGAGGACCGGGACCCGGCCGTCGCGAATCGCCGGCGCCAGCCGCCCGGTCGCGCGCGTGGTGGTCGCGTCCATGTCGGGTGCGGCGGCTGTGTGCTCGGCGTCGGTGACGAGGACCGAGCGCGCGTCGATCCATGCGGCCGGAAGATCGTGATCGTCGAATGCGGCAGCAACGATGCGGCTGCTCACGACTTCGCCGGCCGCGAGCACCGCGTCGCGCGATCGCGGGGACACTTCGCGCAGTACCGCGAGCGCGTGCACCAGACCGATTAACTCATCGAATTCGTGCCGCAGGTCGGCCAGCACAGCGTCCCGGCTCGTCGACGTGACCGCGGTCGCGACGCTGATGTGGCGCTCGAGCAGCATCTGAAGTTCCGCAGCGGCTCGATCGACGGCGCCGTCCTCCGCCAGCCGCGCGATTGACACGAGCGTGTCGGTCACGCCGGCCAGAGCTGAGACGACAACCACTGGCGGAGAGTGCGGATCCTGCGCGGCCTGCCGGCGAACGATGCCGATCAGGCGGCCGATCGCGTCCGGATCGGCGACCGACGTGCCGCCGAATTTCATCACGACGTTCATCGGCGCTGGCTCCGCTCGCGTGGGCCGGGTGGGCCGGGTGGGTCAGGTAGGTCGGACGGCCACACAGAGTCGGCTGACAGATACGCCCCTTCGGGTTTAGCCGCGCCATTCGCATGACCGGTTGTCCGACCCACCTGACCTGCCCGGCCTACCTGACCCACCCGGCTTACCTGACCCATCCGATCTGCCTGACCCGCCCGACCACCGCGCGCTCCGTGAAGCCCGCGCGCGCTCACAGCAGCCCCTCCCGATGCATCAGTTCGGCGTTCAGGATCGCGGCGCCGGCGGCGCCTCGAATCGTGTTGTGGCCGAGCGCGACGAACTTGTAGTCGAGCACCGGGCAGGGACGCAGCCGTCCGATCGTCACCGTCATTCCACCGTCCCGGTTTACGTCGAGCGCCGGCTGCGGCCGGTTCGGCTCCGTCAGGTAGACGAGCGGCTGCGCGGGCGCGGACGGCAGATCGAGCTCCTGCGGTCGGCCGCGGAACGAGTTCCACGCGCCGACGATCGCTTCGGCGTCCGGCTGCTGCTCGAGCGCCACCGAGATCGATCCCGTATGCCCGTTGTGCACCGGCACGCGGGTAACCGCCGCGCTGATCGTCACCGGATGACTCTCGACGGCGCCGTCCTTCAGCTCGCCGAGAATCTTGTTGGTCTCGGTCTCGATCTTCTGCTCCTCGCCGCCGCCGATGAACGGGACCACGTTCGCGAGAATGTCCCATGATGCGACGCCCGGATACCCGGCGCCCGAGATCGCCTGCAGCGTCGTGATGATCGACGCCTTCAGCCCGAACTGCCGGAGCGGCGCGAGCGCCATCGCGTACACGACGACGACGCAGTTCGGGTTGGTGACGATGCGGCCCTGCCAGCCGCGAGTCTTCTGACAGGGCAGCAGGCCAAGATGGCTGGCATTTACTTCAGGAATCAGCAGCGGCACGTCGCGCTCCATCCGGTAATTGCGCGAGTTGCTCACGACGAGATGGCCGGCCTGCGCGAACGCCCCTTCGATCTCGCCCGCCACCGACGAATCGAGCCCGGAAAAGACCAGCTGCGGCGCGCCGCCCGGCGCCGCGGCGTTCACGTTCAGATCGGCGACCTCGTCCGGTAGCAGCGCCGGCAAACGCCACGCGGTCGCGTCGCGGTACGCCTTGCCCGCAGATCGCTCGCTCGCGCCGAGCCACGTCACCTTGAACCACGGATGATTCGCGAGCAGCGCGATGAACTGCTGCCCCACCTGCCCGGTCGCGCCGAGTATGCCTACTTCGATCGCCATGATCCCTTCCTCTGTGCCCTTTGCTGCCCTTTGTGCCCTTGTCTCGCGCCGTCAGCGACGCCACCGGCGCTCAAAAACAAAAAAGCCGACCGCGGTTTTCACCGGGTCGGCAGTTGGTCGCTTGCGTTCCTGTTACTGGATGGTCAGCGCTCGCGCACACAGACTCCGACACGGCCGGCCCGCTTTCGGCTGAGGCGCTTTCGAGTGTCGAAGGTGAAGCGCATGAGGGCGGCAGTATAGCATGAGTCGCGGATGCTACAAGCGGTCTTCCACGCGTGGGAGCGGCGGCTCGCCGACGCCACGACGGATCGTGTCGTGCGGCCGTTCGACTGGGGGCTCGACTGGATTCCCGGTAACGGCCATCGCCCACATGCAACGCCGGCCGAGGCGATTGGCGAGTGGGTCTCGCACGTGATGGCCGACACTGACGCGTTCTTCACGCCCGCGCCGACCACCGACTACACGCTGACGGCTTCGCCCGACGGGGACCTGCTCACGTTTCCGAGTGCAATGACTACCCCGCACGCAGCGAACAACACCGTGTACGCACGCTTCTTTCCGGCGCGAGTCCGGGACGGCCTGAACGCCTCGCGCGCGGCAGTGCTCGTGCTTCCGCAATGGAATTCCGGCGCCGGCGGGCACGTCGGCTTGTCGCGGCTGCTCGCATGGAACGGACTGTCGGCGCTGCGCCTGAGCCTGCCCTACCACGACCAGCGGATGCCGCCCGAGTTGCACCGCGCCGACTACATCGTCTCGGCGAACGTCGCGCGGACGGTGCAGGTGTGCCGGCAGGCGGTCGTCGACGCGCGGCGCGCGATCGCGTGGCTGGCGATGCAGGGCTACGATCGGATCGGAATTCTCGGCACGAGCCTCGGCTCGTGCCTGGCGCTGCTCACGACCGCACACGAGCCGCTGATTCGCGCGCAGGCGCTGAACCACATCTCGCCGTATTTTGCCGATGTCGTCTGGCGCGGCATCTCGACCCGCCACGTGCGCGAAGGGATGGACGGGCACATCGAGCTCGATCTGCTCCGCAGCCTGTGGCGTCCCATCAGCCCGCGCTGCTACCTCGAACGCGTGCGTAACCGGCGCACGCTGCTCGTGTACGCGCGCTACGACCTGACGTTCCCCGTCGATCTGTCGGAAGATCTCGTCGCCGCGTTTCGCGAACAGGGGCTGCCGCACGAGGTCGCGGTGCTGCGGTGCGGTCACTACAGCACCGGCAAGACGCCGTTCAAGTTCGTCGACGGGTGGATCCTGACGCGCTTCCTGAAACGCGCGCTGTCACGGTCCGGCTAAAGCCGGACGCTACCAGTGGCGCCGACCTGGGCGCGCGCGGTCCGGCGAAAGCCGGACACGACCAGTGGCGCTGACCTGGGCGCACGCAGCGAGTAGGAATTCGGAATGTGGAACTTGGATTCGTGCTACGTCACGGCGGTAGTGTCCGGCTTTAGCCGGACCGTGATCACGCATTCCAAATTCAAAATTCCAAGTTCCTGATTGGCTCAAAGGTACTTCAGCAGCCCACCCAGCGCGCTGTAAAGCAGCTGGGCAAGCTGACGGACGAGTGGTGAGACCTCGCCCTCGTTGACGGCGTTGGCGACGGTGACGGGGTTGGTGACGAACAGCCAGATCGTCGCGGCGGCCAGCACGATGCTGACCAGGGCGATCAGCGTGAAGAGGCTGACGCCGACCCGCTGCAGGCTGCTCATGGCACTTCGAGAACGATTTTGCCGAATTGTCCCGACTGCTCGAGGCGGCGCTGCGCGTCCGCGGCGTCGGCCAGCGGATAGGTTCGATCGATCACCGGTTCGAGCCGGGCGGTGAAGAAGAGCCGCGCCGCCTGCAGCAGCTCTCCCTTCGTACCCATATACGAGCCAAGAACCGACAGCTGCTTCGCGAATAGCGCGTGCAGATCCAGCGATCCCCGCCCTCCGGTGGTCGCGCCGCATGTCACAAGCCGCCCGCCGCGCGCCAGCGACCGGACGCTCTTCGGCCAGGTCGCCTCGCCGACATGCTCTATGACGACGTCGACCCCCCGCCGGTTCGTCAGACGCAGGACCTCGGCGGCAATGTCCTGCGTGTGGTGGTTGATCACCTCGTGCGCCCCCAGCGCTCGCGCCCGTGCGAGCTTCGCGTCCGAGCCGGCGGTGGCGAAGACCCGCGCCCCCTGCAGGACTGCGATCTGAATCGCCGCCTGGCCAACACCGCTGCCGGCCGCGAGCACAAGCACCGCCTCGCCCCGCGCCAGCTGCGCCCGCGTCACCAGCATATGCCACGCCGTCAGAAACGTCAGCGGAAACGCAGCGGCGTGGACGAAGTCGATCTCGTCGGGAATCGGGATGAGGTTCTGGACCGGCACCTTCACGAGCTCGGCGTACCCGCCGGCGTGGTTCCGGTATCCGAGCACCTCGTACCGCGGGCATTCGTGATCGCGGCCGGAAAGACACGCGGTGCAGCGACCGCAGCTGACGCCGGGCTGCAGCATGACGCGGCCGCCGATCGTCACGTCGGTCGCTGCCGATGCGACCACTTCGCCGGCGACATCGCTGCCCGAGATGTGCGGCAGCGGAATCTGGACTCGCGGCAGGCCTTGCCGTTCCCACACGTCGAGACGATTCAGTGCGCACGCCCGGACGCGGACGAGGACCTCACCGGGCGCGAGTTCCGGGTCGGGCGCATCCTCGAGCCGCAGCACCTCCGGGCCACCGTGTGCATGAAATCGGACGGCTTTCAACCGGACGATCGTACCGCAAGCGAGGAGAGTCCGGCGTCAGCCGGACTCGCGTGGGGAATGCAACCGCGGCGAACGCAGAGAACGCAGAGCTTTCTTCGATTGAAAAAGCCTGCGTGTCTTCGTGCCTTCGTGGCGCTGTTGATCTCAGAGGCTCTCGACGGCGAGCACCGCCGGCGCACGATTCGCGATGGTGGACAGGTCGGAGCCAATGGCATCCAGATCACCCACGACGACCGTGACGAGGCGCGCCGGATCGAGATGCGTCGTCATCACGCGCGAGACGTCGTGTGACGTCACCGCTTCGATGCGCGGTACGAACTGGGCGAAGTAATCGTCGGGAAGATCGTAGAGAGCGAGCTGCATCGCGGCGCGGGCGATCTGCTCGGCGGTCTCGAAGTTGCGCGCATAGCCGCGGGTCAGCGCCGCGATGCCGAGGGCGAGCTCCTCATCGGTCACCGGACGCAGCCCGCGGATGCCGGCGATCTCGCCAATCGATTCCTGGATCGCGACCGCGGTGCCGCTGGTCTGCACGCTCGCCTGCAACGCGAACGGACCGGGCAGCCGGCGGAACTCGAACGCGGTGCGCGCGCCGTAGGTGAGCCCCTTGTGCTCGCGCAGATTGAGGTTGATGCGGCTGACGAACTGCCCGCCGAGAATCGTGTTGGCGACCACGAGCGCGTGATAGTCCGGTGTGTCGCGCGCAGTTGCCACCTGGCCGATGCGCAGCTCCGACTGCGGCGCGCGCGGCCGCGGCACGACGGTAATCGCCGGCGCCTGAGGCGCCATGCCACCGGCCGCCACTTCCGCATCGCCGGCGCCGGTCCAGTCAGCGAAGGCCTCGTCGGCCAGGCGCACGATCTCGTCGTGCTCGCAGTCGCCGACGGCGATCAGGATCGCCGCCGACGGACAGATCGCGCGCGCGTGGAACGCACGCACGTCGTCGATCGTCATCGCCACCAGCGACGCTTCGCTGCCGATCGGCGAGTGACCGTAGGGGTGTGGACCGTAGAGCAGTTTCAGGAACGCGCGGTCGGCGAGCGCCCCCGGCATGTCGCGCATCTGGGTGAGCCGATGCAGACGCAGCTGCCGCACGCGCGCGAAGTCGTGTTCGCGCAGCGCCGGCCGCGCGACGATGTCCGAGAGCAGCCCGAGAACCGGCTTCGCGAAGCGGCTGAGGACGGTGACGCTCGCCACCGTCGCGTCCGATCCGATGTCGGTGTCGAACTGCGCGCCGAGGCGGGCGAGCGCTTCGTGGATCTGAATCGCCGATCGCTCGCCGCTGCCTTCGTCGAGCATGTCGGCGGTGACGGCCGCGAGCCCGTCCTTACCGACGGGATCCGAGCTGGCGCCGCGCCGCACCAGCAGCGTGAACGCAACCAGCGGCACCTGGGTGTGGCGCACCGTCCAGACCCGCATGCCGTTGGGCAGCGCCGACTTCGCAATCGCGGGAAATGGCAGCGCGCGGGTCGGTCCGGGAACCGGCAGACGCGAGCGGTCCACCGTGCTGCCGCGCGCAGTCCGCGTGGAGGTCACGAGACGACCGCCGTCCGCGAATCGGGAGCGGCGAACGCCGTCCGGCCGTGCGGTACGATGCTGAGCGTCACGCGGCGAGCCGGGTCGAGATAGCGCCGGACCGCTTCGCGCAGCGACGCGTGCGTGACGACCTGGTATCGGGCGAGATCGCGATCGAAGTACGCCGGATCCCGAAGGAAGACGTTGTAGGCATTCAGCTGATCGGACTTCCCGCCGAAGCCGCCGACCGTCTGCAGCCGGAACACGAACTGCGCCTCGGCCTGCACGCGGCCGCGCTCGATCTCCTCGTCAGTCGGTCCGTCGGCCGCCAGCCGCTCGATCTCTTCGACGATCGCCCGCTCGATCTCGCCGAGACTGTGGTCCGGCGCGGCGGTCGCCGTAATCTGCGCGTAGCCGGCAATCTCGCGCGAATTCTGCGAGGCGGACACGTCGGTCGCGAGCCGCTCGTCGAACACCAGGCGGCGATAGAGCCGCGAGGTCTTGCCGTTGGCCAGCAGATCGGTGGCGAGATCGAGATCGGCGTCCCCGTCTGCGAACATCGCCGGCGTCAGCCAGGCCATGTAGAGGCGCGACAGCTCGACGCGATCCTCGAACTGGATCCGCACGTCGCGATCGAGCGCCGCTGGCGCGCGCACCGCATCGACGTGCTCGCCGGGATCGATTTCTCCGAAGTACAGCTCGACGAGCCGGAGCGTGGCATCGGCGTCGATGTCCCCGGCGATCGCGATCGACGCGTTGGCCGGATGATAGTACCGGCGGAAGAAGGCGTGCACTTCGTCGAGCTGCACCGCCTCGAGATCGGCGATCTCGCCAATCGTCGTCCAGTGGTAGGGATGGTCGTCGGGGAAAAGCGCGGCGAGCAGCGCCATCGGCGCCAGGCCGTACGGCCGGTTCTCGTAGTTCTGCCGCCGCTCGTTCAGCACGACGTCGCGCTGATTGGAAAACTTCGCCTGCGTCAACGCGGGCAGCAGATAGCCCATGCGGTCGGATTCCATCCACAGCGCCAGCTCGAGCGCACCAGCCGGAACGACCTCCCAGTAGTTCGTGCGATCGGCGTTCGTCGATCCGTTGAGCGTCGCCCCCGCACCCTGCAGCGGCTGGAAGTAGCCCTTGTCGTGATGCTGCGATCCCTCGAACATCAGGTGCTCGAAGAGATGCGCGAACCCGGTGTGCCCCGGACGCTCGTTTTTCGAGCCGACGTGATACCAGAGGTTCACCGCGACGATCGGACACGCGTGATCCTCGTGCACGAGGACATCCAGTCCGTTGGCAAGCGTGTGTTTGGTGAAGGAGATGTTCACGAGGTAGGCCCCGGGAATCGGTACATGGAACAGGCCCCACGAAGACGCGTGTGCGAGCCGCCACGCAGGCAGGTGTGATAGCCGCCACGAACACACGAAGACACGAAGATGCTTTTTGCCAAACATGGCTTCGTGCCTTCGTGCATGCGTGGCAGATCCATCGGCCGCAGACGTGGACTCATCGGAAGGAGCCGCAGGTTTGCATCGATTTGCCGTAGTACGGGTTGTTGATCGACGCTCCCTCCTGCAGCCACGGCTTCTCGGCCATCGGACAGAACGCGACGCGGATGCCTTCCGGCAGCTTCAGCTTCAGGCCGCCGGCGTAGGTGTCAATCGCCTCGCTCAGCGTGCCGAACTTTGCGCGCGCATCCTCGATCTCGGTCGCCGACGCCAGTTGCACCGCCGCGGTGTCGATCTTCATCGCGGGCGCGCCGAGCGCGGTCGCCGCGGTTGCGATGGCGCCGGCATTCGCCTTCACGCCGTCGACAGTGTCGTCGGCCAGCGCGAGCTGAATCTTGAGGTACGGATCGACGATGCTGCGCGGCATCTCGCCGCCCGGCGCGGGCGCGGCCGACGCCTGATTCTGCGGCGGACCGCCCCCGCAGCTGACCGCACCAATGCCGCCCGATCCCGCGCCACACGCGGAGCCCACCAACAGCAACAGGATGGAACCGCCACGAAGGCACGAAGGCACGAAGCCGTTTTGTGCACGACTATCCTTCGTGGCTTCGTGTCTTCGGGGCAGATCCAGATGGCCACGCAGCCGTGCGCCGGCACGAGCGCGTGTGAAACCGCCACGAAGGCACGAAGGCACGAAGCCGTTTTGTGCACGACTATCCTTCGTGGCTTCGTGTCTTCGTGGCAGATCCAGATCCCGCAAGGCGTTCCGCATCAGCGCACCACCGTCAATGGAATCGTCGGCCGGTTGTAGCTCGCGATCGATACCTGCGCGGCGGTCCGTTCGGCCGCTGCCACGAACGCGCGCGCGGCAGGCGACTCCGGTTCAGCGATCATCAACGGCACGCCCGAATCGCCGCCCTCGCGAATCGGCTGGTAGATCGGCAGCCGGCCGAGAAACGGAATGCCCAACTCCGCCGCCATTTTCTCGCCGCCGCCATGACCGAAGATGTCGGCCTCGTGCTGGCAATTCGGGCACGCGAAGTAGCTCATGTTCTCGATGATACCGATCGGCGGAATGTTGAGCTTCTTGTACATCGCCGCCGCGCGGCGGCTGTCCGACAGCGACACCCGCTGCGGCGTGGTGACGATGATCGCACCGGCGACCGGAACCGTCTGACTGAGGCTGAGCGACACATCGCCGGTACCCGGCGGCAGATCCACGATGAGGTAGTCGAGATTCTTCCACGCGACCTCGCGGAAGAACTGCTGCAGCGCGCCGTGGAGCATCGGCCCGCGCCAGATGATCGGGGCGTCGTCCTGTGTGAGAAACCCCATCGAGATGACCTGCAGGCCGTACTTCTCCGCCGGCACGATCCGCGGGTGCTGCTCGTCCGCGTCGGTCGTGAGCTGCGCC
>DATFXR010000097.1:0-11830 GCA_035315685.1 Vicinamibacterales bacterium | reverse complement strand
CCGCGGAAGTAGAGAACCCACAGCGTGAACACCACCGCGGCGCCCAGGCTGATGACCGGTATGACGCCGAATACCGCGGGCAGCGAATTCCGGCTGAGCATGAATCCGACGGTGGCCCATGTCAGGAGATAGAAGATCTCGCCGAACATGATGAACAGCATCACGGAGGCGACTTCCCAACCCGGCACGTTGTCGCGTCGATTGAGGTAGTACGCCATCGCGCCTTTGCCGATCTGTTCGCTGAAGAGCGAGATGATGTAGGCGCTGGCCCGGATCGGAAGAATGTCCCGGTACCGGATCGGCTTGATGAACCAATTCAGCGCCCGGGTGACGACGAGCGTGTCGATGGTGAAGTAGAAGCACGAGTACACCATCATCAGCAGCAGCCAGGGCAGCCAGCGAACGTTGGCGAACACGCGCGTCATGTAGTCGACGAGCGGGAGACCCTCACGGGCTGCGGCGCCGTTCAGCCGGAAGTACAGGAACAGGAAGCACGCAGCCGTGATGGTCAGAAAGAGCGCTCGGCCCAGCGTGTTCGAGGCGCGTGTGGGCGGGGTCGTCGTCGCGGGCGCGGATTCGGTCACGAGTGGTGCACCGCGGCCTTTGACGACAGGAGCTTCTCGAGCGTCGCCGACAGCGGCGTGAGGGTCACGCCGAGCGCGACATCCGCGTTCGTCTGCACGGCTTCGTCCGACGTGATGACATCGATCACCGTGGGTGTCATGCCACCCTTTCGTGTCCATCCGGTGACGGCAGCCCCCAACTTGGCCAGCCATACCGGCATCGACCGTACCGACACCTGGCGGCCCATCAGCGCCGCCGTCCTGACAACGACGTCGCGATAGGCCGTCGGTTCCGGTCCGACCAGTTCGTAGACCGCGGCTCCCGCACCTGACGTCTCACAGCAGCGCAGAATCGCGCGGCTCAGATCATCGACGTCCAGGGGACGGATCGAATGGCGACCGCCACCCAGCAGGGTGACCGTCGGCTGTGCCGCCGCGTGGACGACCGCACGCGCCCCGGCCATGCCCGGTCCGAACAGGATTGGCGTGCGGATGATGGCGGCCGAGAGGCCTGACTCGGCGACGATGCACTCCGCGCGGCCTTTCGAGCTCCAGAACCGATTGGTCGACTTGGCGTCCGCACCGAGCACGCTGACCAGCACCACGCGAGGGATGCCGGCCTTCCGACACGCGTTCACGACCGCCTGGGTGGCGCCGACGTTGGCGGTTTGATAGGTCGAGGTGGAGCTCTCGAAGAGAATGCCGGCGAGGTGCACCACGCACCCGGTTCCGGTCAGAGCAGCCGCCAGTCCTTCGCCATCGTCGTAGTCGATCGCGCGCGCAGAGATGCGTGGAGAGGCGGGCAGACCGGTCGCGGCCCGCGCCGATCGAACGCAGGCGACGACTCGGATGTCGGCACGTGCGGCCAGGTGGCGCACCAGGATGTTGCCAACGCTGCTGTTGGCTCCAGTGATCGCAATGTTCACGTGCCTAGTCAACGGCCGAGCGCAGACGAAAGCTGCCCCACGCCTTGGGCCGTTTCGCGTCGGGAGGGGGCGTGGGATTGTACGGCTCTTCGCCGTATACCTGCAGCTTCATCACTCTCGCCGCCCAGGCCCGGTCCAGTTCGGCCGGGTCCGTCACCTTCGCGAAGATCACCGGATAGACGCGACCGTTGAGACGCAGACGTCCGCGTGCGTTCTCTTGCACGTGTCTGCCCCAGAACTTGCCCTCGCACCCTCCGCAACTGAGATAGAGCTGGCCGTCAGGCGTCGCCATGCAGTTGAGATTCACCGCGTGGGGCATGATGCCGGCGTAGACCTGAATCTGGCAGAGCGGGATGTCGTTGACGAATCGCCAGTCGGTCACCGGCGTTGACTGCACGTCGCCCAGCAGCATGAATCCGGGCAGGCGGTTGCAGGGGCAAGTCGTGGTCCAGACTCCGACGCCTCCTACTATCACGATGATGAGCGCGGCGAGGCCCGGAAGAACCGTCCTGGTGCGAGTCGTTCTTCGACTTACCGGCGTCTCAGTCATCTCGAACGTACCATTTGAGGACAGGACCGTTTCATCGGCGTGTCGACGTTGATGCTTCGCGGCATTTGCGGCACCGACATCGACACTCAACGTGCCCTCTCGAACAGGACAATCGATCGACCAGGGCATTCTACGCCATGCGATGGTTGACCCGACGACTCGACATGTCCAACCGAGCACTGCCGGACCCGGTTGGCTCGCGGATCGGCGCCTCTACGAGGCTGTCGCGTCGACTGCGATCATCGTCGCAGTCATCCGTGCAACCACGCGCGTGCGTGTCGCATCGAAGACCGATCCCTCGCATACCGTCAGCGTCCGCCCGGCCTGAACGACCTGGCCGACAGCGATGAGCCGGTCCGTATTGGCCGGTTTCAAAAAATGAACCTTGAACTCCACGGTCAGCACTTCTCGATCGGCCGGCATGACCGACAGCGCAGCGTAGCCGCACGCGACGTCTACCAGACTCGCCACGACGCCGCCGTGAAATAGCCCGTGCTGCTGCGTCAGCCCGTCGGCGAATCCGCAGGTGATCGTCACCGTTCCTGACTCGACTGATTCGAGCACGGCGCCCAGCGTGCGCATGAATCCCTGTCGGTCAAAGCTTTCGCGAATGCGTTGCATCATCGGTGGCCGGCTCCCTCAACTGCGCCAGATCGTGATCATCGTGTTCGGCGACGAAGTACGGCAAGCCCACACCGCGACGAAAAGCAACCGCTGAGACCGCAGAGAGCGCAGAATTTCCCTCCAAAGAAATCTCCGCGGACTCTGCGCGCTCTGCGGTTGCTTTCTCAAGAGCTCGATGAATTGCCATTCATGAGAATTCATCGTCTATTCATCTTCCATTCATCGTCCGTTCATCTCAGATGCCGTCGGCGAGCGTCTTGACGGTTTGCCTATGTAGCCGCATCGAGGGTTTTACGACTTCGTCGTGCCGTCGATACATCGACCGCTGACGCTGGTCAGCCGTGATCGCCGGCCGCGATGTTCTGCGATCGGCTGGCGTGTCACGGTTCTCGCGCTGCGTCCTGCTGAGGGCGGTCTGTTTGCGGCCACGTCGATCGACGGACCGCGCCTGCCGCTCTTCACAATCGATCGGATCGTCGTGAAGAAGAAGTCGACGTGTATGTCGAGCGCGCCAGGCCTCGACGCCTGAGCATCCTTTTCAGAGACACGGAGGTCGTCATGTCAAGACTCGGGCGCGGCGCAATTGCGATGCTCGTGTGGACGCAGATCGTGTCGATCGGAACCGCGCGCGCCCAGACCAGCCGTGGCACGATTCAGGGGCGCGTCACCGACTCGTCGGGCGCCGTGCTTCAGGGCGCGAGCGTGACGGTCCTGCCGGGCGGCTCACGCGCGGTGACCGACGCCGAAGGCGAATACGTCATCAGCGGGCTCGCGGCCGGCGACTACACGATCAGCGTGACGTTCGTCGGGTTCAGGGACTTCTCGATGGCGGCGCACGTCGCTGCGGGCCAGCCGACGCGCGTCGATCCGCGGCTCGAGGTTGCCGGCCAGAGCGAGTCGATCCTCGTCACCGCCGAGCGGCCGCGCGGGGAGGCGGGCCAGATCAACCGCGAGCGCACCGCCGACAACATCGTCCAGGTGCTGTCGTCGGAGGTGATCACCAGTCTGCCGAACGCCAACGTCGCAGACGCGCTCGGCCGGCTGCCGAGCGTGACGCTGGAGCGCGACGAAGGCGAAGGCAAGTACGTCCAGATCCGCGGCACCGAGCCGCGGTTGAGCAACCTGACGATCGACGGCGTCAACGTGCCGTCTCCCGAGAGGGGCGTGCGCCAGATCAAGCTCGACACGCTGGCCTCCGATCTCGTCGAGTCGATCGAGATCAACAAGACGCTGCAGGCGAACATGGACGGCGACGGGATCGGCGGCAGCGTCAACATCCGTACGAAGACCGCCAGCGAGCAGCCGACGCTGCTGGCGTCGGTGCTGGGCGGGTACACGCCGATTATCGGCGGTCGTGGCGTGAGCCAAACCGGCGCGACGATGGGGCAGCGGTTCGGCCCGAACAAGGCTGCCGGCTTCCTGATCGGTGGCACCTACGACTGGAACGGACGCGGCATCAACGACATCGAGCCGTCGCCGACCGTCACCAGCCTGACGCCGCACTACGACGGGATCGACCTGCGCGACTACATGTACTACCGCACGCGCTGGGGCCTGTCGGGCAGCAGCGACTACCGCGTCAACAGCAACACCAGCCTCTCGGTGCGCGGCCTGTATTCGACCTTCAGGAACTGGGGCCAGAAGTGGGTTTACACGCTGAACGACGATGATGTGCCGGCGGCGAGCATCGACTGGCGCCGTCCCGATTACGCGGTCGGGAACATCGTTGGCAGCGGCCGCCACACACTTGCCAGCAACTGGCTCAGCTGGGATCTCTCGTTTGCGCGATCACGGATGCTGCAGTCGGGTGGTAACGGTGGGTCGAAGTTCAAGTGGAACGGGCCGGACACCAACTGCGCCTACGATCCATCGGCGACGACCGATCCGTACGTGCCGCAGTTCAGCGCCTCGTGCTACACGCCCGGTGCGACCAATACCGAGGACATCGCGAACTACAAGCTGACGAACTGGTCGCCGGCGTCGGTCGGTGAGTCGGCGCAGCGCAACGTGCAGGCGGCGGGCACCTTCGGCCATCTCTATCACGCCGGCGACCACTCCGGGACGCTCGAGTTCGGCGGCAAGTTCCGCGACGCGCACAAGTACGACGACTCGTACACCACGACGTACACGGTCGCGAGAAATGTGACGATTCCGATCGCACAGTTCGCGGGCGGGTTCACCGACCCGAAGTACTACGACAACTCGTACCCCTGGCCGTTGCAGAACGTGGACTACACGCTGGTGCAGAGCTACGTCCAGACGCATCCGCAGCAGTTTGTCGTGACCGGCGGGCCGGGCGCCAACAAATCGAACTACGACCTCACCGAACGCGTCGGTGCCGGCTATGTGATGAACTCGATCGATCTCTCGTCGGGGACGCGGCTGATTGCCGGCGTACGGATCGAATCGACGCACGTCGACACGCTCAGCTTCAACGCCAACACCGGCAAGCAGGACTTCGCGGCGGGCGGGAACTACGTCGACGTGCTGCCAAGTGCGTCGGTGAAGGTTGCAATGACGCCGAACACCGCGGCGCGATTTGTCTACAGCCGCGCGCTCTCTCGGCCCGATCCGCAGGACCTCGCGCAGGCCGTCGGGCCGATCAACGATACGCAGAATCCGCCGCGGGTGAGCCTGGGCAATCCGGCGTTGAAGGCCGAGCACGCGGACAACGTGGACGTCCTGCTGGAGCAGTACCTCGCGCCGCTCGGCCTCATCCAGGCCGGCTACTTCTACAAGTACCTGACGGATCCGATCATTGCGACGCAGACGCGTCCGACTTCAGGTCCGTACGCCGGCTTCCTCGTCTCGCAGCCCGGCAACGCCGGCAGCGCGACGCTGCAGGGGTTCGAGGTCGCGTACCTGCAGCATCTTGGCTTCCTACCGTCGGGGCTGCGGGGACTCGGCCTGTCGGCGAATTACAGCTTCACCGCGTCGGAGGCGCGCGGCCTGCCGCTGCGCACCGATTCACCGGCGCTGCTGCGGCAGGCGCCGCATACGTGGAACATCAGCCCGACTTACGACCGCGGCCCGATGTCGTTGCGTGCCGGGATCAGCTACAACGGCGCGAACATCTACGCCTATCAGTATCAGAACCTGAACAGCGACGGCACACCGGTGAGCGCAGGCGATCTTACCGCCGGCGGTCTCGCCGGGCCGGGCGGCGACAGCTACTTGTATCCGCACCTGCAGTTCGACGCGCAGGGGACCGTGCGCGTCGCCGCGGGACTCTCCGTCGTCGTCTACGGACTGAACCTGACCAACGAGGTGTTCGGGTTCTACAACGGCAGCCCGCAGTACGTCGTGCAGCGCGAGTTCTACAAGCCGACGTTCGCTGTCGGCGTCCGCTGGAATCCGTCGCACCGGTGATGCGCGTAGACTGGAGCCGTCAGGAGGACCGATGCAAAAGCTCACCGCTGTCCTGCTGTTCGCCTCCGCGACGGCACTGCTCGCGCAGCCGGCGACGACGACGACCTATCGCATCACGAACACCTACACGCTGGGCGGCGACGGCAGCTGGGACTACATCGTGCCGGATCCGCCCAACCACCGGCTGTTCATCGGCCGGCAGACTCGCGTCATGGTCGTCGACGAGAACGGCGGAAAACTGCTCGGCGAGGTAACCGGCATCCACGGCGCGCACGGCACCGCGATCGCGCTGGCCAGCGGCCACGGGTTCGCGACTTCCGGCAACGACGCATCGGTGGTGATGTTCGACCTGAAATCGTTCGCGACGTTGGGCCGCATTCCTGCCGCCGAAGACGCGGACGCGATCATTTACGATGGCGCGTCGAACCGCGTCTTCACCTTCAACGGCGACGCGCACTCGTCGACGGTGATCGATCCCGGTCCCGGGAAACTGGTGACCAATATTCCGCTCGGCGGGAAGCCCGAGTACGGCGCGTCGGCCGGCGACGGGAAGGTTTACGCCAACCTCACGGACACGAGTGAGGTGGTCGAGATCGACGCGAAGAACGCGATGGTGCTGCGACGGTGGCCGACGGCCCCGTGCAAGCAGCCCGTGGCGATGGCCATCGACACGGACCACCATCGCCTGTTCAGTGGCTGCCGCAGCGGCGTGCTCGCGGTCTCGGACTACCAGGCTGGCAAGACAATCGCCACGGCGCCGATCGGCATGGGAGTCGACGGATGCGGGTTCGATCCGGCCACGCACGACGTCTTCGCTTCAAATGCGGACGGCACGCTGACCGTCGTGCACCAGGATTCGGCCGACCAGTACCACGTCGTCGAGAACGTGAAGACCGCGCCGTTCGCGCGCAACATGGGGCTCGATCCGACGAACCACCGCGTGTTCCTCGTTTCGGCGAAGTTCGCCCCGCCGCCGTCCGGCCGCGGACGCGGACCGGTGCTGCCAGACTCGTTCGCGTTGATGGTCGTCGAGCGGGCGCCGACGCGGTAAGCGACACCTGTGCCTGCTGACAACTCCAGCTGGAATAGATCCAACCGCAAACACGATGCGACTGACAAAGAACTCCAGTCGACAAGTGCAACACCGCGCCAATACGTTCCGAGTTTCCGATAGGCACAACAAGTAGTTGTCAGGCGGCGCACCCACGCTACGTGGCGCGGGTGCGCTGGTACCTGCTGAGCCGGTGTTTGATCATCGGATTCCGTCTCGCGGCGGTTCCTTCGTTCTTGATTCTTCACGCCGAGGCACATAGATTCCCCGCTCTAGTCGAGTCCTTTCCCAGGGGTAATGCGGTTTTGACAGGAGAAGCTGCATGTCTTCCAACGCGAGAGGCCGCCTCGTCTTCACGTGCAAGGTCCTGCTGATTTCCGCCGCGGCAGTGACACTCGGAGCGCAGAACGGACAAGACTCACAGAACTCACGCGAAGCCCCGACCCGGTTCAACGAATTCACCGTCGCGCAGCTGCAGGAGGCGATGAACGACGGACGGCTCACGTCCGAGCGGCTGACTCGCTACTACATCGAACGCATTTTCGCGCTCGATCAGAAGGGCCCCGGAGTCAATTCGGTCATCGAGCTCAATCCCGACGCCATCGAGCTGGCGGAGCGCGCCGACGCGATGCGGCGCGGCGGGTCGACGCCGGTGCAATTCCCGCTCCTCGGCATCCCTCTCCTGCTGAAGGACAACATCGACACCGGCGACAAGATGCAGACCACCGCCGGATCGTTCGCGCTGGCCGGGCTGCCAGCGGTCCAGGACTCGACGGTGGCAGCAAAGCTGCGCGCCGCCGGCGCGGTCATTCTCGGGAAGACCAACCTGTCCGAGTGGGCAAACTTCCGCTCGACCCATTCGTCGAGCGGCTGGTCGGGCCGCGGCGGCCTCACGCACAATCCCTACTCGCTCGATCGCAACGCGTGCGGATCGAGCTCGGGATCGGGTGCGGCGGCAGCGGCAAACTTCGCGGCGATCTCGTTCGGCAGCGAAACCGACGGCAGCATCGTGTGTCCGGGCAGCGTCAACGGCGTCGTGGGGTTCAAACCGACAATTGGGCTGGCGAGCCGCGCCGGCGTCGTGCCGATCTCACACACTCAGGACACGGTCGGGCCGCACGGACGTACGGTGGCTGACGCGGTCATCGCGCTGAACGCCATTGTCAGCCGCACGGCCGATCCGCGCGATCCCGCCACGAGCGGCGTGCCGCTCGGATGGCAAGCATGCAGCCCGGTGTGCAATGGGACTCCGCTGCCGGGAAAGAATCGGCCGGCGCTGCCCGCCGACTACTCGGCATTCCTGAATCCGACCGGTCTGAACGGCGCGCGCCTCGGGCTGACGCGTCAGGGCATCGAGTTCGCGCCGCCACAGGCCGTCGCGGCGTTCAATGCCGCCATCCAGGCGATCAAGGACGCCGGCGGCATCATCGTGGACCTGGACGATCCCGCGAACAATTTCAGCTTCTCGCCGGCCGATGGCGAGTTCCTGGTCCTCGAGTACGACCTGAAGGTCGATCTCACCAGGTACTTCCATACGCGCGTCGGCGTGCCGGTTGCGGGCGGCGATCTGCAGAGCGCGATCGACTTCAACAACGCCCACGCGGCGGTGGAGATGCCGTACTTCGGCCAGGAGATCTTCCTTCAGGCGCAGACGCTCACGCTCAATCCGAACTTCTGCCAGCCGGGTTTCACCTCGACGGTGCTGCCGACGACCACGACGTGCATGTCCTACAACGATGCCTTGAAGATCGATCACATGGCCGGCGCGAGCCTGGATGCCGCGCTTGCTGATTTCAAGCTCGATGCGATCGTCGCGCCGACCGACAGCCCGGCGTGGACGACGGATTTGATTCTCGGCGATCACTTCTTGTTCGCCAGTTCGGGGCTGGCGGGGCCGCCCGGATACCCGATCATCCAGGTTCCAGCCGGCGAGGTGCTCGGCATGCCGGTCGGCATCAGTTTCATCGGAACCGCGTTCAGCGAGCCGACGCTGATCAAGCTCGGCTCCGGGTTCGAAGCAGTCACGCACGCGCGGACCCAGCCGACGTTCGCGCGCGATATCACCACGTCGCACACCTCGGGAACCACGCTGGCCCATCCTCCCGACGAGGACGCTCAGCACGCCACGAAGCCGCGTCGGCCTCGCCGCATGTAGCCTGATCCGGCCGGACGTTCGGCATCTGGCTGGTGTTTCGACCACGGCGGCGTCGAATCCGAACCGCTGCCGTGGTCGCATATTTTCGGCCGCCGCGCCTATTGCGGACTACAGGCGCTGACTCCGGGCAGGCTTTGCCCGCTCGACCCAGCTGACCGAGCAGGCGTCTTGTCGATCAATGGATCCGCTCGAGCCCCTTACGCCTCCCCGATCGAACGGCCCTGAATGATGTGAACCAGGAAAAGAATGATCGCGATGACAAGCAGAACGTGAAGCACACCGCCCAGGGTGTAGCTGGTGACGAGCCCGAGGAACCAGAGCACGAGGAGCAGGAACACGAGGAACAACATACAACCTCCTCTGGACGATTGGGTTCACGTCTGAGCGCGGAGGGCGGCGGCGACGCTGGGCGGAACGCTCATCAACGACGGTTCGTGCAACTCTTGTGCGGGACAGGCGCCTCGTGCAGTTCGCGCCACTAGAGCGCTCGGCTTACTCATGCTGCGATGTGTCGTGTAAATCTGACACCTCTGATTCAAGGACGTACTCGAGATCTCGGCGGCTTGGCTTCACAAGCTCGTGGGCACGCAGCTCGCGAACGCGATAGGTTTCATCATCGAGTGTGAAGCGCCAACCTATCGGACAGGAAGCGCATACGCCATCGTCTGTTTTCGTCTGCAATCCTTGCAGGCGACGGCACGACGACGCGTCAGCGTCGACGATGCGACAGCCCGGCTGAGCTCTTAGCCAAGCCGCCAATTCCTGCCAGCAACGAACTCGAACCGCAGAGCCTCATATTCACGCAATAGACATGTAAGGATGTCGTATCATCCGCATCGATTCATCGGCAACGGATCGGCGACCGGTCGCTAAAGGCGGTTACGAAGCATGTCGAAGGCCTTGAGGGTTTGGTTCTCCGGCGCGGTCGCAACGTTCGTCGTGGTCAACGGCTTTCTGCTGTCGGTCGAAGCCGGCCGGCAATCTCCGTCCACGTTCACCGATCCGCCCGCGCCCGCAGCCGCGCACAAAACGTTCGTCACCCGACATTGCCTGTCCTGCCACAACGATCGTGCGAAGCGCGGCGGTCTGACACTCGAGACGGCGCTCGCCCAGGACGTCGGCGTAAGTCCGGAGGTGTGGGAGAAAGTCATCCGGAAAGTCCGCGCGCGGCAGATGCCGCCCATCGGACTGCCGCGACCGGACGAAGCGACCTACAACGCGGAAGTCGCGCTGCTCGAGACGGCGCTGGATCGCAGGGCAGCGGCCGCGCCAAATCCTGGACGCACCGCGACCCTGCGGCGGCTCACCCGGACGGAATATCGCAACGCAGTTCGCGATCTGCTCGCGCTCGACGTCGACGTCACGTCGATGCTTCCGCCGGATGAATCGAGTTACGGTTTCGACAACGTGACCGTCGGCGACCTGTCGCCGACGCTGCTCGATCGCTACATCGCGGCGGCCGAGAAGATCAGCCGCGTCGCCGTCGGACGGCCGAGCGTCTCACCCGACGGCGACACGATTCGCCTTCCCTCCGACCTCACACAGGAAGAACACATTCCCGGCCTTCCCATCGGCACGCGCGGCGGCGCGCTGATCAAGTACAGCTTCCCGATGGACGGCGACTACGAGATCCAGATTCGCCTGATGCGCGATCGCAACGAGCACGTCGAGGGTCTCAACGACGCCGCCGATCTCGAACTGCTCCTCGATCGCGAGCGCCTCAAGCTCTTCACCGTGAAGCCGCCGGCGCGCGCCGCCGGCTTCTCCGAGGACTATCAGCCGAACCACGACAGCGTCGATCGCGATCTGAATCTTCGGGTTCCGGTGAAGGCCGGTCCGCACGCGGTCGGGGTCGCGTTCGTGAAGAAGCCGACGGCGCTGCTCGAAACCGCGCGGCAGCCGTACCAGGCGCACTTCAACTCGTACCGGCATCCCCGCATCCAACCCGCGGTCTACTCGATTTCGATCATCGGTCCGTATGCCTCGACAGGCGTCGGCGATACACCGGCGCGCCGTCGTCTTTTCGTCGCCCGGCCGTCCGGGCCGGACGATGAAGATGCGGCGGCGGGAAAAATCCTGGATGCGCTGATGCGGCGAGCCTACCGGCGGCCGGTGACCGACGCCGACGTGCAGGGCGCGTTCGATCTGTACAAGAAGGCGCGCGGTGAGGCCGCCAGCGACGGCTTCAACGCCGGCATCGAGATGGCGCTGGCGGCGGTACTGGTCAGCCCGGAGTTCCTGTTCCGCGTGGAACGCGATCCCGCAGGGCTCGCGCCGAACACGTCGTATCGCGTCACCGACCTCCAGCTCGCATCGCGGCTGTCCTTCTTCCTGTGGAGCAGCATCCCCGACGACGAGCTGCTCGATCTGGCGATCGCGGGCAAGCTGCACGAGCCGGCCGCACTCGAACGGCAGGTCACGCGGATGCTCGCCGACGGCCGTTCGCGCGCGCTCGTCACCAACTTCGCCGAGCAGTGGCTGCACCTTCGGAATCTCGATTCGATCACTCCCGACATGCGGCTCTTCCCGGACTTCGACGACAACCTTCGCCAGGCCTTCCGGGAAGAGACTGAGCTGTTCTTCGAAAGCATC
>DATFXR010000096.1:0-2906 GCA_035315685.1 Vicinamibacterales bacterium | reverse complement strand
GTCCAGCACGTCGTTGATGCGAGCGGCCGCCGCCGAGGCGCGGGGCAGCATCACGAACATCGCGGTCACCATGAACACCGCGAACAGGATCTGCATCGCGTACTGCAGCGACGCGATCATCGCGCCGACCTGCATGGTGCCGGCGTCGATGCGGTGGCTGCCGAACCAGATGATCGCGATGCTGGTCAGGTTGAGCATCAGAATCAGCGCCGGCATGAGAAACGCGATCAGCCGGTTCACCGCGATCGCGGTCGCGGTCAGATCGAGGTTTGCCTGATCGAACCGCTCGCGCTGATGCGCGCCGCGATCGAACGCGCGGATCACACGGACGCCGCTCAGCCCCTCCCCCAGGACCAGGTTGAGGCGGTCGACCTTCAGCTGCATCGCCTGCGCGAGCGGTACCGCGCCGCGCAGGATCACGGTGAAGACCACCGCCATCACCGGCATCACGGCAATCAGCACCCACGCCAGCTGCGCATCCTGCGACAGCGCCAGGATCACACCGCCGACCGCCATCATCGGCGCGGTGATCACCATGGTCAGCATCATGATCAGCATCTGCTGCACCTGCGTCGTGTCGTTGGTCGTGCGGGTGACCAGCGACGCCGAGCCGAAGCGCTCGAACTGGTGGACCGAGAGCCGCTCGACGCGCGCGAAGATCGCGCTGCGGAGAAGGCGTCCGAATCCGGTCGCGACTTTCGACGCATAGAAGCTCCCGGCGATCGCGCAGCCGGTCGCGACGATCGACGTCAGCAGCATCAGACCGCCGATCTCGAGGATCACGCGCTGATCGCCTTTCACAATCCCCTGGTCGACGATGTCCGACATCAATCGCGGCAGGAACAGAAAGCCGATCGACTGCGCCAGGGCGAGGACCAGCACGGTCGCGACGTAGCCTCGATAAGGCCGGATCAGACGGAACAGTTTGAGCATGGCGGCAGCACTCCGCGACGTGAACCTCGTGGACGACGGTGTGTGAAGGCGCCGGATCGGCCGCAGACGTGAAGGGGCACTGTAGCGAAAGACGGATGACAACGCCAGTCTCGTCACCAGCGCGACGGTCGAGTACAATGGAAGCAACGCAGCACGCCGCCTCCCTCGGTTGCCCGCCGCCCCGCTGACACACAGTACGCGCTCACCGAATCCATACCGAACATTTACCGGTTGGTCATGACTTCGGCCCGGCAATCGCTATCCTGAGCCGTACCACGCCAGCGCGTTCGCACGAGACATCGGACATCGACCGACCCGACCGATCGCCAAACCCGACACCAGACAGAGGTTCACATGGCAGATATCGGCATCATCGGCAGCGGCAGTGCGGGACTGCAGCTTGCCCTGTCGCTGCAGCAGCACGGCATGGCCGCCACCATCTACGCGGAGCGGACGCCGGAGCACGAGCTGCGCCGCCGGCTGCCGAGCATGGTCGCGCGCAACGGCTGCACCCGCGCGCGCGAGCGGCAGCTCGCCGTCAACCACTGGGATCGGCCGTCGCACGACATGGTGCGCCTCTCGATGACCGTCAGGGGCGCGCGCCCGCTGGATTTCGCCGGCGCGATCGCGCCGCCCGCGCAGGCCGTGGACATGCGCATCTATGCCGCCCGGCTGCTGGATGATTTTTCGAGCCGGGGCGGTCGAGTGATCATCCGGACCGTGCGGGCGGAGCAGCTCGAGGGTCTCGCGTCGCAGCACGACCTCCTCGTCGTCGCATCGGGCCGCGCGAACCTCTCGAGCATCTTTCCCCGCGTCGCCGAGCACTCGCCGTTTACGCGTCCGCAGCGCCTGGCGATCGCCGGATTGTTCCGCGGCGTCGGCTGCGCCGAGCCGCGTACGCTGGAAGTGATCGTCAGTCCCGGATCCGGCGAGATCCTGTGCGTCCCGATCCAGTCGTTCGAGCCTGGATTGACCGGAGTCGCCGTGCTGATCGCGGCAGGCGGACTGTTCGAGCCGCTGCGGCACCTGCGCTACGAGACCAGTCCGCGCACGTTCGTGGCCGCAGTGCTCGCGTTTCTGCGCGCCCACGCGTCGTCGATCTACGAACGGATCGATCCGCGCGCGTTCGATCTGTCGCGCCCGCTGGATCTCACCTATGCGGCCATCACACCGACCGTGCGCCGGGGCTTCATCCTGTTGCCGAACGGCCGCTGCGCGATCGCGCTGGGCGACGCCCATGCCGTGATCGATCCGATCACGGGCCAGGGCGCCAACAACGCGTCTCATGCCGCCGGCGTCCTCGCCGGTGCCATTCTCGACGCGGAGGTGTTCGATCGCGCGTTCTGCAAGCGCGTCGAACGCGACATCTGTTCGTATGTCGTGCCGGTGAGCGACGCGGCGAACGCACGGCTTCGGCCGCCGACGCCGCATTTCCGAGAGCTGATGATGGCGGCCGCGCGCGACCAGGCGATCGCCGATGTCTACGGAGACAGCTTCAACCACCCGGATCGCTTCTGGGCGATTGCGTCGAGCGCGGAACGGACGGCTGCCTTCCTGATCGACGTCGAGCGCCGCGGCACGGTGTCAGGCGCCGCGTGGGCGCCGCGGTCTCACCAGCCGACGGCCTGACCGTCCTTGCGGTGGTCGGATCCACCGCGATAGACGCCGTTCACGGGAAGGTCCTCGGTCGCGGCGCGGCGATCGAACGCCGGTTCGGGCAGCCGCGGGTCGCGGGTGAAGAGAATGCCCTGATAGCCGCCGACGGCGCCGCCGTTCACCGACCGCACGTCGTGCCCCTTCGCCTTCAACGCCGCGCCGACCAGGTTGAACAGGTTCGCTTCGAGCGACAGGACGTTCGAGTTCTGGTTGTGCGTGAAGCGCGCGGCGTCGGTCGTCATCTGGACGTTCATCCCGAGGTCGATCAGGTTCACCATGTGCTGCGCGTGCGTTTCGGGTTGGACGCTGCCGCCCAT
>DATFXR010000095.1:0-74020 GCA_035315685.1 Vicinamibacterales bacterium | reverse complement strand
ATCAGCCGCAGCACTTCCTTTTGACGGGGGCTCAATTCCACCGACGTCGGATCCGCGGGACCGGCCATCAGTGCGAGCACGTCCTCGGTCAGCGCCGAGGTCAGATAGGTGCGTCCCTGTAAGACCGCATCGAGTGCACTGATCAGTTCCTCGCCGCTGGACTGCTTCACCACGAAACCCTTCGCGCCGACACGAAGGGCTTCAGCGGCCAGCTTGGCATCCGCATGCATGGTCAGGACAATCACCTTCGCATGGCTGTTTGTCGCCTTCAACTGCCTGAGCGCCTCGAGGCCGCTGACCTTCGGCATGGAAATGTCCATCACGATGACATCCGGACGGAGCCGGCTGGCCGCTTCGAGGAGCAGCGTCCCGTCTGCGACAGTGCCCGCGACCTCGAAACGCCCCTCGAGGAGGCGTCCGATCCCGTCGGTGAACACAGGGTGATCGTCAGCGAGCATCACGGTGGGAAGACGCATACTCCTCACTCACGTGTAATTCTGGGTCGTCGACCGGGCGCGGGGATTCTTGCTCCTTTTGCGAGTCGTCCACGGCATCGACAGTTACACGAATGGCGATCGTCGTGCCCTGCTGTGGCTGGGAGTGCACGGTGAAGTGACCTTTGACCAGCCTCGCACGCTCCTCCATGCTGACCAGGCCAAGCCCCCGGTTCCGACGAGCATCAGCGACATCAAATCCTACACCGTCATCGGCAACCGACAGCGTGATGTCGTCGTTACATCGCACCAGCGCCACAGTCGCGTGTCGTGCACGTCCGTGTCTGGCCGCATTCTGGAGCGCTTCCTGCGCGATACGAAACAGTGACAGTGCCACGGTCGGCGCAACCGGTTCGACGTCGCCCTCGACGATGAACCGGACCTGAACATCGTAATGACGCTCGGCTTCGGCGCAGTGCGCCTCGAGGGCTGCCACGAGGCCGATGTGCTGCAGCACGCTCGGATGCAGGTGGTGCGAAAGAAGCCGCAGAGATTCGGCGATCCCCGCGAGCCTGGTGTGCACCGAGGACAGCGCCGATCGAGCGGCCGGATCGACGGTCTCGCGGTTGTCCAGCACGCTGTGAAGCCGGAGGGCAACCGTAGCCACTTCCTGACACGCATCGTCGTGCAACTCACGCGCGATGCGAGTGCGTTCGGATTCCTGCGCATTGATGAGCCGCCCGGCGAGATCCCGGATGCGCTCGTAGCTCGTTCGAAGGTCCGCTTCCTTGCCAGTGAGAATCTGCTCGGCCCGACGCCGTCGACGGCGCTGAACGAGCAGGCCGGCAATCAGGCACGCCTGCACGACGACGAGAACGACCGTCCCGATGATAAACCGCCTGTAGCGCTCCCACGGGGGCTGGTCGCGAAACAGCACGAGGGTCCCCTCAGGCAACCGGGCTTCCGCAAGCGACCAGCGGCGTAGCTGCCGCCAATCAACCTCCGGAACAAAGGCGTTCACGTACGTGATCGGAATGTCGTCGGCGCGCTCACCGTGCAGCACGCGTAACGCGACTGCGGCCGTCCATCCTGCCTCTCGGGGAAAGCTGCGCAGGCTTCCGCCCACGACGCCACGACCCAATGATTCCTCGAGCCAGCTGTACACAGGCACGTTCGCCACCGCCGTCAGCCGGTCGAGGGCTTCCAGTACGGAGCGCCTGTTTCCCTCGGCATCCTGAAGCAGCGACACGAAGAAAACCATGGAATCAGGTGGTAAGTGCTGTACCCGCAGTTCGAGCTCATCCAACGTGAGGCCCGAAAGGTAGTCGCACGCCGGCCGTCCTGCAGAAGCCTGGCAATCGGCACGCGCGAGATCTTCGAAGTACTTGTCGGATTCCGAGCTCCCGTTGACGACGAATACGTGCTTGAGTCCCGGCTGGAGGCGCATCGCAATCGCAATCGTTTCTCCGAGCTTCATTTTGGCTGCCACACCTGTCGAGTTCGGAACGCGAGCCACGGTTTCATCCGCATTGAAGACGATCGGCGCATCGCCGAAGATGTCTCGATTCCGAATGACGAAATCGAGGACGGTGCCGCTGGCCGCGATGACGACGTTGAACCGGACGTCGGTGTACCTTGCCCGGAAGTACTCACGCAGCGCGAACTGGTACTTCGCGTCCCCGAAGCGCGCCACGTCGAGGTATTCGGTGTAATAGTCCAGACGATCTTTCAGGCCTTCATTGAGGACCGTGCGATGTGCTTCGTCCGTTCTCTCTGCGGCCGAAGAGTTTCTGCTGTACGAGTAGACGACCAGCACTTTCTTCTGGCTTTCTGCAGCGAAGATGCGAGCGGGCAGGCTCGTCGTTGCACACACCAGCACGATCAGAATCACCAAGCCCCGATCCGAGTAATGCGAGGTCGAAACCACCAGTGGGCTCATCATTTCAGACCGCTACGTTCAAAACTGCAGGCGCGCCGCAAGCTGGATCGCCCTGGGACCGCCACTGCCAAACACCTGACCCACACGAGCGCTGGGCTGCCCGTAATTTGGTTGATTGAGTACGCCACTGTAACCGGTCAAGTTGGCAACGTTGAACACGTTGAAGGCCTCACCGATGACGGACAGGCGAGCACTCTTATGCGCCACGAGACTCTTCGTCACTCGCAAGTCCTGCGTGCTGAACGTGTCGCCGTTCGAGAACGTCGACGGCAACACAATCGGGCTGATGATCTGGTTGAACGGCGTGCGCGCCGGTACGGAGATAACCGTGCCGTCCGCACTTACGACCGAATGCGTGGCCGCTGCAACAACGGCATTGTACCGGTCGACGAGGCTCCTCAACCCAGCTGCGTCTAGCCCCTGGCCCACCGTGTTGTGGCGAGTGGTGCCGGGCAGGAGCGTCTGGCTGATCCCGTCGCCATCGAGGTCGAGGCCGTTGAGGATCGTATCCAGCGGCGGCGCGCTGAGAAACTGCGAGACCAGCGAGAGCGTCCATCCGCCGGCGACGGCACGGCGAAACGGTGCGCAGGCGGCGCACTCTGGCGCGGTCCAGACACCGCTGACGGTCAGGCGGTGCGTACGATGGTCGGGCAGGTTGCCGTATGCCAGGCTGTAGTCTTCGTACGATGTAAAGCCGCCCTGGTTGAAGCCGGTGTTTCTCGATAGCGCGTAGCCAATCAGAAATTGGAAACTGTCCACATACCGCTTTTCGAGGGTGACGTGAAGCCCATCGTAACGGTAGCTCGCACCGCTCGCAAAGACGTTGATCGGACCGGTTGAGCATTGGTCTGCCGGATCGAGCGCTCTCGCCTGCTCCGGCGTGCAGAGCGGAATCACCGGATCGCGAACGAACGAGACGACACCCGTCGTCGGATCGACACCGGTCACCTTCGGCCGGTTGAACCGATTCTGATCGAGGAAGAACACGCCCTGCAATGGACCGACGTCCTGGTAGGACCTCATGACGTAGTCGGCCGTCAGTACAAGGCCCCGCCCGAACTCTCGTTGCACGCCGCCATTCGCCTGGATGCTATAAGCGGTCGTGGCATGCGGGTCCACGATCCGGTCTCCCTGTTTGACGATCTCGACGCCCCGAACCGAGAGATCCGTCCCAGTGCCGAGTCGCGCGGCGAGCGTCGACTGCAATGCGGGCAGGAGCGGCAAACAGATCCTGACCGCGAAATGCGGTCGGCGTGCTGGTGAAGGAGAGTCCGACCACCGAGCCGTCAACGTTGACGCGGCCGTTGCCCGCTGGCCCGATGAACGCGCGGTCGCGTGCTTTCCAGAAGAACGATGCCTCGTCGTGGTAGACGCCCGCGCCCGCTCGAACGACCGTGCGGCCGCTCGACCCGACCGACCATGCGACGTGTGCGGACGGATCGAAATTGTTCGCGTCACGACGCGGCGGCCGCAGATCGCTTCCGATGATCGGCGACAGGTACGCGGGGTAGTCCAGATCGTGCGCGAAGAGGTTGGTCTCGAACGAATACGCAACCCCGTACATCAGCGTCAGCTTCCGCGAGACGTCCCACGTGTCTTGAAAGTAGGCACGGACCCTGTCGTTGCGCGACGCGTCGTCGTGGTTGTACGGACCGGGCAGCGACGGATCACCGATGCCTATCGTGAAGCTCTGAAGCGGGAGTTGGAGAATCTCCTGAAGCGTGGGCGGCGGCGCGTGTGGGTCACGCAGGCTCACGGGCAGCGTGTCATAGAGCGGCCGGAGAGCTGGCGTCTGCAGGTTGCTCGGACCCCAGAGAGTAATTCGCGCGGGTTCGTTGAAATCGATGGAAGCATTCCAGTCCGAGTGCTCCCACTCGCCGCCGATGCGCAGTCGGTGCAGCCCGCCCTGCCAGGTCACATTGTCGACGATCTGAACGGTCCCCTGTCGCCGGCCGAATGGTGAATTGCTCTGATTGCCAATCGAAAAGCGCGGCGCGTCGAAAACGAGCAGGTTCGGTCCGCCCACGCCGGTGCACGGGACCGGATCGACACATTCGCTGGGCGAGACCGGATCGATTTGTCCGACTAGTGTGTTGAACGCAATCCGCACATCGTTGACGAGATGTCGGCTCAGCGTCGACGTTATCCCTCCCTGCATCTGGTACGCTCGATTGTGAATCGACTGCCAGTTGGACGGCAGCCCGACCTGCACCACCGCAGGAGCGGTCGTCCGATTGTCGTCGAGACTGAAGCGCAGAAATGCCTGGTGAGTCTCGTGCACGCGACTGTCGAGCCGCGCGTTGAACAGATCCCCCTTGAGTGGGTTCGGAAACACTCCATCGAACTTCGAGAAGATCGGATGGTTGTTCGTGACGTTGAACACCGCATCCTGGTCGTTGTGCTCGTAATTGGTGAACCAGAACAGCCGGTCCCGCTTGAGAGGGCCGCCCGCGCTTCCGCCCGTCTGGCGGCGTGCGAACGCCGGATCGGGGTTGGCAGGATCGCGGCTCAAACCGGGATACGCCGCAAGATGGTGATCGCGGTAATACGTGAATGCCGATCCGCGCAGCTGGTTCGACCCGCTGCGGGTGACAATGTTCACGGCGCCAGCGCCCGTCAAACCCGTCGCCGTGTCCAGGCTGAATGTCGCAACCTGGAATTCCTGCACCGACTCCTGCGAGAAATTCTGCGTGGTGCCGCCGACGAAGCGGTCGCCAGTTGTCGAGCCGTCCACCGTGATTCGCGTCTGGGAATAGTACGCACCACTCACGACGAGGCGCTGGTAGTTGTTCCCGATTTCTCCCGGATTCGTCGTGGACACGACGTCGACGCCCGGTTGGAGTTGCGCGAGCTGGAGGAAGCTCCGGCCGTTGAGCGGCAGTTGTTCGATCTGCAGTCGTCCAACGGTGCCGCCAACCTCGACGTTGTTCCTGCTGATGCTGGTTGGCTGCGTCCTGACGTCCACTCGTTCCTGGAGCTCTTCGACTGTCAGCTCCAGATTGACCGTCGCATGCTCACCGACCCGCAGTGTGACCTCTCGAACAGCGCGCGCGAACCCCGGATGGAGCGCCTCGATCTGGTAGGTCGCGGGCGGGACATTCTCGACGATGTAGGTGCCGCGCGCGTCAGTCGTCGCGGTGCGCAGTAATCCCGTGTCGGTACGCCTGATCGTGATAGCGGCATCCACGACGACGGCGCCGGATGCATCCGTGACGCTGCCGCCAATTCCTGCGACCGGCACCTGCGCCGCGACGCAGACGCTCGTCGACAGGACCAAGGCAACGCTCGAACTGAGATCGCTCCATCGGCCGACGAGGTCGAGCCGCATGCACCGTTTCATCCCTTAAGATCCTCCGATCAGAGTTGGAGTCGAGGTCGGGATGATTCCAGGCCACTTCGCCGAAATATCGTCTCGGACTCACGACCTTTGAGTGGGTCTTCGCCCGAGCGCGAAGGCACACCGGGCTGGATGTCTCTCCGAAATGCCGTCGCCGCCACGGAATACCGTGCGTTTCAGCGAGGACACCAATCTCACTTCCTCAAGGATCCTTGTGGAAGGAGCATCCAATCGAGCGTTGTGAACTTGCATGAGCACAACCGAAGCCATTGGGCACACGGACCGTGTCGGACCGGGGCGGTCGACACACGATCACGCGCGTTATGTCACAACTGTGTCACATGCCCGGCAGTCTGCCGGTGATTGTCTTCACACAACCTCTGAGCGCTGATCAGCGTTCATGGTATCATTATGATACTAGTCGTCAGGAGGGCCAGATGCCCAGCATTCTTGTTCGGGATCTCGATGCCGATCTGTTGGAGCAGTTGAGGGCGGCCGCGAAGGCGCATGGTCGGTCTCTTCAGGCCGAGATCCACGCGATCCTCGAAAGCGCCAGCGCAAAGAGTCTCGCCGAAACGCGGCGGCTGTCCGGCCGGTGGTTGAAGCGCCTCCGCGGAACATCACATGCCGACAGCGCCGCAGATGTCCGCGAGGATCGCAACGGTCGATGAGCGCGTTCGTCGTTGACGCGAGCGTCGTCGTCAAGTGGTTCGTTCCCGAAATCCACAGCGACGCGGCCCACCGCCTGCTCGAACTGCCGCACCGATATTTCGCTCCCGACCTGCTCTTCGCGGAGACGGCCAACACGATCTGGAAGAAGGTCCGGCGCGGCGAGCTGAAATCGGCTCAGGGTCAGCAGTTAGTCGCCGACATCGGACGTACCGCGGTTGAGGCCATTCCTTGTCGAATGCTCGCCGAAGACGCCTTCGCCCTGGCCATCACTATTGACCGCACCGTCTACGATTGCCTGTATCTCGCGCTCGCCGTGCGACTGAATACGCGGATGCTCACGGCCGACACCCGGTTCGTCATCGGGCTGGCACATTTGTCGTTGCTCGCCAAGCACGTCGAATTGATCCAGGCGTTCAAGGGTTGATCTCATGGCTCAAAGCGGCCAGTGGAGACAGTGGCTGCAGTAACCGCGATCCAGCCTGCAGTCCCCATCGACGGTTGAGCGGGAAACACCGTGTGAATCAAACGAACATCGACTTGAAAAAAACTTGAAACTCTCGCCAGCGAAAGTGCCGTTTCCACCGGAAACGGCACGAAGCTGACTCGCGAATTGCCGAACAAATCCGACGGAACCCGAAGTCATCGACGCTTCCTTGCCCGCCTCTGGACCACGGTATCGCGGTTCGAATCCCTGCGTCCCAGCCACACAGAATCGCCGGTGTTTCAACGATTTCCAGCGTAGGGTGATTTCACTATCGAACTCGCGCCCGCGACCTCGGACAACTGAGCGACGGCGACTAGTCGATCCGTCGCTCCGGCGTGGACCGCGGGATCGTAGGCGCCGAAGTACGCGACGGAACCAAAACCGCTGCGAACAAAGACCGACTCGAGCTCGCGTCTTGTCCAACACCGCATCACAAACCGATAGTCGCTCGACTGTTCTCCAGCATCGTTGACCAGAGTGTGCGTCTCGGACACAAGAAGCTGCTGGTGCTCCGGATCGAGTTCCGTGGTGCTCGTGAACGTGAGCTTGCCTCGATCCGTAGAAACGCGCTTTCGAAAAACGGGCTCGCGCCGCTTCCGCTCCCTCGTCGCCTCCCACTCGCGAACGTCCAGAATCAGGACGCCTGCACGTCGAAGCGCACCCGCGAACGCGGCAAACACCGATACGCGTGCGTCGTCATCCACGAAGTCGTTGAGAACGCCGCGGCAGAGAATGCCGTCGTACCGCGCCACAGGCAGAGCGAGCAAGTCCCCGACGCGAAATGAAACGGAATTGCCGTGACCGCGGCCGGCCTGCTTGGCGGCTTCGATCAGCTCGGACGACCGGTCTACGCCTTCGACGGCATAACCGCGGCGCGCGAGTTCACCGGCATATCGGCCTGTCCCACAGCCGGCATCAAGAAGCGATGCGCCCGGAAAGATGCCCCGCTCAATCAACCAGGCAGCGATCACGGCGCACTCCTTACCGACAGGACGATCGATCAGCAGATCGAACGCCCATGCGTACTCACCGTAAAAAGGACGGCTGGAGCGCTCTGCCATGGAATCACAAACTGTAGACCGACAACGGTCGGCCGGCTGATGGCGTCTACACCGCGTGCACGACCCGTCGCAACGTGGCCTATGTGTACGGCGTAGTCAAGAGTGGACCCCACAACTCGCCGATCGTTTCGCCTCCTGACCTCATCTCACACTTGCGCCGCGCTGGCCGGTGCCTACGTCTCGCGAGCGAGGGCGCTGGACGCCAATTTCTCCGCCGGCGTTCGGCCAGCCAAGGCCAACGAGAACCGCTCGTGGTTGTAACGTCGCTCCCAATCCCGGAGCTGCGGTTCAGCCTCCATCCGGTCGCTGAATTCATGGCATCCCCAGAACCCCTCGCTGTCGATTCCGGAACTCCGAGGGCTCGGGAAGGAGCTCTGACAGAAGCAGGACGCCGCAGCGCATGTACGGCGTGAGCGGGCTTCATGGGATTGATCCAGGACCTCGGGTCGGGTGACGTCGCCCATCGATAGCACGGTGTTCATCTACTTGATCGAAGAGCACCCAAAGTTCCAGCCATTGATCCTGCCGCTCTTTCGCCAGGCCGACGAAGGTAAAAGGAGTCTGACGACGTCATCGCTCACGCTGCCAGAAGTACTCGTCGTGCCATACCCGACCGGCAACCGTCTCGTGGCAGAGAAGTATGAAGCGCTTCTGACGCGCGGGCGTGGGCGTGCGACCGACTTGTCGACATCTCACACGAGCAGGTGCGAGCCGCGGCGCAGCTGCGAGCCGTCACGGTGGTGAAGACGCCCGACGCGCTCCAGATGGTCACGGCGATCGGCAGCGGCTGCAGGTCTTTCGTGACCAACGATGGTCGACTGCCGACGATACCGGGGCTTCGCGTTGTGGAACTCTCGTCGTATCTGAAGTGAACGCGGAACGGCGGAATTGGTGAATCAACAGAAGTCAAGCAGCAGGCGCCGCCGGAATCGCGCGAGTGCCCTGGCAGAGCCGGCTATCCCTTTGGAGCCGAATGCGTCATGGACGGTTTCGGCTGCGACTTCAGCGACTGGCGCGACGCGGATCGTCTGACCACATCTCCTTCGTCGACGATGGCGTCGGCAACAGCCCTCGACGGAGCGCATCGACGCTCGCTTCTTGTCGGTTTCTGACACCCATCCTTGCAAACAGAGTGGACAGCTGCTCCTCGACGTCACCATCGCTCATGTCGAACCTGACCGCGATGTCGTCGATCTCCGCGCCGTCGGCCAGCAATTGGAGCACGGCGCGCTCCCAGGGACTGATTTGCAGCACAAGATCTTCTTTGGCGATGTGCCAGTAGTCCGGTGTCCGAACTCTATCTGTCCATCGACTCATATTCGCCTCCACAATCGAGGCCACGTTGATGCCGACCGCGTCTGCAGCCTGCGCGCTCGACAGACGCAGCGGGAAAGACACTCGAAACCGAGGCCGCCGTCGCCCGAACGCAAAGGCGGATTCCGACCGGATGGTAATTCGAGGCGGCCATCGCGTCATGAACGAATTGGCTGATGGTCTTGCGGTGCGGGCATCGGAGATCGTCTGGCACGCTAACAACGGACCGGCACCGCATCAAGGTCCACTTGCTGCAGCGGCGATGGAGCCAGCGTGGCGTTTCAGACCTGCCAGATCAGCTCGTACGTCGCAGCCAGATAGTCGTGTCGCCGTGCGTCCGCCGCCGTAGAGGCCTATCACCGGGGCGGCCGCTGGGAGGCCGCGTCACCAACCGATTGGCTGCCTTGTGCAGAGGTCAACCGCAGCTCGTGAGCGGCGGTCGCGCGGCGGATCAATTCGCGCGGCGTAGCGCCAAGGGTCTGGCGGAAAGTCCGCGCCATGTGGGAAGCGTCGGCGAAACCGGCGAGATGCGCCGCCTCGGTCACCGTGTGACCGGAGACGAGCGCTCCAGCGGCAGCTTGCACGCGCAGCCACAACAGGTAGGGCCGCAGCGGAATGCCCATGGACTCGGTGAAGACATGCATCAAGCGGGACGGCGACAGCTGTGCGATCGCTGCGAGCCGCGGCAGCGACGCGCGGCCCTGCTCGAGCCCTCGTTGACGCACGTACCGGAGCACGCGTCGCACGCGGGGATGAATGCGCCTCGGACAACTCTCATTCAGCAGTTCGGAACGAACCCAGACCTCAACCCGCCTCGCATCGAGCGCATCCGGGCCGCCGAGTGCATGCCGCCATCGCGCGACGACGGCGCCGGACACAGCGACCATCTTCGACCCGAATCGGTGAACGAGCGGGAGGGCCAGCTCGCTCTCGGCATCCATGAATCCAATCAGGACGGAAACGCCGCGAGCGTCGACCTCGTGCGCGGCGCCGGGTGGGACGAACACCCCGGAACATTGACGCCACGGAATTCCGCGCCGAGGACGTGCTCTTAGCCGGCCCCGAAGGGCGACAATCAACTGAACCGAGTGGTGCGTGTGCGAAGACGAGCGACTTCCGGGTCCCCACACGAACAGCGCCGCTGGCCACAACGAAGCGCCAGACGACTCGTCGCGCCGCGCACCGATCAGCATGACTCTGGATCTTCACCGGTTGCGCCCGCTCGCTCCCGGGAGCGCCCGGCAGGTACGGCTGCAACCGCTGTAGGTCGATTTTAGTCGCGGAACCCGGATCTTCGTTGCATCCGGCGCCTGAGAGAGCGGATCAAGCCGTCCGATAACTGTCGAGCCGTGGACCTCGTGACAAGCATCCACCGAGACGGCCGCTGAACATTCCAGCCAGTTCGTTCATGATCGCGAGTGCGTGCGGCCAATACCATCGCGAAAATGACTAAACGCCTGGAGCCAACATGGTGGTTGTGATCGTTGTGTTCGCGTCACTCGTCTCCTACAGGGCGCTTGGATTCGCGGGTGTGAGTGCCTTCGGCTCGTGGCTCGTGAGCGCCCGCCTCGCGCTCGCCACGATGTTCGTGTTCACGGCACTGGCGCATTTCACACCGATGAAAAAGGACTTGATCGCGATGGTGCCGCCCGGACTGCCGCGACCCGACGTGCTGGTGTCAGCCACTGGGGTCGCCGAGTTCGCGGGCGCCGTTGGCCTGCTGATTCCGGCGACAACCTTCTGGGCGGCCTGCGGCCTGATCGTGCTGATGGTCGGGATGCTTCCAGCGAACATCAGCGCAGCCCGCCGCGGCGTGCGGTTGCGGGGTCGCCGCGCGACGTCGTTGTGGCTGCGCGTGCCGATGCAGGCCCTCTTCATCGTCTGGGCCTGGAGCGTGAAATAGGCCCATCCAACTCGAGGCGTCGCCGTCAGCGTCGATAAACCCGATAACGAGTGTCGCTCCGGGACCGGCGTGCTCTGCTGAGCTACAAATACTCCTGTCGAACCCATTCAGCAAATCGCAGGGTGTGGTTGCGGCGAGCAACACCGTACCCATGTCGCCTCAGCCAATTCGTTCAAGACCGAGAGCGGCGCGGGCGGCTACCATCAATCGCACGCGAGTGTCCATCGGCGGGCGACGGCGCGACGGAGGGTGAAATGTCGGTAATCGCCGAGAGGCCAACACATCGAACCGCACTGGTGACCGGCGCATCAAGTGGGATCGGCCTCGAGCTGACGCGCTTACTGGCGGCCGATCAACACGACCTCGTGATCGTCGGACGCGATCGCAACCGGCTGCAACGCGTCGGCGCTGACCTTGTGGCGCGATTTCCGATCGCCGTTCGATGCGAGACATGCAACCTGGGTGAACCGCGAACCGCGTTCGAGCTATGGAACGGACTCGCGGCCGCCGGCGTCTCGATTGACGTCCTCATCAACAACGCCGGTGTTGGCATGTACGGCAAAGTCGAAGAGCAGGATCCGTTCGCCCTGGATCGCATGGTGCAACTCAACACGGCCGCATTGACGACGCTCACACGCCTCGTCCTGCCCGGCATGCAACAGCGTCACTGGGGGCGCATTCTCAACGTCGCGTCCGTCGTCGCATATCAGCCGGGCGGTCCGCGCATGGCCGTCTACTACGCCACGAAGGCCTACGTCTTGTCGTTTTCGAGAGGACTCGCACGAGAGCTCCGCGGCACCGGCGTCAGCGTAACCGTGCTCGCGCCGGGGCCGACCGAAACGGCGTTCGATGACGGTGCCGGTGCCAATGTCGATGTTCCGTACAAGCGAGTGGCGAAGATGAGTGCCGCGGCCGTGGCAAAGGCCGGCTACAACGGGATGCAGCAGGAAGCGCGCGAGGTGGTCCCCGGCCTGATGACAAAGGTCCTGGCCCTGGCCGGCGAGCTGGCGCCGCGGCCGATCGGGCTGGAAGTCAACCGCCTCATTTGGGAGCCGTCATCGAAGGCGGTGAAGCGGCAGGACCGCTGATGACATCACCGCGCATCAGTGCGGATCCATTCTGTCGCCGTGCTCCAGATTGGTCACAGCGACCTGTCGCGAAGTGGCACTCCACACCCCAGGACACGGTAAGTATCCTTCGATTGTCATGCCCGTCGCAGGAGTGGTGAACTGGCCACGTGATCGATCCATGATCTCGCGCGACCCGGGGACTCCGTCGTGAGTGATGCGGCAGGACTCGTGGCGCTCAAGAGAACAGGCCGCTGTGGGAGTGCGCCTTCTGACCTTCTGATCTCGATCGACAATCGCCCGGGTGCTGGCCTGCAGCAGCAAGTCTATGTCGGAATACGTCGTGCCATTCTCGACGGCGTGTTGACCCCCGGGGCGCGACTCCCTTCATCGCGGGCGCTCGCTCACGACTTGAACGTTTCGCGAACGACAACGCTGCTGGCGTACGAGCAGTTGCTTGCCGAGGGCTATCTCACGGCCCGGCACGGTTCCGGGACGTTCATTGCCTCCGAGCTACCCGATGCCCTTCCGCGCCGAGTATTGGTGCCCCGGCCGACGCGGACGAGACATCCGGAGTTGTCGCACCGGGGCGCCGCATTGGTCGAGACGCCGGGGCCCGCACGACGGCTGACGGGGCCTCCGAGGCCGTTTCGCCTGGGTGCCCCTGCGCTCGACCTGTTTCCGTTTCATCTCTGGTCGCGCCTGGTGGATCGCCAGTTGCGATCGATGACGGTCGGGCAGTTGGATTACGGCGACACCGCAGGCTTCGGTGCCTTGCGCCAGGCGATTGCTGAACTCGTCGAGAGTGCACGTGGCACGCGGTGCGATGCGGAGCAGGTCTTCGTGGTTGCCGGCGCTCAGCGCGGTTTGCAAATGCTCGCGACGTTCTTGCTCGACCACGGTGATCGCGTATGGCTCGAGGAACCTGGCTACAACGGCGCTCGCAGTGCGCTCATCGCAGCGGGTGCGCGGATTGTGCCAGTCCGCGTGGATGATCAGGGGCTTGACGTTGAGGCGGCGGTGCAGCGCTCGGCGGACGCCCGACTCGCGTACGTCACGCCGTCGCACCAGTTCCCTCTGGGAGTCCCCATGAGTCTCTCGCGCCGCCTGAAGCTCTTGAAGTGGGCGCGCGACGCCGGTGCGTGGATCGTAGAGGACGACTATGACGGGGAGTTCCGTTACGGCACCCGACCCCTTCAATCACTCCACGGGCTCGATTCGGACGGCCGTGTCATTTACATGAGCACATTCGCCAAGTCGATGTTTCCGGCGCTGCGCCTCGGCTTTCTCATCGTGCCGTCTGACCTGCGGGCCAAGTTTCGGGCCGCTCGCCGCGCCGCGGACGTCCATCCGCCATTACTCGAGCAGATGGCGCTCACCGAGTTCATCGCGGGCGGGCACTATGCGCGTCACATCCGCCGTATGCGCGGAATCTATCGCGAGCGACTCGAAGCGTTGATGGATGCGGCTGACGAGTTGTGTGCCGGCGTCCTCCGGCTGCAAAGAGCGCAAACCGGCTTGCATGCCGTGGCCGACCTGCTCGGCGTCGACGAGGATCGCGTCTGCCTGGAGGCGCGCGAAAGAGACATCGAGGTGTCCCCACTCAGTACATTTTTCGCTGGTCAGCCGACACTCAAGGGTCTGCTGTTGGGCTTCGCGTCCACGCGGCCGGACGCGATTCGACGCGGGATGGAGAGGCTCGCGGCCGCAATCGAGGCGGCGATCAGGTCCGACGACCGGAAGAATCGAATCTGATCGTCGCAAGCGGCAGTGACTCGACTCGCACGGAGGCCCAATGGTCGTGAGTGCCCTGCTTTCGGCAATCCACGTTCTGACGCTCGCGCTCGGGCTCGGATCGCTCGGCATGCGCGGCCGCGCGCTGGCGCGACCCATGGACGAGGCGGCGTGGAGGCAATTGTTGGCTGCCGACAACGCCTGGGGCATCGCGGCAATGCTCTGGATCGCCTCGGGGCTGGCACGCGTCTGGTGGGGTGGCAAGACTCCGAGCTTCTATTGGTACAACGGCCTCTTTTGGACCAAGCTCGCCCTCTTCGCGATCGTGTTCGCAATCGAGCTCCGGCCCATGACCACGTTTATCCAGGTGCGATCGGCCCGCAGGCAGGGAAGACCTGTGCCGAAATTCTCGAATGATGTGTTCAGCAGGATCAACTCACTCGAGATCGCCCTCGTTATCGCCATCGTCTTCGTGGCGGCATTCATGGCCAGAGGCGCCTGGTTGTTTTGATGCGCATTGACGACGAATCCATCCGTCGGACCAGTCAGATCGTGCAGACGAGGGCAGCCCGGGAGCGGTACGATCGCCGCCTCTTCTATCGGTCCCGATGGTCCATCCGGATCGGTATTCCTGTTCCACGACCGCGGCGCGTCTCTCTAGCGGCCCGTGACGCGATGTTTCCTGATCAACCAGCAGCCAGTTCGTTCAAGACGAGTTCGAATCAGACAAGTAGAGTCGAGATGCGGGTTGAAGTTGTTTCGATTGACTCGTAGTTGGGCCGCAATGCCAGTGACAACGCCGTGGGTCGCTCTGTCGATTCTGTTGATGCCGGCGGCGCTCAACGGCCAGGTGATTGCGTTGTCCGATGCGGTCGCGACTGCTGCTGACAACAACAGGGCAATCCGGAGCGCGGAACTTCAACGTGAAAAGGCCGTTGAAGATCTTCGAATCGCTCGTACTCAGCGTCTGCCAGTCTTCTCGGTCACAACTCTTGTATCACAGCCGATTACGCTGGGCGGCGTGACGTTCGAGCGCGGCGCCCTTGGCGTCTATCCCGGCGTCGGCCCCATACCCGGAACCACGACGACGCTCGAAAGCCCCCTCCAACCGGGTTTGATCTTCTTCGGGAGTGTTGCGCAGCCATTGACGCAACAGCATCGTATCGGGTTGGGGATCGATCTAGCGGGGGTGGGCGTGGAGGTCGCGTCCGAACAGATCCGCGCGACGCGGCAGGCGACGACCAATGAGGTGCGGCGTCTTTACTACGGGATCGTTCAGGCGGAGAGCGCCAGGCAGCGGTTGCAATCGACAATTTCGTTTCTCGAGCAGCTGAATCGCGAGACGCGCCAGAACGTCTCGCAGCGGGTCGCGCTCGAAGCGGATCTTCTCGGCGCCGGCGCACAGCTCGCGCAGGCGAAATACGAGCTGTTGAAGCTGGACGATCCGATTCAGAGCCAGAAGCAGCAACTCAACCGGCTCATGGGTCGAGACGTCGACGCACCCTTCGACGTCGATCCCGCGAGCGTCACCAACGTCGAGCAAGTGTCCTTGTCAGACGCATGTGCGATGGCGCTCGAGTCGCGGCCCGAAATTCGCTCGGCCAGACTCAAGGTGCGGAAGACCGAGCTCGAACGCCGAATCAAGAGCGCCGAGCGCGTCCCAGACGTCAGCTTGTCTCTGACCGGGTTCAAGACTGCGAACTTCAGCAGCGTGCTGCCGAACAACATTTCGAGCGTCGGAATCCAAGTGACGTGGGATGTCTTCGACTGGGGACGAAAGCGTCAGGAGATCGAGGCCGGGCGGGACACGGAGCAGCAAGCCACACTCGACTTGCGAGAGGCCGAAGCGCAGATTCGGATCGACGTCGCGCATCAGTACCGGCGGGTGCTCGAGGCACAACAGGAACTGGAAGTCGCGAAGGCGTTGCAAGCGACGGGTGCGGAATCGTTGCGCGTTGTGCGCAATCGGTTCGCTCAGCGCGCAGGACTGTTGAGCGATGTCCTCAAAGTCCAATCCACCCTCGCTGACGCCGATCATCACCTTGTTCAAGCGTTGATGAATCTGGCGTCGGCGCAGGCCGATTTCGACAGGGCCGTAGGAAACGATCGATGAGCCACAGCTTCAACCCGGCGGCGATGGTCATCCTAGGGGCTCTGCCGTTCGTCAACGGTTGCGCGCGTAGCGACGCGTCCATGAGCGGCGATGGCGTCGCGCAGAAGGCGGTCCGGATGGCGGTCGTTGAAGTGTCGAGTGTTGCGGAGCCGACGACCTATTCCGCGATCATCGCGCCGGACGCGCAGGTGGACGTTGCGTTCCGGGTATCCGGCTACGTTGTGTCGCTCGACCAGGCGCGAGCCGCGGACGGACGTTTCCGCCCTTTGGAACCCGGCGCTCAAATCAGCGCCGGCGCCGTGCTCGCTCGTATCCGCGCCGCCGACTACCAGGCGATTGAGGAAAAGGCGCGCGGGGCGCGCGACGAAGCGAACGCGAGCGTGAACGCCGCGCGAGCCCAGGCATCCGAAGCGGAGGCTGCGCTCGCGCAAGCGGAATTGGACTTCGAACGTGTCTCGACGCTCTGGCAGCAGGAAAGCATCACCAAGCCGACCTACGACGACAGCAAGGCACGACTCGATGTGGCGCGGGCGAAACTCGAGGCCGCGAAAGCCGCCATCGCCGCGACGCGCGAGCGTTCCATCTCGGCCGGCGGACAACTGCGTGAGGCGCAGCTCGCCGTCGGAGATACGGACTTGCGTGCGCCGCTGAACGGCATTCTGCTCGAGCGGCGCGTCGAAGTCGGTACCTTTGCGACCGCCGCTACGCCGGCGTTCGTCGTTGCGGACCTCCACCTTGTAAAAGCGCGCTTCAACATTCCTGACACCGCCCTCCGCGCGTTTCACACCGGGCAGCCGGTGCCGCTGACCGTCGACGCGTTTCCCGGTGAGCGTTTTGACGGTCGCATTCTGTCAATTGCGCCTGCCGCAGATCCGCGGGCGCGGTCGTTCGAGGTGGTGGTGTCGATCGTGAACCCCGACCTGAAACTGCGCTCGGGGATGATCGCATCGATTCACGCCGCCGGAAGCGACGCGTCAGCCCGTCGACCGCTGCAGATCCCGGTTGATGCTCTCGTCCACGATGCGGTCGCCGACAGGTACGTCGTGTACACGACGGAGCTGACCGGCGGCACCCTCAGGGCGCGAGCCCTACCCATCAATCCCGGCGCCCTGGTTGGGAACCAGGTCGCCGTTCTGGACGGCCTGACCGCCGGTCAACGAATCGTGGTATCTGGAGCAAACCTGCTGCGCCCGGGCGACGCGGTGAAGGAAGTTCAGTAACCGGGCTGCGCCCTCGAAGGATTCACGTGAACAACGACGTCGAAACGCAGGGCCATCGTTTCAGCATCGCGCGTTTTTTCGTCGAAGATCGCCACGTCTCGTGGGTGGTTCTGGTTGGTGTGATTGGATGGGGCATCTGGGCCTACGGTGCGATGCCCAAACGAAAAGACCCGGACATACCGGTTCGCCAGGTCGCCGTCGTCACGCCATGGCCGGGGCAGAGCGCCGAGCGTGTCGAGCAGCTCGTGACGCGGAAGATCGAAGAGCGCGTCGCCCAGAACATCCGCGTTTCCGAGATTACGTCGACATCGCGGTCTGGACTCTCGGTCGTGTACGCCGAAGTCGATGAGCAACTGGCGACGGATACCGGCAAGGAATTCGACGACATCAAGGTCAAGCTCGATGGAGTGACCGATCTACCTGAGGGCGCCGGTCCGATTCAGTTCATCAAGGAATTCGGCGAGACCGCGGCGCTGATGCTGACCGTCGCGAGCCCGCCGGCCAGCGATACTCAGCTCCGGTTGTTGGCGAGAGAGATCGCCGAGACGCTGACGCCGCGCGCCTCCTCGGTCGACGTCGTGATGTGCTCGACGGGAATCGATCCGTCGTTTCTTCACGAGGCTGCGGTCCTGTTGGGCCGGCGCCTCCAGCAGGAAGGATTCGGGAGCGATCCCGAGATCGTCGACGGTCGAAGTTCGTCGATCGTCCGCCTGACCACATCCGAGCAGCCACGTAATTGGTCTCGCGCGGTCCAGCGCGTCTGGGAGGAACTCCCGCAGCGCGCGGATCTCCACCCCGACGTGTGGGATCCCATCGTCATCGAACCTGGTGCACGGATCGAGGACGCGCTTCGACGGCGGCCCGGACCGAAGTACTCGTACCGTGAGCTCGATGACTTCACGGATCGCATCGAGAAGGCGATCAAGCTCGCTCCGGAAGCGGCGCGGGTCACGCGCGTCGGCGTGCTCGAGGAGCAGATCGAGGCACGGTACTCGCAGGATCGGATCGCCGCGCTGGGCATCGTGCCAGCTGCCATTTCAGGCGTACTGCAGAGCCGGAATACGACGTTCCCGGCGGGCACGGTGAACGCGGGCGGCCGCGATCTCGCGCTCGAACAGACCGGAGAATTCCGGACGCTTGCGGATCTCGACACGGTCGTGTTCGCGCAGGCGGCCAACGGAACGCCACTCTACCTTCGCGATCTTGGCAGCGCGCATCGTGGTTACCAGCACCCGGCGCGATTTCTGTCGTATTACACCCATCGCGGCGATGGCGGCCGATGGCAGCGAGGGCGCGCGATCACGCTGTCCACAGAGATGAAGAAGGGCCAGCAGATCGACGCCTTCGGGACAGCCGTCGCGGCTCGCGTGGAGGAAGTTCGGCGCTCGCTTCCGGCTGATCTGATTGTCGGCACGACGTCCGATCAACAGCGGCAGGTACGGGAGAAAGTCGACCTCTTCAATCGAAGCTTGTTGGAAGCGGTGGGCCTGGTCGTGGCGGTGTCGCTGGTGGGGTTCTGGGAATGGCGGTCGGCCCTTCTGATGGCGCTCTGCATCCCGGTGACGCTCGCGATGACCTTCGGGTTCATGCACCTGCTTGGCCTCGACATCCAGCAGATGTCGATTGCCTCGCTGATCATTGCTCTCGGTCTGTTGGTCGACGACCCTGTGGTCGCCGGCGACGCGGTCAAACGAGAACTGGCGCACGGCAGACCGCGCACCGTAGCCGCCTGGCTCGGCCCCGACAAACTATCGAAGGCGATCCTCTACGCCACGATCACCAACATTGCCGCCTATTTGCCGTTCCTGCTGCTGAAAGGCGACGTCGGACGATTCATCTACAGCCTTCCGATCACGATTGCATGCTCGCTGGTCGCATCGCGGATCGTGTCAATGACATTCCTGCCGCTGCTGGCCTATCACCTGGTGAAACCGACTCCAGATCGATTGACTCAGGGATCACATGACGCCGGGTTCGGCAAGTGGTACAGCCGCGCCGTCGGATTTGCGATTGAACACCGCTGGAAGGTCCTTGCCGTGTCGTCCATCGTACTGGCCGCCGGCGGGTTCTTTGCGAGTCATCTGTCGCGGCAATTCTTTCCGAGAGACGATTTCTACCTCTCGTACGTGGATATTCGTCTTCCAGAAGACGCGCCGCTCTCTGAAACGCAACGCGCGTCGCGCGATGCCGAAGACGTCATCCTCGACGTCGTGGCACAGTACGATCGAGGCCGCGCCGGTGGCGCTGACCGTCCGTCGCTGCTGGCCTCGATCACGTCCTTTGTCGGCGCCGGCGGGCCACGATTCTGGTTCTCGGTTCGACCTGAGCCGCCGGCCCCGAATTACGCCCAGCTCTTGCTTCAGTTCAAAGAAAGTCAGGACACGAATCGTCTGGTCGGTCCGCTTCAGACCGCGCTCTCGGCCAGAGTGGCCGGTGCCCGGATCGACGTCCGCACGGTCGAGACCGGCCCGCCGACCATCATCCCCGTGTCGATGCGCGTTCTCGGCGACGACCCGCGGACGCTTCGGGCAGAAGCCGAACGGCTGAAAACGATCTTCGAACGATCGCGGTGGGCGCTCAACGTGCGCGACGACTGGGGAAATGACGCCATCCGAACGCGTCTCGAAGTCGATCAGGGCCGCGCGGGCGTGATGGGAATCTCGAGTCGCGATATCACCCGCGCGACTTATTCCGCGCTCAACGGCACACCGATCGGAACGCTCCGCGAAGGCCGCAAGAACATTCCAATCGTGCAGTTGATGGAGCACCGCCCATACGAGAGCGTCACCGCGCTCGACCAGTTGTATGTCTATGCGGGACAGTCGCCGACCAGGTTGATGTTGAGCCAGATCGCGACGCTGACCTACACACCGGAGATTGCAGTCATTCACCGCGTGAACCAGTACCGCGCGATTACGGTCTCCGCCCTGCCGGCACCGGGGCATTTGGCAGCCGAGATCACCGACCCCCTGATGTCCAGCCTGCAGCAGTTCGAGCGCGAGCTCCCGGCCGGGTATCGATTCGAGATCGTCGGCGAGCTCAAGGAGCAACGCCGCGGACAGGTCCAGTCGCTGACCGTAGTGCTCGCGTCGGTGCTGACGATCTACCTGGCACTCGTGTTTCAGTTCAAACACGCGATCAAACCGTTCATCGTCTTTGCGGGAATTCCGTTCGGAGCCGTCGGCGCGCTGGGGAGCCTGTGGATCACCGGAAAGCCAATGGGGTTCCTGGCGATTCTTGGCATCACGAGCTTGATTGGAGTGATCGTCAGCCACGTCATCGTGTTGTTCGATTTCATCGAAGAACAGCATGTCCACGGAGCGACGCTCACGGACGCGCTCATCGAAGCAGGGATCCTTCGAATCCGGCCCGTACTAATCACGGTTGGGGCGACGGTGCTGGCGCTTTTCCCGCTGGCGCTCCACGGCGGACCCCTCTGGGAAGCCTTGTGCTACGCGCAGATCGGCGGACTCACCTTCGCGACGGCCGTGACGCTCTTCGTCGTTCCGGTGCTGTACGCCATCTTCGTCCTGGATTTGAAAGTCGTGCGATGGGAGTCCGCGCGTCCCGGCACCAGTGAACCGTCCCAATGAGGAGCAAGGAACATGACGGAGGGCTCGTGGAGGTACTCAGACGGAATTGCCGCCGCACGAACATTAGTCGCGCTCACGGCGAATGCGGCAGCGCTCCAGCGTCGCCTTCCGGCAGGGTGGGAGCTCGCTCCGTACACCGGCGATGATTTGCGCGGCAAGTCGCTCACGGACGCAAACCTGCTGCTCCCGTTCCATGAAGTGTTTGCGGTCAGGAGCCATACCGGCACGCCGGATGGTATGACGCAGCTCAGTTATTTGCCGTTCATCTCGCAGGCCCGGAATCGGACGACCGGCGTGCTCGCACACGTTCACTGGCTGTCGTACACGGAAGATCCGGCAGGAATTCCCGGCAAATATCGCGACGCCAAGCTGGCGCGCATCACCCGGTCGCAGACCTTCACGAAAGAAACACGAGGCGAAACGCGCGTCCGCGAGACCTTCTCAGCAGTCGCGGAAAGCGGAGAGGTCCATTTGTCCCTTGCGTACCGCCAGGGTGGCGCGGTCATGTGGGTGACAGCCGACACGCCGAACCTGCCCCTTTACGCGGCTCAGGACACGTCAATCGTCCGTGTGTACCAGGAAGACCAGGTGATCAACATCGTTCGCAGCGATCCGATGAACGTGAATGCCGTGACGGAAATGGGTCTGAAAGCAACGGGTGAGCTGGCGGACGTGTTCGACGGAACCGAGCGCGTGGTCGCAGTCGTGATCCAGCGACCGTACATGCGTCAGGTGTATGTGCCGTGAACGGTGCTCCGCAGCTGTGACGCGGAGGCCAAATGAGAGGGTTGGCACCTTTTTGCCTTGGCTCGATGCCGAGGCCGAGCCCTGAATGAGACGATCGCTCTGAGGACATTGCAGGCAAGCGCGCCAGGCCATAGTCGCAGGTCTCCTACCCGGCAATCCAACCAAAAAGCGAAACAGTTCACCGAAGCCAGCCTCATACTCTCCGCTATGAGCCGTCCCGAGCTTGCAGCCATCGCCATCGGGATCACGCTGCTCGCGCTTGGATGCGTATCGACCGCCGCGGCCACGCTGCGGCTTCGACGCAGCTCGATGACTCTCGTGACGTTCGGCCTCTGGTGTGCGATGTACGGCGCGCGGCTGCTGGCCGGTCAGCCGGCCGTTCGTGCCACCCTCGGAGGCACGCTGCTCCAGTGGCGGACGTTCGGCGCGATTGTCACGTACACCATCAACGTGCCCATTACGATCTTCGCGGCAAGCCTGATCGGCGCCGGCTGGCTGCGGTCGACCTGGTGGCTCGTGGCGGGGGTCAGCGCGTTTGCCGTGATCGGCATCGCGAGCGATCTCATCTCTGGCAGGCCGGCGTCCGTGATCGCCGCCAATTCCGGGGTCGTGTTGACGGCGCTCAATGTCGGCCTCGTGAACATCGTCTATCTGACCGTTCGCCGAGGCATGCGCACGCCGCTGACCGATCCGATCGTAATGGTCGGCGGCCTGGTGTTCGTTCTGTTCGTTGTCAACGAAAACCTCGGCGAGATCGCGCTGCGCGGCGTGAACGTCGAGCCGATTGGCGTGCTGGTGTTCGTCCTCTGCCTGGGCTATGCCGTCGGCCGGTCCGTATTCCGCGCCGAGGCGGAATTCGTCGGCGTCCAGCGCGAGTTGGAAACCGCGAGAGAGGTCCAGCTTTCGCTGCTGCCTCGGCGGGTCCCGAAGCCGCTCAGGCTGGACGTGGCGGTCCGCTACGTGCCGGCGGCGGCAGTCGCCGGCGACATCTACGATTTCGTCGAGATCGGACCGTCCTGCGTCGGCATCCTGGTCGCCGACGTGATGGGCCACGGCATTCCGGCGGCGCTCGTCGCGTCCATGGCCAAGCTCGCGTTTTCGCTGCAGGCCGGGAGCGCGCGCGATCCCGCAGCGGTGCTGACGGCAATGAACCAGATCCTGTGTGGCCAGCTCAACGGCTCGTACGTGACGGCGGTGTACGCCGTCGTCGACACGGACGCCCGGCGCGTGACGCTGGCCAATGCGGGCCATCCGCCGCCCCTCGTCAAACGTCGCGGCGAACCCGGCGCGCACGTCGAACGCGAGCATGGGTTGATGCTGGGCGTCCTGCCCGCTGCCGAGTACGCGAACGCGCACGTCAATCGGTTCGCCGCCGGCGACCGGCTCCTGCTCTATTCCGATGGCGTGCTGGAAGCGCGGAATCGCGCCGGCGAGTTCTTCGACGGCGAGCGAGTCGAGCGCTGGCTCTCGAACTTCGAGGTCACTACGGCGGATCGGTTCGCGGACGCGGCACTCGGCGAACTGACGCGCTGGAGATACGGCAGCCAGTTCGATGACGATGTCACGTTCGTGGTGGCGGAAGGGACAGCATGATCTCGAGGTCTTCGCGTTTGTCATCGAATTGATTTACAAGGCCCCGCTCGCCGAGATCCTGCCTGTCGCTTGCGTTGACGCGGCGGCTGATATCTGACCTTGCGGCGCGCTTCTCTTTCAACCCCGTCATGGACGCCTAGGCCGCGGCAGCGCTCGGAAGATCGGCGCGCTCAGGTTCAGGATATGCCTGTCGATGATGGCCGAGCGTCCGGCTCTCCGGTCGAAGTGCCCAGGAGGCAACGGCCAGAGCCGCCAGGCCGATGGTCACGACGACGTGCCATGCGGCATCCTGGCACACGAGGTGAGAGACCGCAGCGCCAGTCATGTTGAAGAAAATGCCGGCGTAGGCCCACTCCTTGACTCTCGGGACTCCAGGAATAACGAGCGCCAGTGAGCCGAGCAGCTTCCAAAAGCCGAGGATCATCACGAAATACACCGGGTAACCGAGCTGCTTCATGCCGTCGATCGTTTCCGGCCGGTGCGCAAGCTCGGCAATGCCTCCGCTGAACATCGCAAACACGACCATCCCCGTCGTTATCCCGTACCAGATTGATTTCGTCGTTGCCTTCATGGTTTTCCTCCTTGTCATACAAATGACGCATGAGGGAAAAGCCATTCGACAGGGGCGGTCCGGTCGAAATCCTCGAGGCTCCCCCGCCAAGCGTACAGGTAACGCAATGTTTCCATGAGGAGCGAACAACATGCGGTTCATGATGCTGATTCACCACGACGAGGCCGCGCTCGCCGCGGCTCCGCAGAAGGAGCTCTGGGCAGATTACGGCGCTTTCAATCAGGCGCTCGCCAAGGCTGAAGGCGCCTCTACGGGACTGCGGTTGCAGCCGAGTTCGGCGGCGACGACGGTTCGCCAACACGACGGCAAGACCGAGGTGCTCGACGGCCCCTACGCCGACACGAAAGAGCAGTTCGCCGGCTACTTCTTCGTGGAGGCCCCAAGCCTCGACGAGGCCATCGTCTGGGCCAAGCGCTGCCCATCGAGCAGATACGGATCGATCGAGATCCGGCCGGTCGTCGATCCGACGACGGGCGTGAAAGGCTGATGGCGCTGGACGACGCCCACCGTGCCGCCGAGCGCGTGGCGCGTGAGAGCTACGGCCGCCTGATCGCCTTGCTCGCCGGCCGCACGCACGACGTCGCTGGCGCCGAGGACGCCCTCGGCGACGCGTTCGCGGCGGCTCTGCGCACGTGGCCGGCGGACGGCGTACCGGGCAACCCGGACGCCTGGCTCCTGACGGCGGCGCGCCGGCGGCAGACCGACGTCATCCGCAGGCGGCAGGTCCGCACGGCGGCTGAGGAGCAGGTGAAGCTGATCGTCAACGAGATCGAAGCGATGGCAGACCAGCGCGACGCAATCCCCGACCGACGACTTGCCCTGATGTTCGCCTGCGCGCATCCGGCGATCGACCCGGCCATGCGCACGCCGCTGATCCTGCAGACCATCCTCGGCCTGACCGCCGAGGACATCGCCTCGGCGTTCCTCGTTTCCCCTGCGACGATGGGGCAGCGGCTCGTTCGCGCCAAGACCCGTATCCGCGACGCGGGTATTCCCTTTCGCGTGCCCGATCAGGAGGAGCTTCCGGAGCGCCTCGCCGCTGTTCTGGACGCGATTTACGCGGCCTACACCAAGGGCTGGAACGAGGTGAGCGGCGACGGCATCTCTGAGCTGGCCGACGAGGCGATCTGGCTGGGCGAGTTGACCGTCTCGCTGCTCCCGGACGAGCCCGAGGCGAAGGGCCTGCTGGCGTTGATGCTCTACACCACCGCTCGTCGCGCGACCCGCTACGATGCCGCAGGTACCTTTGTGCCGCTCGAACGGCAAGACACGAATCTCTGGGAGCGCCCGCTGATCGCACGCGCTGAGCACCATCTGAATCAGGCCAACGCGGCGGGCCCGAGCGGCCGCTACCAGATTGAGGCCGCGATTCAGTCCGCCCATGTCGCTCGCCGTCTGACCGGCGTCGCCAACTGGGCGGCGGTGGTCGCACTCTACGACCATCTGTTCGCGCTCACGGGCTCGCCGGTTGTCATCCTCAACCGAGCCGTCGCACGCGCCGAGCTTGATGGTCCACACGCGGCGCTTGCCGATCTGGCGCCGCTCGAAAGTGACAAGCGAATGTTCGCCTACCAGCCGTACTGGGCCGCGCGGGGCCATCTCTTGTCTCTCGCTGGCGACACGGCCTCCGCCGCGCAAGCGCTGACCGTTGCCATCGGTCTGACCACCGACAAGGCGGAAAAGGGGTACCTCTCAGCACGGTTGGCCTCGCTGCAGGGCGATCCGAGGACGCAGACATGAAGTTCAAAGCCAAAGATGGTATTGGCGAGCGATCTGACTCGCCGCTGGGCATTGGCCGAGGTCGCCGCCGAAGTCGGTCATTCACCCGTGTACCTCACCCAGGTGTTTCAGCACGTCGAGGGCGTGCCGCTGTATCGGTACCAGATGCAGCTCCGACTGGCACGATCGCTGGATCTACTCTCGGAGTACGACGACCTCACCTCGTTGAGCCTCGATCTCGGCTTCTACAGTCACAGTCACTTCAGCACCGCCTTCAAGCAGGCCTACGGCCGCTCGCCTTCGGCGTTCAGGCTCGCCGCCCTTCACCGCTAGTCTCGTTCCGTCACTAAAGATCTTGGAAGCGACGGTTCGGGCGCGCGTGCTGTACTGCGCACGTTCGAGCGTGAACGTAATCAGCGGAGGACATCATGAAGGAACGCACCTGTGCGGCATGTGACTGCGCGTTGGACGCGAACTCGATCAAGGTCACGATTGGCGGCAAGGCCGTCGAGGTCTGTTGTGATGAATGCGCTCAGAAGCTGCGCGAGGGGACGGCTGGCTGCGACGCATCAGAGAGGGCTTGAGCGATGACGATGAGCGTTCTATCAACGAACACCCAAACCGTTCGGACACCGTCGGGCCGCATTGCCTACATCGAGCAGGGCTCCGGACCAGTTGCGCTGTTCGTGCACGGCGTGCTGTTGAACAAGCACCTCTGGCGACACCAGCTGGCGCGCCTCTCGGATATCCGCCGCTGCATCGCGGTTGACTTGCTGACGCACGGCGACACGGAGATCGCGGCCGATCAGGACGTGTCGGTCACGGCCAACGCAAAGATGCTCGAGCAGTTTCTGGATGCGTTGAACGTGGAGCAGGTGGATCTGGTCGGGAATGACAGCGGAGGCGGCATCGCGCAGATCCTGGCAGCGCTGAACCCGCAACGCGTTCGCAGCCTGACGCTGACCGACTGCGACGTTCACGACAATTGGCCACCGGAAGCATTCAAGCCGTTTCTCGCCATGGCGGCCAGCGGCGGTCTGCCCAGGGCGCTCGAAGCGATGCTATCGAACAAGGACGTCTACCGATCCGCGCAGGCCCTCGGACCTGCATACGAACACCCGGAACAGGTCACCGACGAGAGCATCGAAACCTACCTGCGGCCGCTCGTCACGACCGAGCAGCGTACCCGAGACTTCCAGCGATTTCTGGCAGCCTTCGACAACACGCACACACGCGCCATCGAGGCACAGCTGAAGACTCTGACCGTACCGACGCTCATCGTGTGGGGAACCGACGATGTGTATTTCGATGTCCGATGGTCGAAGTGGCTGGCCGAGACGATCCCCGGAACGCGACGGCGTCTCGAGTTCGAGGGCGCCCGGATCTTTTTCCCTGAGGAGCGCTGGGCCGCCTTCAACCAGGCGCTGCGCGAACACTGGCAGGATTTCTCGCGCTGACACGGATTCAAGGAGGTTCGCACGGTGGGTGGATCAGTGACAGCGACCAGGAGGACCGGCGTTGTCGCCGCTGGCGAGGCCTTCGACGCACCAGACTCTCTCGCTCACTCGAATCCCCGGGTATTTCGATGGAAGTCTCTGCGTCGTGTCCGGGTGCCGCCACAGGGCGACGGAGTTGAATGACCACGTGCCTCATGGCGCTCCCTACGCCCGCTGTGTAGCACCTTCGACGAACACGTAGTGTCAGGCGACGACGGAGATTTCGCGCACAACGCGATCGCGGGACTCGGTGGGATCGAGCGAAAAACCGAGGGTCACTCTCTTCAACAACGCAAGGTCCGACGGTGTTGCGCCGAGCATGCGACGAAATGTGCGAGTCAGGTGAGCGGCATCCGAGAACCCGGCTCGATGTGCCGCGGTGGTGACGCTGATGCCATTCGCCAAGTCACAGGCAGCCTGCTGGAGTCGAAGCCAGAGAATGTAGGGTCGCATCGGAACGCCGACCGACTCGGTGAAGGCATGCATGAAGCGCGACGGAGAGAGGGTGGCAATGCCGGCGAGTTTCTTCAGAGACACATCCTCCAGCATGGACGGTGAGCCCTGCAGGTAGCTCAGTACGCGCAGGACCCCTGGATGGATCGCCACGTCACGCCGGCCGCGCAGGAGGAATCTCATCAGCCAGCGCTCGATGCGGGTTTCGTTCGGAGTCTGCCCTAACTCGGTGCGCCAGCGGGCAACCTCGCGTGCAGGTACGCAGACAATCGGCCTAGCGATGTGCTCGCAGAGCGCGACACCCAGCTCGCTCTCCGCGCTGATGAACCCGATCAGCAGACTGCCGCCTCGCGCGTCCATCTCATGGAGGGCGTCGGGCCGGACCCAGGCCGCACCACACCTCCTCCATCGTTTCTCCGGCCCGTTGCGTACTCGGAGTAAGCCGCGCATGGTCATGAGCAGCTGAACGCAGTGATGGCGGTGGGTCGCGGTCGCGAAGCCCGGGCCCCACACGATCATCACGTGCGGCCATGAGGCCATGCCTTTCTGCGCATGGATCCGCATGCGCCGGATTCTGGCATCGCCGGGCGCCACCTGCAAGTTAGCGTTCGAGGTGCGCTTCGATTTCGTCGTGCATCGTGGTTGAAGTGGAAGGCCCTGTCATCGAAGCCGATGCCGGAGTCCTGGCCCGAGACTTTCACGATCCGTACGCCGCTCGCATGCCCCGCGTCGACGGAAGCGCACGGCGTCTTCCCTGGTGGCTGAGTGCTTCACGATGAGGCGCCCGCTGGCGCCCCTCTAGGACTATGTGTGCGCGCGCGTCTCTTCCTCTGCTCTCAAAGGACTCGCAGGCCCACGTGCGTCAGGGCGCGTCGCAATTCTGTCTGGGCGCCCGCCGGGCTTCACGTGCCCGCCGCCACGCGATGAATCGGTCTGGTCGGACCAGCACTGCGCCGGTCGGAATTCACACCGTACTTGCGGGTGAATCCCTCGAGAACCCACGTGGTATTGTCGTCGCCGACACGCAGAGACGACATTGGGAGCGAACCGTTGGCGAGCGAGCGGCGGCGCGGAAAAGAGGGTCCCCTTTGGGATTGCGGCGGTGGACGCCGCCGAAATCGCGCGGCGCGTCCGCCAATTGACAAACGTGTTGCGTCAGGCGACGGCGGCCCGACGATAGGACAATGCGAAGGGGAAACGAGTCTCATCGCCATCCGGCCACGCGGGAACAGGGGCTATTGAGGAGCGCAGCATGGACGAAAAAGAACGACGGTCAGCGTTTCTCGCAGCATTGACGACCGAGCATTTCACGCTTCAGACCGCCGCCGTTGCGACAGTGAACGAATCTGCTTCCCGGGCTTCAATCTATATCCTGTCACTGTCCAGCGCCCTCGTCGCGATCGGATTTGTGTCGCAGTCTCGCGAAGCCTTCGGACTGTTTGTCGCGTCGGTGTTGCCAGGGCTGTTCTTGCTCGGTCTCTTCACCGTCACTCGGCTCGTCGACGTCAGCGGCGAATACATGGGATGCCTCGGTCGGATCGCGCGCATTCGGAACTATTACGCGACGCTGACCCCGGAAGCAGCCGAGTTCTTCGGGCCCGACCTCGCGCTGTCGACCGGGCGATCATCAATCCCGGCGCTCCAGCTTGGCAGGGGGATCGCGTTTCTCACGACCACGGCAACGACGGTCGCCTGCGTCAACAACATCGTCGCCGGCGCCAGCGTAGCTCTGCTCGTGCGCTGGCTCCTCGGCTCGCATCGGATTTCGCTCGCCATCTCTGCGGGTGTGGCGAGCACAGTGATCCTGACAGCAGCCTTTCTCATCTATCAAAGGTGGAGATTCAGCATGTTCGATTCCCCGGTGGCGTCAGAACCGAGCAGCGCACACCCTTCTGCCAGGTGAACGATGCGGATCGCGGTCTTGATGGCAGATCGCTTTTATACCCCACGTTGAGTGGCAGGCAATGAGTACGATCTAGAATCGTAACAGAACCGCACGTGTTGAGCGAAGCCGAGCCTACGTCGTCTGAAGCATCTGTTGGAAGCCGGTCCCTCGTCTCCAGATCACCTGATTGGTGAGCTCAGTAATTCGCCACCCGCCTGCCCCCAAGGTCACGTGCCCGCTTATTACCCCACCTGCTAGAAAATAATTATCGTTTGGATCGGCGTCTGGGTCACCGTGGCCCTCGGCCCAAAGGTGCATAGCAATCAAGTTCGCCCGGATTTCGGCGGAAGCGTCATCTTTGAGAGTAACGATGAAGCCGCTGGTGAGATGCTGCGTAGCTTGGAAGCGGCTTAAGCTGCGGCTATGGCTATCGCCGATTTCCTGTGGCCCTTTCGTAACTGCTCGATTGGGCCGCACTATTCTTGCATCATCTGCAAAAATCTGACTCATCGTTGTGACATCGAATTGTTTCTGATCTAAAGCAGCAAGGTAACGATTAATAAGATCAGCTATCGCAACCGTATGGATCAGTCTACCTGAGTCATTCATAGTACCCGACATTTCCGATTTGGCCGCCGAATCTCGGCAGCATCCTACACCCGCCGCCATCCGGTTGAACAACGATTCTCGTATGACGAATCCCTCTTTCGGCAGCTCCTGACAACGCATCTTCCGCGATCGGGCTCCGTGCGGCGGTGAATAGATGTCCGATGCCGGCCAAGGGGTGCGCGTTCGCAAATTGCAGCATGTCCTTTTCGTCGTCGCGCAGAATCTTGATGGCAAACCGGTCATGGAGGACTGAGCCATGATCGAGCACCTGATGCGCAGCCCGCTGTCGGGCGATAACGAGGGCTGTGCGGCTGGGCTCATTTCGCTTCATGGTCGAGGTCTCCATGCTCTTCAATAAACCAATCTCACCAGTGTCGGGTGCCATCGGCAATCGTCACCGCTCCACCAACGCTTTCAAACGACCGAGGGTCTCATCCCATTGCGACGAGATCATCTGCAGATGCCGCCGCACATCGGCGAGCCGCCTCTGGTCCAGTTGCCAGACGCTCTCGCGACCCTGGAACGTGCCGCGCACCAAACCAGCATCCTCCATCACGCGTAAATGCTTGGTGATGGCCTGCCGGGTGATCGGAAAGCCGGCGGTCAACTTCGAAATCGACAGCGGCCCCTCGCCCGACAGGCGCAGCACCAGACGCAGGCGAGTATCGTCGCCCAGCGCTGCAAAGACGGCGGCGGATTCTGCCAGGCCCGGCTTCGTTCTCGCGCTAGGAAGCCTGGCCAAGGTACGTCTCGATCAGCTTGATCATGATCGACCAGCCGCCGTCGTTGGCGGTGAATGCCTGGGAACGACGCTCGAGCGGGATGCGATCGAATCCCGACTCGCTTACGGTCAACATGACGCCGCCAGGTGTCTCCTCGAGCACGAACTCGACCAGCGTGGTCGGCTCCTTCGAGTAATCGACTGTCTGTTCGACGGCGAACGGATGCCACCGGAACGAGAACAGGAATTCGGGCTCGATGCGATCGACGGTGATCTCGAACGGCACCGACGCATGCTGACGCTGCGCCTTTGCCACCTCGGCGTCGACCGTGCTCCCGACGAGGACCCCGCGCAGGAGCGCGCCGGGAGCGAACGGACGCTCGAACTTGACGCCGAACCACTGTTCAAACTCGCGGACATCGGTCAACGCGTTCCAGACACGGGCGCGGGGTGCGCGCAGCAGCACTTTCTTCTCGATGCGATCGGTCACAACGACAGTAGGCATACGCAACCTCCTGGTTGCCTATACTACTCGGCAGCTCCTTTAAATGCAACTCATGGGTTGCGTATCATTATTTCGCATGTTCACCCCGAGCGTTCTACGTGCACCTCGCGGATGGCAATCACGCGACGGCTGTTGGACCGACGGCGTGTCGCTGCGCTGCTCCGGAGACGCCAGACTCCATCGCGGTTCCAGGAAGGACGAGTACTTTGCCGTGCGCACCGGCGTCCATCGCCTGATACGCGTCAGCGACCGCGTCGAGCGGAAAGCGCGCCGCGACGCCCGCCGAGAGCGGCTGTGTTCGCGCGCGGCGCAAGGCTGAGGAAATGATCGGCGCCAGTTCCTCGAGTCCGACCACGCCGGCGCGCGGGCCGTATTTGGTCACGAAAATCGAACCCGCCTTCATGAGGTGCTCGAGATCGACGTGTGGCAGGGCGCCGGCCAGTTGCCCGTAATTCACCAGACAGCCGCGCGGCGCGAGCAGTCCGATGCTCGTGTCATAGGTCGCGGCGCCGACTGGATCGAACACGGCTGCCGCACCGCGACCGCCCGTCGATTCGCGCACGACCGCGGCAATGTCCTCGGACGTGCGATCGACCGCGCGGGCGGCGCCGACGGCGCGAACGGCGTCGGTGCGATCGCCGCTGGCAATACCGATGACGCAGATCCCACGGTCGGCCAATCGCGAAACGAGCGCGCGACCCACCGCCCCCGCAGCACCCCAGACCACCGCGCATCCGCCGGCTGGCAGCGGCCAATGACGCGCGAGCCCCTCCGCCGTGACCGCAGCATGGGCGAGCGTCGCGGCCGCCTCCAGCGAGACCTCGTCCGGCACTGTCGCCAGCAGCGGGGCGCTCGCGACGACATGAGTGGCGCAGGATCCGAACACGGCTGTCCAGCACACGCGCGTCTCGAGCGGGATCGTGACGTCGCGACCGACGGCAATCACGCTGCCAGCGCCCTCGAACCCAACCTCGAACGGAAACCGGAATGCGACAGTGTACTCGCCGGATCGCGCGAGGCTTTCGACGTGGTTCAGGCCGACGGCCTCGACCCGAACGAGCACCTCGTCTGCCTTGAGCGGAGCGAGGGCTTGTGTTTCCACCGCAATGACATCTGGACCGCCCGCTTTCATCGCGCGGGCCACGCGACGCTGACCTGTCGTTGCCATGGAGCTATAATGTAAGCAATTGTTTACTTTGTCAGCTCACATTTCCGATGACTCCGCCACGTCGATCGCAAGGCGCATTTTTGCCAAGGAAACGGCCCCGCCAGGAGCGCTCCCGCTTCACCGTCGAAGCTATTCTCGAGGCGGCGGCTGACATTCTCGTCCGCGACGGCTACGAGAAGCTGACGACGAACCGGATTGCGGAACGGGCTGGAGTGAATGTTGCGTCGCTCTATCAGTACTTCCCGGGGAAACAGGCCATTGTCGCCGAATTACGGCGACGGCACGGCGCCACCGAGCGTGCGGCGGCGCGCGATGCGCTCGTCTTGCGCCGCGGGCAGGGGCTCGAAGCCACGCTGCGGGCGCTGGTCGCGCGCGGCGTCGCTGCGCACGCCGTGGCGCCGGCTCTTCACCGCGCATTTGCGGAGCACATGCCGACGCAGCGTTACCGGGAGATCGAAGAGGCGGATGCGCCGGTATTCGCCGAGATGCGACGCTTCCTCGAACGGTCGGCTGAGGGCGTGCCCGACGTCGAGTTCGCGATGTGGATGGTGGCCACGACGGCGCATGCTGCGATCCACAATGGCGTCGTCGAACGACCGGGGGACGTCGAAAGCGGGCGACTCGTGGATGAACTCGTCGTGCTGCTCATGCGTTACTTGAAGCGGCCTCGGACGCGAGTGGACCGGCTGACTCGGAATTGCTCGAAACCGCGAGAAACTCGTTAGCCGTAGCTGGCGAGCCAGGGTCGACACCTCTGGCGATCATGCTGGATTGCTCGAGGGAGCTGGCACAAGGTCGACGCGGAACCAGTCGTTGATAGACGATCGCGAAGATACTGACCGCGGGGCGCTGCATGCGAATACCGAAGGCAGTCGCGCTGGCCTGCTACTTCTGTTCGTCGCCGGCATAGCCGCCTCGTCACAGATGCGACGCCAACACACAGTGAACTGATCCTGTGTTGGTGATTGCCTCCAACTCGTCGACTAACGCATTCCCCTCCGCGTCGCGTCGAATGACTTCGCCGAGACGCCGGGCGGCGTGTGTGAACGAATCATTCCGAAGAACGTGCTGCACAGTGCCGCGGATCGCGTCGCAGCTCGCGGTGCGTGCGAGAGCGATGCCGGCGCCTCTTGCGGTGATGCGCGCCGCCGTATCGGCCTGATCGCGCCCGTGCGGCAACACCACCATTGGCACCCCGGCCGCGAGCGCTTTCATCACTGTACCGTGACCGCCATGCGTAATCGCCAGCGCCGCCTGCCAGAGCACTTCGCGGTGGGGAGCGCTCCGGACGATTGTGACACCGGGTGATGACCGGAGCGCCGTCGGATCAACTGCCGGCCCCGTCGTGACGAGAGTGCGTACTGGAATGGCAGTGAGTGCATCAACGATGCGCTGAAGACAGCCGAGTTGATCCTGGAACGTCGATGACAGCGCCACCAGGACGAGCGGTCCGCCAGTCAATGGTGCTGTCCACGGCGACGACTCGGCCCAGACCGGCTCGTCAAGCACTGGCCCAACATAGCAGGCGTTCGATGGAAGTCTGGCTGGAAAGTCGAACGACGCAGACGTCTGGACAAGCTGACGACGGGCGCGAGCGATTTGATCAAATAAACGTATGAGAGGCGGAAGGCCGAATCGACATCGCAAGGCATTGAGCCTGGCAAGGCCCTTCGCATTCCACAGACGTTCGGCGACGCCGTTCAGGACCCGATCGCGGATTCGCCCGGTGAGCCCGTGCGCAGGCTGGAGACCGAGGCCAAATGGCGGGAGGCCGGGCGCCGGGAATGGATAGATATTTGGCAGCAGCACGTCGAACGGAATGCCGGCTCCCTCCGCTGCAACCATGCCGCCGAAACAGAACATCGAGCACGCCACGAGGTCGGGTCGCGTTTCACGCAGGGCATCTGATACATCGTGCGCATAAGCCGCAGCCGGACCGACCAGCATTGTTGCCACGAGCCGATCGACCAGTTGCCACGGGTACGTGCACTCCCAGTCACGAACCGGATCGCAGTCCGGCGTCCTGGCTGGTCGATTTGGCGCCCGAGACCACCGTCGGAGCGTCGCACCCGTGGCGCGAACGTCTGCGGCGGTGGAATCCTCGGCAAGGACGGTGACGGCATGACCGCGTTCCACCAGCCTTCTGGCCGCGCTCAGCTCCGGAGGAACGTTGCCGCCGCCATCGACGACAGCAAACAAGTAGCGACGTCGTTTCATCGAATCTCTCTCTTCGACGAACATGAGCTGGACCTCCTATCGACGCAGGAACCAGCGGACGCCGATAAGGAATCGGATTCCGGAGACACCGATGGCATCGGCATCCTTGACACGCTTGCCGTCCGCGTACCGATCCAGATCACCCGCCGTCCACAACAGAGCGGCATCGAGCGCGAACGATCGGGACACGAAGTACAGAAGGCCACCGCCGATGGTGAGGCTGGATCCGCGTGTGTCGAATGGAGCGCTGTTCGCGGTGAATTCGGCTCGGCGTCCCGTCAGGGCGACATCGAAGTGCGGCCGAACGCGGTTCCCCGCAGGCACGAACAGTTGCGCGCCGATGTCGGCAAAGGTGAGATGGCGATCGTCCTCGCTCTCGTGACCGTCACCGTTGAGCGCCACCGTGAGCCACTCGTTCACGCCGTAGGCCACGACAAAGCCGCCGCCGCCGGCGGTCACCCGTGCCGGGTCGGCCCGGTGACCGTTCTCGCCGAACGAATCGGCATTGGCTCCGATCACGGCGACGTGCCCACCAAGTGAGAAGCCTCTCGTAGAGATGTCCGGTGTCTGAGCCTGTGCCGATGCCGGTGATGCGAGCGCAACGATCCCGCACAGTGTGACGATCCAACCGCAGGTCGTTCTGAAGAGTTCCTCGAACCAATCGATGCATTTCATGGTTCGAGCATAGGAAACGCACTCGATTCGCGGAAGTGAGATGCGGCACGCACGACGCCATGACATGCGTCACGGCGCGTCGCTCTACAACCAGCCCTTCTGCTCCGCCAGTCGCGCGGCTTCGAATCGATTTCGTCCGCCGACCTTCTGGATCGCAATCGAGAGATGGTTCCTGACGGTTCCTTCCGAGATCGAGAGGCGCACGGCGATGTCAGCGACAGTCGCGCCGCTGGTGGCCGCGGCGAGCACGTCGCGCTCCCGCGACGTCAACGGGTTGACTCCCTCGCTCAACGCCGTGAGCGCAAGGCCGGGATCGATGACGCGACCGCCGGTCATCACGGCGCGAATGGCCTTCGCCAGTTCTGACGCGGGTGCATCTTTCAAGAGGAACCCAACGGCGCCGCCATCGATGGCACGACGCAAATACCCGGCGCGGCCAAACGTCGTGAGCATCACGACGCGACACGACGGGAGCACCTGGCGCAGTCGTGCGGCCGCGATGAGACCATCGCCGCCCGGCAGTTCGATGTCGAGCAGGGCGACGTCCGGTCTTGCCGAGGTTGCCAGACGGACAATCTCATCGCCACGCTCCGCTTCGGCGACGACATCGATGTCCGGCTCGAGACGCAGCAGCGCCGCCAGCGCGCCGCGGACCATGGCCTGATCCTCCGCGAGCAGCACGCGAATCACCCCGCCACTCCCGCGCCGGGATTCAGCGGCACGTCGACCACGAGGCGGAACCCGCCGCCCGGCACCGGTCCGGCATCGACGTGGCCTCCCTCGGCGGTGGCGCGTTCGAGCAAGCCTGCCAGACCGCAGCCGCGCGCGTCGCTCCCTGGGTCGCTGCCGGTGCCATCGTCGACGATCTCGGCCGTCGCGTGCCCTGCGTGTTTGGCCAGACGAATGGTGCACGAGCGAGCGCCGCTATGACGGACCACGTTGGTGACGCCTTCGCGCACCGCCCAGCCGAGCAGGCCATCGGCCTGCGGGGGCAGCGTCGTCGACGATGCATCGATGTGGGCGTTGATACCGGCGGCCACGAGCAGTTCGCGCGCCGCCGTGAGCTCATTGACCAGTGAGGGACGACGATAACCGGCGACCGCCGCCCGAACCTGGTGTAAGGCGTCGCGTGCGGTGCGCTCCACGTCCGCGATCTCCGCCACAGCGCGGCCGGGCGCGGACGGCGCCAGGCGGCCCGCCAATTCGCTCTTCAAAACGATAGTCGACAGGCTATGGCCCAGCAGGTCGTGTAGATCGCGGGCGAATCGAAGCCGCTCCTGATTGACGGCAGCGCGCGCGAGTTCCTCGCGTGCCCGATGCAGTTGGGCGACCGTGGCGGTGAGGTGACGGAGCGCTACTGCACTGCCGCCGAATGTGATCTGGAGAAAAAATACCGGGTTGATCCGCCCGTCCGTCAGCCACGCTGCTGAGAGTCCGATGGGGATCAGGGCCATCATCGCCGCCACCGCAACGGCGGGCGGCAGTGACAGGCCGGCGGCGACGATCGGGTACATCATCAACCACCAGATCTGCTGGCCGGGTACTAGAATCGTGAAGACGAATACGCTGGCTGCCATTACCGCGAGGGCAGCAGCTGCAGTCGAGTCGGGCCGAACCTCGAGTGGGTCGGCTGCGAAATCCGCAACGGCGGGAGCGTGCCAGACCGTCAGCCACGAGTAGGTCAGCGCGACCAGGAAGAGACACGTGACGCTGCCGGCGAGACGCGCTGGCGAGAGTCCGGCTGCTGGCAGGTGCCACACGACGACAAGGAGGACCAGCAGCCAGGCGACGGCAAACGCCGTCCACAGCCTCGGCAAAGGCACTTTGTCCCGAAGTCGTTCCGTCATCACAGGGTCGAGTTCGGAGCCGCCTCATCGCAGCGTACAGGAGTGGGTGCGTAAGGGAAAGTGCCAGATGAACCGGAGTCAGCCATGACGTCTGTCACGGGTCGGGTCTCTGGCAATGGCGCCTCGAACACGTGGTGCGGCAGGGGCGCCTGACCGCTTCGTAACGAGCCAACGCTACTGTAATGTCGCTCGGCTTCCTTCGGCTCGCCCGCAAGCACGTAGGCTCACGATCGCGAGCGGCGTGTCCTATTCAGTGCGCTCACGGATCGCTCGCTTCCGGCCGCGGCCTCCGCGAGCCTTCCGCGATTTCGCTCTCCCTGGTTGATTGACAGCGCAAGCCACCAGCGTCGTCAGAATGGTGACAATCTGTTCGTCGGTATGGCCCGACCGCGAAAGGGCGTCATACGTCTCGAAGCTGGTCAACATGCCGACCACGTTCGCACCGTGCTGGACACTGTCAGCGCCCGGCGTCGCGGCGCCGCCTCCCGAGCGCGACAGGAGCTCGCTGGCAATTCGCGGCCGGCGCGCGTCACGTCCGAACACCCCGCGGCCGATCTCGGAATCGAGCGCGGCCATTGCGCGCAGGCGTCGCATGGCCGGTGCGTCGGAGGCCCAGAATCCGACGAATGTGCGCACCATCTTGTTGAGCGCTCGGGCGGCGTCTTTCTCGTGGAATGCCTCGGCCATGCGCGCCATGTTGCCGCGCGCCGCCAAATGGTCGTAGAGCGCCTCCAGTAACCCAGCCCGCGACTTGAACTGGTAGTAGATCGTCAGCCTCGACACATCGGCGCGGCGCGCAATCGCGTCCATCGTGAGCTCGCTACTCGAATTCGTGGACAGCAGCTGACGAGCGGCGTTCAGGATGCGGTCTCGTGTTTCATCACGAGCCGTCTGGCGCTTTTCCATCCGATAGGGCCGCGGGGACATGCGCCGATTCTAGTGCCGCTTGATTTTAATCACACAGTATGTATGATTAAAACATGATGTGGACTCTCAAAGACAAAGTCGCGCTCGTGACCGGGAGCAGCCGCGGGATCGGTGCGGCGATTGCCCGCTCGTTTGCGGAAGCCGGCGCCTGCGTCGCGCTCCACGGCCGTGACGAGACCGCGCTGCGCGCGCGACAATCGGAGCTCGACCGTCTGGGCGCTCGCGTCATCGCGGTGCGTGCCGAGGTCACACGATTCGATCAAATCGAAGGATTACGTCGTCAGATCGAGGATCGGTTGGGGCCGGTCGATCTCCTCGTCGCGAATGCGGGTGGCAATCCGTCGCCGCCGGGTCCCCTCGAGGCGACGGACGAAAACGCCTGGCACGCCGCGATCGACGCCAATCTGACCACCACGTTCCTGACGATCAAGAGCTTCCTGCCCGGCATGAAAGCTCGACGCCGCGGCGCCATCATCACGATGTCGTCCGCGGCCGCACGCCGCGGTCATCCCGGTTCACCCATTCCGTACGCGGCCGCGAAGGCCGGCATTCAGATACTCACGCAACACGTTGCCGCGCAGGCCGGTCCGTACAACGTTCGCGTCAACTGCATCGCGCCCGAAACGATCCTCACGGAGCGAAACGACGCACTCATCCCTGCGGCACAGCGGCAACAGCTCGTCGACAACCATCCGCTGAGGCGCCTCGGCCTGCCTGATGATGTCGCAACCGCCGCACTGTTCCTCGCCTCAGATCAGAGTGGCTGGATTACAGGCGTGATTCTCGACATCGCCGGGGGAGCGGTGATGTCGACATAGCACGCCGCCCTGGAGTGTCATCATGGACGTTCATCGGCTGGCCGTCTTCTTTCATGTCGCTGCTGTGATCGCCGCATTCGCGGCGCTGTCAATTGAGTGGCTCGGGCTCCGTTCGTTACGTCGCGCAACGTCGTATGAACAGGCGCGCGAGTGGATGAACGTCTGGAAGGCACTGCCTGCAATCGGGGCGCCCTCGCTCCTCGCGGTCCTTCTCTCGGGCATCTATCTCGCGTCTTCGCTGGGCGTGTGGACGGCACCATGGGTTGCGGCGGCGATTCCAACGCTGGTCATCGTTGCCATCGCCGGCGGCAGCACGGCCCCGAGCCGGAGTCGCGCGCGCGCCGCGATCGGCCAGCACACCGGCACGTTGCCGGTAAGTCTTCAGATGCAGCTGAAGGCCGGCCTCTGGCGGGCGTCGCTACGGGTCCGGACCGTCCTGCTCTTCGGCCTCGTGTTCCAAATGACGATGAAACCAGAGGCCAACCTGGTCGTGCTCGCCGCCGTCGGTCTCATCGCGGGGGTATGGGGTTTCGCCGCGAGCCGAGGCGTGCGAGCGTGAAAAGGGCGGTCGCGCGAACTGTGGATTCAGCGGCCGTGTGATGGTCGCCGAGCAGGAGGAGCCGACCGGCGCATCACCGTGTGACGGTCCCGCACCTCGATGGCCTCGAATCCGCGTGCGTCGTACATCGACCGCGGTCCGCGGAAATGGGCGGCGTCGCTCACTTCCGGTTGATTGTGAGGATAGGCCTCGATCCACACAGCCCCGCGGACCGAGGCGTCTGCAATCACGCGGTCGAGCAGGGCCGACGCGATCCCGTGGCGTCGAAACGGCGGGGCGATGACGAAGCACGAGACTCCGATAACGGAGGTCGAGTCGGACTCATTGGGAACGACATGTCGGAAGAGGCCGTAGTCTGCGCGCAGTGAGGCATTGACCCACCCGGCGGCTCGGCCGTCGACGTACGCGAGATACCCGAAAGTGGCGCCGCTCCGAAACCGCTCGGCCATGGTCGCCCGCGTCTCGCGCCATGCACGCTCAGGATGCTCGGGCGTCGCCGGTACATGGGGCTCGAGGCAGTAGCACGAAGCCCAGTCGGGGTTGCCCGCGAAGGCGTCATGGTCGAAGAACCGGAGCCAGTCGTTGACGCGATCCCCGGTCACCGGATGCACCGTGATGTCGCCGATCTCAGATTGGCGGTCCGTGCCTCCGGTGAGCCGCTCGGTCGCATCGGCGTAATTGCGGGCGTACGTCCGAATCGCGTCCTCGGGATACGACCAGGTGTGGTTCTTTTGTCCGTGGACTACGAAAGCGTCGACGACGGCGTCGGAGTCGTCTCCCTCGATCAGCGCGTGACATCCGAAGCATTTGACCTTCACCGATTGCTCCTCTTCCATTCTTCGTGATCCGGGCCTGGCGCCCAAATCGAGATGGTGAACGACGAGGTCATCGGCGTTTCACCCCACGATGGCCGAGCGCCAAAGTGCCGGCAGCGGCGGCTCTTTCGATCGTCGCCCTGAGCTCGCGACGGATCGTGCGAGCAGACTTGCCCGACAACGCGGCTACGCCAATCTGTTCCAGTGTTACGGCGAAAACAGCCACGATGGATCGCGCGGCGATTGCCGCGGCCGCGGGACTGTGGGGCTCGTGAGCGTCTTCTCGGAGCGCGTCGGCCAGACGATCGGCCGCCCGCGCGTTCAGATCGATCCACACCCGCCGCAACGCTACACCGAGGGCCACCGATGCGGGAATGCCGGTCGGCTTGTCCATCGACTTCAGCAGGTCGCCAAGAAATCGAGTCGCCTCGCGCCCCACTGCGGCGGCGATTGTCATTCCCAATTCGCGCCGGCGCACGACATTGACGAGTCGCTGCTCGAACTCTTGGTCGAGATCGAAGATCAGGTGTTCCTTCGTCGGGAAATAGTTATAGACCGTTTGCTCTGAGACAATCGCGGCCTCCGCGATGTCACGCATCCTGACGCGCTCGTAGCCGTGCGTCCTGAAGAGGCGAGCGGCCACCGCAGCGACGTGTTCCCGGGTCTGACGCTTCTTGCGCGCTCGCAGGGTTTCCGCGGGCAGTTCGCGAGAGGCCGCCACGTCAGCCGGCCTCGAGTACATGCTTGAGCCGCTCGAGATCGTCCCTGATGGCCCGACGTGTCAGAAACAGAACAGGCGCGAGGAACAGATAGCGCAGGCGCAGCGTGAATTCGGCGGCGCAGGCGATGCGCGTGCCCTCAGGCAGCGGATCGAGTCGGAAGTGCCACGCAGCATCCTTGAAATAGCGGGCGTTTCCGGTGGTGCTGGTCAGCCGCACGGTGGATCCTTCAGCGCCGACCGCACTGACTTCGTACGCCATGCGGCCGTCGTCGGCACCGCCGCCGGGATGCGACAGGGTTTCGAACCTGAAGCCTACGCCGGGCGTGGCGTTGGCTGGCACGCGGACCTCCGCCACGCCGCGATCCCACATTGGGATGTTGCGTAGGTCTCCAAGGAAGGCCGCGACGTCCTCAGGAACGCGTCGGACGGTGACTGCAGCATGCAGGCGCATGTTGTTAGTGTAACACTAAACTTATTGTCACTACATATTGCTTGGCTAACCGGTGACCGACTTCCCTGGCCCGCCGCTGTCCTGGCACCCACACGATTCACGGCGTGTGCTGCCGGCAGCTACTTGACAATCATTCACCATATAGTTAACTATTTCGTCTGAAAGCAAGGAGATTGAAGATGCCAGACCACGTGACGCCCTATCTCATCTACCGTGACGCCCCGGCTGCGATCGATTTCCTGACAAGTGCATTCGGATTCGTCGAGAAATCCCGGTTTCCAATGGACGACGGCCGCATCGGCCATGCCGAACTCACCTGCGGCGACGGTACGGTCATGCTCGCGTCGGAGTTCGACGGGTTTGGCCGGAGCCCGCTCGGCCTCCCCGACGTGCATGGGCAGACCTACTGCACGGTCGACGATGTCGACGCCCATTTCGCGCGGGCCCGGACCAACGGCGCAACGGTGACGTCGGAGCCGGCCAATCGAGATGGCACGCGGATGTATCGCGCGATCGATCCTGAAGGGCATCGATGGATCTTCGCGCAGCCGGAGCAGTGGTAAATGCCGTCGAGCGCGTTGGCGCGCACCGACATCGACAGGACGTTCGCCGCGTTGGCCGACCCGACACGTCGCCGCGTCGTCGAGCTGCTGCGAGGCGAACCGAAGCGCGCCGGTGAGATTGCCGCAGGACTGGGCATGAGCGCACCGGCCACGAGCCGGCATCTCCGGCTGCTGCACCGAACCGGCCTCGTTGAGGCCACGTATGTCGAAGAAGACGCTCGGCTGCGTGTCTTTCGTCTGCGCCCCGAACCGTTCGCGGAGTTGCACGGCTGGCTGGCTGAAGTCGAACGGTTCTGGGCCGGGCAGCTCGACGCCTTCAAAGCGTATACGGAGCGGACGCGGGCTGGCCAGGCTCAACCACCTGCGAGGCGGCGCCGTGCATGACAGCAGGCCGCGCGTCCGAGTCTCGACGATCGTTGCGACCGACCCTGCGGACGCGTTCGAAGTCTTCACGCGAGAAACTGCGCTGTGGTGGCGACGCGATCCGCGGTTCCGGATTTCGTCCTCGGTGCCGGGGACGGTTCGATTTGAAGCCCCCAACGGTGCGCGAGTGCTCGAGGAGTTTCCCGGCGGTGAGAGCGCCGAGATCGGCACGATCCTCGTCTGGCAACCTGGCGAGCGCCTGGTCTTCGAGTGGCGGAGCGGTCCCTTCGATCCGACCGACCGCACGGAAGTCGAGGTGACGTTTGCGCGCGTGACCAGGGGAACCGAGGTCACGCTCGAGCACCGTGGGTGGAAGCCGGAACGCGATGGCCAGGCGTTCCGAGATTGGCTCGGCCTATGGTGGGGTGATCTCTTCACTACTTACCGGCTTCAGACAGGGCGAAGGTGATGGAACAGATCCGCATGCTGACACACGATGTGGACGACGGCGTTTCCGCCGTCGACGAGAACTGGCCGACGGTGACAGAAGCCAGTCAGATTCTGCAGATTACCCCGTCGGACCGAGAAGCCCTGCGGCTGTTGGCGGCCGGACACTCGAACGATGACGTTGCCCTGGGCCTAGGAATCAGCGCGCGCGAGATCGAAGCACAGCTGGTGAAACTCTTTGCAGCGATGGGCGCGGCGACGCCGGCCGAAGCCGTCGCCGCTGCACACAGACGTGGTCTCCTGGAGCGAACACGATGAATCGGCGCAGTTGATGCGACCTGCGGCTTTCACGCGCGACAGATTAGCTGATTCGGAAGAGGAGAACACCGACGACGGCGCCTCCCAGGACCAGTATCGCCGGGTTCACCGGCCGTCGGAGCAGGATCACCAGCGCAGCCAGCGCGATGAGGGCAGTCATCCAGTTGGTGACCGCCCCCTTCGCCATCGTCAAGCTACCGGCCAGCAGCAATCCAATCGAGACCGGCGCGAGGCCTTTCTGGATCGACGTCCGCCACGGCCACTCGGCGAGTCGGTTCCAGACGCGTCCGACGATCAGCGTCAGGAGCGCGGTCGGCCCGTAAAAGGCGAGCAAGACAACAACGGCGCCCGCCACGCCGGCTACCCACGCTCCGATCGGCACAATCATCATCATCTTCGGACCCGGAGCCAGTTGTCCGACGCTGTACAGATGAATCAGCTGCTGGATGGTGAGCCATTGGTGCACGTCGACGGTGAGCGTTTTCAGCTCAGGAAATGCCGCCATGCCTCCGCCCACGGTCAGGAAGGAGACGTATGCGAAGACGCGCGCGAGAGCGGGAAGTTGCTTCATCAGCTGCGGCGGGTGCTCGTTTCGTTTCGCGGGCGATACCAGAGGATCGCGACCGAACCGACGCCGAGCAGGGCGTACGGAACCGACAGATGCAGCCGGTTCACGGCGACGACGGTGACGACGACCAAGACGAAGTCGGCGATGCCGGTGAGTGACTTCTGTCCAAGCTGAACGATCGTCGCGAGAACGAGACCGGTCGACGCGGCGGCAACGCCTTTCAGCATCGCGGTCACGAACGGCCGATCGCCGTGGATGTGGTACGCGATCCCTGCCAGGTACATGACGACGGCCCCGGGCAGGCAGACGCCGACCAGGGCGGCGATCGATCCGGCAACGCCCTGCAAACGGTCGCCGAGAAGGACCGCGATGTTCGTCGCGTTCAGCCCGGGCAGCGTTTCGCTGATCGACATCAACTCGATGAAGCCGTTGTCGTCGATCCACCCGCGCTTGGTCACGAGGCCGTCGCGCAGGTACGGCACGATGTTGCCGAAGCTGGTGGCGCCGATCAGCAGGAATCCGTTGAAGATCTCCATCACCGACGCCGTTGGTGCCGTCCGCTTACTCGGAGCTTCGGAGTCGATTGCCGTTGAGGCCATACACGATCCCTGTCTTGGTCGTCCCGAGCGAGATCCAATCCCGTGCGTCCTGCTGGAGCGTGACGAAGAACTGCTCGCATCGCCTCCGGGCTTTTTTGCCGACACGGCCCCGATCGAATTTCGCCTGGTAGGAGAACTCGCCGACGAGGGGCAGATGCTCACGCCGGGTACGCCAGAGCGCGATCGTGCTTCTGGCCACGAGGCCCTTTCCGAAATCGAGCTCGCCAAGTTCGAGGAGTATCTCTTCGACGATCGCCTGGTTCACCAGGCTGATCGTTTCAGCGTTCGATTTCTTCACGACCGCCAGAGCCGGAAACACGCGCGACAGCGTCGCCATGGCAGTCTTATCCGCGTCGTGCACCTGACTGAGCCCGAAGACGCAGGAATGTGAATACAGCGTGCGGTAGCCGCCGATCTCACGTTTCAACGGGAGCACCTCCGCCTTGAACTTGATTCGATAGGCGCCGGCGAGGTTGGGCCGCACGTCCACGCTCGCGGCCTGGCGTTGGTCCGGGTGCCGGAACTTGAACACGATTTCGGGATCGCCCACGGGGAAGCCATCGACGTAGTCGATCCGCCGCCGCAGGATGAAGGCATGGCGATAGAGCCGCATGTCACGCGTATCGCCGAAGACGATTTCCCGGATCCGCGGCCGTCGCCTGCGGGTGCGATCGGTGAATCCCACATCGAGCGCACGGGCGGCTCGTTGCATGAGGGTGCTGAAGTAATGAAACCCGTCAATCGAAGTGAATCGATCCGGCTTCAGGATCAGTTTGGCCTCCAGGTAGCTCACGCGATCGTGCGGTTCGCCGTCGCCGTAGGTCGCGTCGGCGATGTGATGCTGTTCCATGACACGGTCCTTCAAATGAGCGGCGATCCGAGCCGCATGACTGAATCAGCAAGATCGGTGATCGCCGCGGGTTGGGCTGCAACGACCCGGGCGGCGCGGTCCGCGAGCGCGAGCGTCCACAGAATCATTGGATCGATCCGGTTGACCCGTGAATGAGCTCGTCGAGCAGACGTTCGCACAGCGTCTGACGCTGGATGAGGGCGTGCCGGATTTCACGCCCTTCACTGCGCGCGGCCTCGAACTTCAGGCCCGGCAGGTAGTCGTGCAACAGGCCGCGGAGTGTCCGCACCTCATCGTCGGTCGAGATCAAGGTCATGAATCTCGTCTTCGTCCAGACTCAGTTCATCGGCAGGGCGGCGCGCCGGTAAGCCGCTTGCAGATCCACCGGGATCAGCTCGTCGATCTCGCCGCGCGGGGTTCTGCCCGCGCACGTGACCACCGGAATCATCAGCCGCTCACACTCCAGCTGCACGAGCGCCTGCTGCTGGCACGCGCACGCGTCGTCGATATCGAGCACGACGATGACGAGCTCGGGCGCTGCAAGCCGGATGCGGGCGGATGCAGACGCGAGCGACTCCACGAACACGATGTCGTAATCGTTCGCATCGATCGTGAGCGCGTCGATCAGGTCCTCTCGCTGCGCATCGGCACTGACGGCGACGAGGCTGCGAAGCGATCCGGTCATGATCGGGCCACCGGCTCCGAGTGCTTCTGCTCAGGCATCGGTGTCGCCGGATAGACATGGCGGGCGCCAGCCTTGGTGCCTGTTGCCAGCGTCCAGTTGCTGATTCGAAGGGCCGACGCGTTGTCTTCGGTCGTCATGGCTCGCTCCTTCCTGCACTGGCGGACTGCAAGGCAAGGAGGGTGCCGGCTGAATCCCGCGCGAACTGGGCCGGTATGAATGCTCTTTCGCGACGCCTGTCGATCGATGGGCAGCACGCCATGCCAGTCAGCAGGCAGGTGATAACTGATTGGCACGTTGCCAGGGCGATTCCTTCATAGAAGCGAGCGGCGCGGCGAGCACGCGGTTTGCTGCAGGCCTCGGCATGACCTCACATTCGCGCTCATTCGATCGAGCCGCTGGCATCGCACGCCGGGCGTTCGGCCGGTTCGCGGCGGTCACCATCGGCTTCGTCATGATGATGGTCGGCCTCGGGATGACCGCCACCATCGTGCTGCTGCCGGCCGGCATCGTGATTGGACTGCTCGGCGTGGCGGTCTTCGTCGGAGGATTGTTCCGGCCGCGATGATCGGGGTGCACGGCCTCGAAGGCGGCAGAGCCGAGCAGCTGTGGATTGCTCTCGTTGTCAGGACGAAGAAGGGGGAGGCGTTCTCGTGGACCACGTTGACATTCCGTCCAGTAAGTTGAACCCGAGCGCGAAACGTGTCGTGGACCGCGCGATTGAGGAATCACGCCGGCGCGATCACGCGTTGCTCACCAGCGGCCATCTGTTGTGCGCGTTCGCGCTCGCCGAATGGGATCTGTTCGCGCAGACGGTGCGTGACGGCGGCATCAACCCCCATGACCTGCTGGAGGCAGTCGAGAGGCGCCTGCAGCGCGTTCCGCTCGCCATCGGCGGCAAGCTGCGGGTCTGCCCGACGACGACGCTGGTTTGCTCCACGGCGCTGTACCACGCCGGTCGCGCCGGCCGCCCCGCTGTCGAGGCCCCTGATCTGCTGATCGGACTGCTCACTGAGACCACCGGCGCGGTCGCCGCGAGTCTGTCGCAACACGGCGCCGATCCACTTGCGCTGGTATCACGGCTCGAGGCGGCGATCAAGGATCGCGACAAACGCCAGGCGAGGCTGCAACAGCAGTTCGAGCTGCCGCCGATCCTCAAGCAGTTCGCGACCAATCTGAACCTGCTGGCCCGCCTGGACAAACTCCCGCCGGTGTTTGGCCGCGATCGGGAAATTCAACAGGTCCTGGAGATTCTGAGTCACCGCGAGCGAACCAATTCAGTGATGCTCCTTGGCGAACCGGGCGTCGGCAAGACCGCGATCGCCGAGGGCCTTGCCCAGCGGATCGAATTCGCACCCGACACGATCCCGATTCGTCTGCGGAACTGCCAGATCGTCAGGCTGCAGCTGAATGCGGTCGTTGCCGGCACGATGCTTCGCGGCATGTTCGAAGATCGGCTGGAGAACGTCATCCGCGAGGTGAAGGAGCGGTCGAACCTGATCCTGTTCGTCGACGAAGCGCACACCATCGTTGGCGCCGGATCGGCGCTCGGCGGCGCCAACGATGCCGGACAGATCTTCAAGCAGGTGCTGGCGCGTGGCGAGATTCGGATGATCGCAGCCACGACATTGAGCGAGTACAAGCAGCACATCGAGGAGGACGAAGCGCTGGGCCGCCGTTTCCGGTGCGTGCAGGTGCCGGAGCCGACAATCGAGGAAGCGCGGCGGATCCTGTACGACTTACGGCCGCGGCTCGAACGGAATTACTCCGTGACCGTGCTGGACGAGGCCATCGAGGCGGCACTCGAGATGTCGCCCCGCTACATGCGACACCTTCGCCTGCCGGACAAGGCGATTGGCTGGCTCGACACCGCGTCGGTTCGCGCCGAAGTGGACCGGCGGCCGGCGGTGACCAGGGCAGACGTCGTGCGGGTGATCTCGGATGCGGCACGGATCCCGGAGGACATGGTCTTCCGCGATGTGACCGATCGTTTCAAGGACGTCGAAGGGCGGCTGCAACAGTGCGTCGTCGGCCAGTCCGCCGCGGTCCGGGCTGTCGCGAAACGGCTGCGGTTGAACAAGGGGCCGCTCAAGGACGGGTTCGATCGGCCCGACGGCGTTCTCCTGTTTCTCGGTCCGACCGGTGTCGGCAAGACGGAGCTGGCCAAGGCGGTCGCCGCATTCCTGTTCGGCGACGAGAAGAAGATGATCAGGATCGACATGTCCGAGTACCAGGACGGCGCCGTGGCGGTCGACAAGTTGATCGGCATGCCGCGCGGCATCGCCGGCAGCGACCGCGGCGGCGTCCTGACCAATCAGCTCAAGGACAACCCGAACACGGTCGTGCTGCTGGACGAGATTGAAAAAGCGAGCCCCACCGTGTTGAACCTGTTCCTCCAGGCGTTCGACGAAGGGTGGCTGACCGACGGTCACGGCAAGCGCGTCTACTTGAGCGACGCGATCGTGATCATGACGTCGAACGTCGGGTCCGAACATTTCCGCAAGATCACCAACCCGCTCGGCTTCCGTGGACAGCACGTGGAAGTCGATGACGTGCGCGGCGACATCGGGCGGGAAATCGAGCGGCGCTTTTCGCCGGAGTTCCGCAACCGGATCGACCAGGTGGTGCTGTTCGCGCCGCTCACGACCGAAGACGTCCGGCATATCGCGAAGGGGTACCTCACCCGGCTCGACCGCACGATGGCCGATGCAGGCAAGACGCTCGAGATCGACGAGGCCGCTCTCGACCAGATTGCCGCGGAGGGCTACAGTCTGGCGTTCGGTGCGCGCTTTCTGAAGCGTCTGATCGACGAACGCATCAAGCTCCCGATCTCGATGCGGTGGAAGGACGGATCGCATTTCCGCGTGCGCGTGGTGAACGGCGCGGTCGTCGTCGACGCGTTTCCGATCCGGCTGGCGTATCGCGACGTGGCCTGAGCGGGTTCTCTCGATGGCGGGGTGCGAAGCCTTCAGCCGGTCGGCTGAAGCCTTCGCGCTACGACTCACCCGATTCTCACCGCAGCACTACCCCGAACGACGTCCGCCAGGGCACGAAGAATCCGTCCGCTCCGGCTGTCGACGAGATCGCCAGCACACCAATCACACCCGCGACGACGAGAAGCAGCCTGACACGTTTCATCCGTGATCACTCGTTCAGCGCACGCCTGGCGCCCGCCTTGCGATCTGCAAGCGACTTACTCGCAGCGGGCGCTCCTCGCCGTCGCCGCCAGTGTTGCCGCCACGGATCTCGGATCACTGGCGACGCTGATATTCCGCTGGCGGCTGCCAGCAGGCTGGCAGCGGCCGGACTGCAAACCGCGGCGCGGCAGGCGAATTCACTGGCGTTTTCGCTCGCGCTCGCGCAACGACCGGCGGTGCACGCCTTGCACAAACCGGCGGCGGAGCCGGCGACGTGCTGCGCGAACGGACATGGACGCGCCGCGCGCCGCCGGAGCTCAGACACGTCAACACACGGCAACGCACGAGAAGAGGAGAAGAAGCATGGCAGAACTGATCGTCGTCGGGTTCAAGCAGGACATGTACCGCGCGTCGGAAGTGCTCAACACGCTGCAGGACATGAACAACAGCTGGGTGGTCGATCTGCACGACGCAGTCGCGGTGTATCGCGACTACAACGGCAAGCTGCGGGTGGATCAGAGCTACCAGATGACCACCGGCGAGGGCGCGGCGTGGGGCGGGCTGTTCGGCGCGCTGCTCGGCGCGATGATCGCGATTCCGTTCACCGGCGGCGCGAGCGCAGGGGCGGCGGCGGCGCTGGCGGCCGGATCGCTCAGCGGCGGGGCGCTCGGCGCGACCGCCGGCGCGATCGACGCGGACAGCTGGAAGGAAGACTACGGTATCTCCGAGGACTTCGTCGACCGCGTCGGCACGATGGTGCAACCCGGCGACTCCGCGATCTTCGCGCTGCTGCGCAGTATCGATCCCGAGCTCGTGGCGGCCCAGTTCAAGGGCTACGGCGGCACCATCCTTCGCACCACGCTGACGAGTGAGCAGCGCGCGAAGGTCGAAGAGACGCTGCACACCGCCCGGTAAACGGACATCGAACAATCGTCGGGAAGGAGACCAGGGACCATGAACAGTGAAAAATCGCAGCCGGCGTCGGCTCACCCGTTCGATGCGTACAAGGAGCAGATCGCCGCGCATGTTCGTGAAGCGGAAGCCAAGCTCGGCACGTTCCAAGCGACCGCCAAGGAGAAGGGCGGGCAAGTCGAAACCGCCGCCATCAACGACCTCAAGACTGCGAAGCAGAACATCGACCGCAAGCTGCAGGACCTGAAGGCGACCGCTGCGGTCAACGTCTCGCGCGCCAAAGCCGACATCAACGCCGACGTCGAGTCGTTCAAGGCCGCCGTCAACGATTTCGGAGCCAGGGTGAAGGCCGGTTCCACACGGAAGTGACGTTCACATTCTCGAAGAAAGAGAGAGCAGAGATGAGATCTCAGAAGGTGGTCCGCCGGATCGCCGCCACCGTCGCGGCCACCGCGATCACGGCGATCGCGACGGGCATTCCGACGCTCCGCGCCGCGGACAAGTCGGAAACGCTGATTTACGCGGTTTACGACGGACAGGACACGGCGTCGCAGGTCTACAAGACGATGCAGCAGAACCAGAGCAGCACCGGCGAGCGGATCGAGGCCTACGCGGTCGTCTCGAAGGACCTCAAGGGCAAAGTGCGGATCCGCGATCAGCGGCGACGTGACGCCGGCGTCGGCGCCGTGATCGGCGGGGTCATCGGCCTGGTCGGCGGTCCGGTCGGGGTCGCGGCCGGCGCGACCGCCGGCGGAGCGGTGGGCTATCTCACCGGAAATGCAGTCGGCATCTCGCGCGACAACGTCGAGAGCATGAAGCAGGCGCTCGTGCCCGACAGCTCGGCGGTGGTCGTCGTGCTCGAGGACCGCTGGGTGAAAGACGTACAGCGGGACCTGCAGCAGGAGCAGAGCCGCGAGGTCATCGCCAGCCAGATCGCCAACAAGTGAGATCAGTCAGAAAGGGGCGACGCCTGCCGCGCAGGCGTCGCCCGATTGGGAGAGTGTCATGAGGATGCGTCTCATCGCAGCGGTCGCGGCAGTCGCCTGTCTGGGCGGCGGAACGGCGCCACTGGTCGCTCGAGCCGAACCTGCGGACGACGAACAGCAGGTCGGCCAGGAAGTGTTCGACGAACTGAAAGGCAAAGGCGAGATCGTCGCGTCGTCGCCGCTCTACGACGTGCTCAACCCCATCGCCAACGCCGTCGCGAAGACGGCGCAGCCGTACTACAACCATCCGTTCCAGTTCTATCTCGTGCACGAGCAGCAGCCCAACGCATTCGCCACGCCTGGCGGCAGGGTCTACGTCACCGACTCGCTGCTGTTCTTCGTCAAGAACACCGAGGAGCTCGCCGGCACGCTGTGCCACGAGGTCTCGCACACGGTTCACCACGATTCGATGAAGCTGATCGAGAAAGAGCGTGCTGTGGAGCGCCGTGAGATCGGCGCGGCGATCCTGCTCGGTCCCACGCGGGCGCACGTGCTGGCGATTGCGTTGATCGGCAAGCTGCGATCGCTCGGCTACTCGCGGGAGGCGGAAGCCGCGGCCGACATCACCGGTTCTGACTTCTGCGCCGCCGGCAACTACAACCCGTGGGGGCTGGTGTGGCTGTTTCAGGACTTCGATGCGGCCGACACGGCCCAGGTGCCGCAGCTGCTGTCGGATCATCCCGACAACGCGCATCGCGTCGCGGCGCTGAAGCAGCACTTCCGCGAGAACCCGAGCGTCTTTGGATCATTCCCCTCAGACGTCAGGACCGCGAAGGCGCTGGTCCTTCCCAGAGACACTGCTGAAGTGTTCCTGCGCTGAACGGAACGGAGCCGCACGTGTTTGCGCTCGACGATCGCACCGGCAACGTCCTGACGACGATCACCCTCTTCGCCGCGGTTGCCGGCCTGCTGTTCGCAGCCCGCGCGACACTCGGCGTGTTCATCCTGGCGCTGCTGCTGGCGTATCTGCTCGAACCGCTCGTCGACTGGGTGCAGCGGCGGCTGCTCCACGCCGACAGCCGGAGCGGCGCCATCGCGCTCGTCTACGTGAGCGCACTGGTGCTGATGCTCGGCGCCGGGTACGCGATGGAACCAACGGTCGTGGGCCAGATGCAGCAGCTCCACGATGGCGCGCCCGGCGTGCTGTCGCGCGTCGCGAACCACGAATACTTCGGCAACAGCGTCAACGCGCTCAAGGGCACCGGCGAGCGTGCGATCAGCGCCGTGACGTCGGTGGCGTCCGACATCGGCTGGCTGCTGATGGTGCCGCTCATCGCGACCTTCTTCCTCGGCAACCGGCCGGCGCTGATCGACGGCGCGGTCGATCTGTTCGCACAGCGGCGCGACCGGGCCAGCGTCAAACGGACGGTCGAGAAGATCGACACGATGCTGGCGCAGTACACGCGCGCGCAGCTGGCGCTCGCCGGTTTGACCGGCGTGGTCTACACGGGCGCGATGGCCATCCTCGGGTTCCCGTACCCGCTGGCGCTCGGCATGCTGTCGGGCGCGCTCGAATTCATCCCGGTCGTCGGATGGATCATGGCCGCGGCGATCGTCCTGACCGCCGGCTGGTTCGCCCAGGCGCCGTGGATCTGGATGGTCCTGGTGATCGGTGTGTGGAAGGTGGTCGAGAACTTCGCGCTGTCGCCGCGGATCATGGGAGACCGGCTGCAGCTCAAACCGATCACCGTCATCTTCGCGTTGATGGCCGGCGGCCAGATCGGCGGACTGCTCGGCGTCCTGCTCTCCGTGCCCGCAGCCGCTGTGATTCGTATTCTCTGGCTGGAGCGCGCTGCCAACCAGCCGACGCAGGTCGATGCGATCGCATCGGTTTCTGGGCAGCCGTCGAACCCGTAAACGCGGGCACCTGCCGTGCGCGCGTCAAAACGCTCTGCTCGCTGTCGGCCTGATTTCAAGCCGGGCCGACGCTTCTCACACCTCCGCGAGCACCCGCCAAGCTTGAAGGCGATGGGCGGCCACAGACGCCGTCCATCGTCGCCTGCCTGACTCCGCACCAACGCACGACCGCGACATCAATGCGGTCGCCATCAAGCAGCTGTATGCGGTCGCACTACTGTTCGTACCGCGCTCGATGTGTGTGTGTGCCGCGCGAGACGTCCGCAGACCTGAATGCCCGGCCGCTGACCGCCAGGGCTGCCAATGCGCTGGCAGGCGCTGACGCCTTGGCATCGCAGAAGCCAGTGGCATCGATGCTTCCCCTCAAATTCCAGCGATCGACGCCGCGCCTCCGTGGCACCCGCCGTGCACTGCCTGGCTGCGATTGGAATCGCGTTCGCGACGCAATCGAAAAGGGAAGGCAGGCGCCACAACACCTGGCTCGACGAGCAGCCGCGATCCGCGGACTGATTCACCGAAGGGTTTCACGAGGAGCGACACAAGAGATGAACCAGATGAAGACGGCGTTTCGCAAACGGATCGATTCGCAAATCGACATCGATCGAATCGAAGCTCAAGGCTGCGCAGGCGGCCACGGAAAGGACATGTCATGAGTTCAGAAACGATGACCGCGAACGGGTTCGCGGGCGGCATGAGCGAGAGCAACGTTCGCGGCTGGGTGACCTTCGCCGGCATCAGCCTGATGATCCTGGGGACGGCGGCGGTGATCTACGACGTCACCGCGACGACGGTATCGGTGGCGCTGATCGGGTGGCTGCTGATGACCGCCGGCGTCATGCAGGTGGTGAACGCGTTCTACGTCCGCAGCTGGAGCGGGTTCTTCCTCTTTCTGCTCGACGGGATCATCCGCGCGACGGTCGGGGCGTTGATTGTGCTCTATCCCGACGCCGGGGCGCAGAGCATCACGCTGCTCCTCAGCTTCTATTTCTTCGTCGCCGGCCTGTTCAAGACGATTGCGTCGATTTCGCTGCTGTTCCCCGGCTGGGGCTGGAGCGTCGCGTCCGGCCTGATCGCGGTGGCGCTCGGCGTCATGCTCGCGATGCAGTGGCCGGCGTCGGCGACCTGGTTCATCGGATTTGCAGTCGGCATCGACCTGATTCTCGACGGCTGGGCGCTGCTGAGGTTTGCCGGCGCGTTGACGGATTTATCGACCTCGTACGCGTAGGAATGGAGAAGATGGTCATGAGATCAGAACGAAACCACATCCTGCTCGCGGCCACGCTCGCCGCCAGCGTCGTCGCCGGCATCGCGCCATCGCTGCATGCGCGCGGCGACGAGTCCAGGGACAAGAAAGTGAAGGAGGCCGCGTCGCAGTCCGCGAAGGCGGCCAGGGCGTTCGAAGCCATCATGCAGGAGCCGGAAAAGGCGATTCCGGCTGACGTCCTGTCACAGGCCAAGGCGATCATGGTGTTCCCGCAGGTCATCAAAGTCGCGTTCGCCGTCGGCGGCGAGGGCGGCCGCGGCGTGGTCAGCCGCCACGTCAACGGCGGCTGGAGCCAGCCGATCTTCGTGCGCGGCGGCGGCCCCAGCGTCGGCGCGCAGATCGGTGCGTCCGCAACCGACTTCTTCATGCTGCTCATGACCGACGACAGCGTCCAGGGGCTGATGAAGGACAAGTTCGAGGTCGGCGCCGAGGTCAGCGCTGCGGCAGGGCCGGTCGGCAAGTACCACGGCGCCGGCACCGATGCGACGATGCAGGCGGAAATCCTGACCTACTCGCGCAGCCACGGGCTCTTCGCCGGCGCCAACGTCAAGGGGATCGTGATCAAGCCTGAAAACGACCTGAACACTGCCGTCTACAACAAGACCGCGCGCGAGCTCCTCGCCGACGACGCGGGTGCTGACATCGACGCGAAGCTCGCGGTGTTTCCGCAGACGCTTGGCCGCTACGTGACGCCGGGCACAGACCGGCAGTGACCGCCGTCATGGCTGCGAATGACTTCCTGCGACTGCCGTCCGGAGTGCAGGTTGTGGTTCAGGTGATGCTCTGGCCCGCAATCTGGGCCGGAGCACTGCTGGCCGGTGCATTCGCGGGCGACCTGATTCGGCACACGAAAACGCGGCCGGCGGCGGTGGCGCCGGCTGCGGCGATTCGACGGTGACGGCATGGGACGTATGAGACGCGACGACCTGCACGCGCGCCATCGATCAGTGCGAGAGCCGTCCTTCGCAGGCGTCATCGTGCTCTCCGGCCTGGCGGCGTATGATGCGCAGCGGCTGAATTTGCCGGGAACCGCCGGGGCTACTGAGCGGCGCGCCGAGGTCTCGATAAGGATGATGCGATGAGCAGTCCCTCACCGCTTGGCGCGACGGTGATGCCCGGCGGCGTCAACTTCAGCCTGTTCTCCCGCGATGCGACCGGCGTGGATCTGCTGCTCTTCGATCGCGACGACGATGCCCACCCGGCTCGCGTGATCCCGATCGATCCTGCGGTGGATCGCGCCTACGCGTACTGGCATGTCTTCGTGCCCGCCGTCCGGGCGGGGCAGCTGTATGCGTATCGCGTGACGGGACCGTTCGATCCCGCCAACGGTCTGCGATTCGATCCTGCGAAAGTGCTGCTCGATCCTTACGGGCGCGGAGTTGCCGTCCCGAGGACGTACAGCCGCGCCGCCGCGGCTGGCCCCGGCGACAACACCGCGGCGTCGATGAAGAGCATCGTCGTCGATCCCCACGCCTACGACTGGGAAGGCGACGTTCACCTGCAGCGACCATCATCGAAGACGATCATCTATGAGATGCACGTTCGCGGATTCACGCGCCATCCCAGCTCCGGCGTCGCCGACCCGAAGCGGGGCACCTATGCCGGCTTGATCGAGAAGATTCCGTATCTGCAGGAGCTGGGAATCACCGCCGTCGAGCTGCTGCCTGTGTTTCAGTACGACGCGCAGGACGCGCCTTCCGGACTGGTCAATTATTGGGGCTATGCGCCGATCTCGTTCTTCTCACCGCACCGCGCCTACAGCTCACGGCAGGATCCGCTCGGTCCGGTCGACGAATTCCGCGACATGGTCAAAGCGCTGCATCGCGCTGGCCTCGAAGTGATTCTCGACGTGGTCTTCAATCACACGACCGAAGGCGATCAGCGCGGGCCGACGCTGAGTTTTCGTGGCATCGACAACCGGACCTACTACATCCTCGAACGCGACGAGACCTACTACTCGAACTATAGCGGCACCGGCAATACGCTCAACGCGAATCATCCGATCGTCCGCCGCATGATCGTCGACAGCCTCCGCTACTGGGTGGAGGCGATGCACGTCGACGGCTTCCGGTTCGATCTGGCGTCGATTCTCAGCCGCGACGAATCGGGCAATCCGATGCCGAGGCCGCCGGTGTTGTGGGACATCGAATCGGACCCGGCGCTGGCGGGGACCAAGCTCATTGCAGAAGCGTGGGACGCCGCCGGCCTGTATCAGGTCGGTTCGTTCACCGGCGACAGCTGGCGTGAATGGAACGGGCGCTTTCGAGACGACGTGCGCAGCTTTTTCCGCGGCGACGAACGCACGGTGGGGCCGCTCGCCGATCGGCTGCTCGGCAGCCCGAACATCTACGGCCACAAGGAACGCGAGGCCGAGGAGAGCGTCAACTTCGTCACCTGCCACGACGGCTTCACGCTCAACGATCTCGTGTCCTACGCCTCCAAGCACAACGAGGCCAATGGCGAGGGCAACAGGGATGGCAACGACGACAACCGCAGCGGCAACTGGGGCGTGGAAGGTCCGGCCGACGATCCCGCGGTCGAGGCGCTGCGCACCCGGCAGGTGAAGAACTACTTCGCCACGACGATGCTGTCGCTCGGGATGCCGATGATGCTGATGGGCGACGAGGTTCGTCGCACGCAGCAGGGCAACAACAACGCCTACGGTCATGACAACGAGATCAGCTGGTTCGACTGGCGGCTGCTCGACAAGCACGCAGACGTGCACCGATTCGTGCGCCTCTTGAACGGGCGCCGCGCGCAGCGCTCGGCTGAACCCGAGCGACAGCGTCTGAGCCTGGAGCGGATCCTTCGCAGCTCGAACAGCAGCTGGCACGGCGTGCATCTCAATCAGCCAGACTGGAGCGACTGGTCGCACAGCCTGGCGTTCACGATGGAGGATCCGTTCGAGAAGGTCTGGATCCACACGATTCTGAACGCCTACTGGGAACCGCTCGACTTCGAGCTGCCGCCAGCAGGCGGCCACGACGGGGCCTGGCGACGGTGGATCGATACCGGCCTCGACTCACCAAACGACATCGTCGACTGGGACATCGCTCCTGCCGTCTCCGGGTCTTCCTACCGCGCGGCCCCGCGTTCGGTCGTCGTGTTGTATTCGGACGAACGGATGTCTTGATCGCAAGCCGGCGATCGCTTCCGTCGCACGTAGTGTCCGGCTCGAGCCGGACTCGACGCGCAACACTCGCACGCTTTAGAAGCGGTAGTGAGCGCCCACGCCCCACTGGCGAGGCGGGCCCATGAGCTTGATCACTTCGCCAAGCCCTCCGCCGGGTCCGTCATCGAGGCCGCCGAGCGCATAGTGCGTATCGGTCAGGTTCGTTCCGAACAGGAACAGGGACACCGGCGAGTTGCGCAGCTGCCAGGTCAGCCTCGCGTTCAGCAGTCCGAAGGGACTCTGGGCGACTAACGGCGAGTTACCGTAGTCGTATTGAATCGTACTCTTGTGAATGTAGTCCCCGCGCGCGACAAGATGCCCCAGGTTGCCGATCGCTGCGGCGTACTCCGCGCCAGCAGTGACCGTGAACTTCGGTGCATCCACGAACTGGTCGTCAGTAGTCACCGGTGCGCCCGGCGTCACGGTCACGTACTTGCCATCTGTGATTCCGAGACCTGCCAGCAGTCGCAGGCTCGGTAACGGCACGGCAGCAAGCGTGAATTCGCCACCCTTGATCGTCGCCTTCGGCATGTTTCCGACGAAACTGAACGCGTGCGGCTGGCCCGTCTCGGGGTCCACCGTCGATCGATTCAGCTGGATCTGAAAGTCCTTGTAGTCACTGTAGAAGCCGGTCGCGTTGAAGCGCACGCGCCTGTCGAACCACTCGGAGCGAAGCCCTACTTCGTACGCCCACACTGTCTCGGGCTCGAACTGCGCGAATTCCTCTGGCGACGCCGCGCGTCCGTTGAACCCGCCGCTCTTCGAGCCTTCCGCCACCGACGCGTAGGTCATCACGCGTGGCGTCCACTGATAGTCGAGTCCGACTCGCGGCAGGAAGAATGTCCAGCTAGCCGACCGGGTCGCCAACGGCTGCTGGATGTCAGGGACCGGATAGCCGGTCTGAATGCGCTCCGCATCGACCTTGTCCTGCGAGAGCCGACCGCCGGCGGTCAGCTTGAGCCGGTTCGTCAGGTCGAACGTCAGCTGCCCGTATGCCGCGGGGCTCTGATTCTCCACCCAGTTGTTGTAGGACAGGTTCGCTTCGCCGTGGAAGATCTCGACCACGATGATCGACGGCTCGAGGTCCTGCGCGTGCTCCTTGAAGTAGTAGAGGCCGGTCACCCAGCGAAGTCTCCGGTCGAACGACGTGCCGGCGAGCTGGACCTCCTGCGAAAACTGACGCTGGTCAATCGGATTCAGGATGTCGAGGACGGTGAGCGGCGATCCGTCCGGATCGAATTCGCTGTCGGAGTGAAGACTCCGATAGGCGGTGATCGACCTGAGCGTGCCCCACGGCTGGTCCCACGTGAGCGCCAACGACGATCCCCAGACGTGGCCCGCGTTCTTGTTCGGCCCGGTTCCGTTGACCCGGAAGTCGCTCGCCGTGACCCACCGATCGTCGTAGCGGTACGGCGTGAGCAGCGCGTACGCCACGGGAATCCGAGACGTCTCCCGTACATCGACCAGCCGGTAGGCTCCGGAGTGTTCGTCGAAGGACGTGCCATCGACGCTGACGGACGCTTCGAAGCTGCTGGCAGGCTTCAACAGCAGCTGTGCGCGCCCGGAGGTTCTGTTCTGGTTCGCCTGATCCTGGCCGTCGATCCGCTGGCTGTAGCCATCCTGACCACGACGCGTCACGCTCACTTGCAAAGCAGCCTTGTTGGCGACCAGCGGCACGCTCAATACGCCAAGCGCGTCGAGCCTGGCAAAGTTTCCTGTTTGCAGCTCGATGCTGCCGACCGGTCTCGCTGCCGAGAGGTCCGGCTTGGTCGTCACGACGTTGATGGCGCCGCCGTTCGAATTTTTGCCGAAGAGCGTCCCTTGCGGTCCGTAGAGGACCTCCACTTGTTTCACGTCAGCCATGTCCAGATCGTTAGCCTGGGCACGACCGAGATAGACGCCGTCGACGTAGATTCCCACGCCCGGACTGAAGAGCGCTTTGGTGTCCTGCTGACCGATGCCCCGAATGTAGACCTGGCCGGCGCTGCTGCCGGACTGCACCTTCTGGCCATACAGCAAATTCGGCGTCACTTGACCGAGATCGGACAGCCGCTGCACGGACTGCGCCTCGAGCTCCTCCGCGGTATCCGCCGCGATCGACTGCGGCACCTGCTGCAGATCCTCGGCGCGTTTGCGCGCGGTGACGATGACCGTTTCCTGGAGCGATGCGACGTTCATCTCCGCATTGACCGTCGCCGTGGAAGCGGCGGGCAGCTCGACACCATCACGCTTGAACGTTTTGAAGCCGGCCAGGCTGAACGTGACCGAGTAGGTGCCCGGTCGCAGATCGGCGATCGCGTATTTCCCCTCGGCGTCGGTGACGACGGAGCGGGCGTTGTCGAGCGGCGCCGGGCTCGTCGCTTCCACCGTGACGCCGGGGAGAACGGCGCCGGTCGCGTCCTTGACGACCCCGGCAATGCCGCTCTGCGCGACGGTCGCGGCGGAGCTCTCCTGGGCCGCGACCGCGCTGGCGTGCGCGATCGCAAGCAGGATTGCGACGCAGGACCCGATGCGTTGGAGAGTGAGCCGCGGTCGCCTCATGCCTCGTGCGCTCAGCTGGCCGAGCGCCGCAGCGCTTGCGGCGTGTGGCCCGTCCGCTTGCGCACGACTCGCGCAAAATGAGAGGTATTCAGGAAGCCGGCGCGTCGCGCGATGTCGATCGAGGTCAGTTGAGCGTACGAAGGCGACGTGAGCATGTGAAGCGCCACCTGGAATCGCGCGTCGATCAATTCGGACGCAAAGGTCAGATTGTTCGCCGCGAGCACGCGATGCAGCATCGATGGCGGAACGTTGAGCGAGGCAGCGACGTCTGCGGCCGTGAGCTGCGCTTCGCAGCAACGCTGACCGATGCAGCCTCGAATCTGCTGGAGCAGATCGGGCATCGCCCCGGTTTGCGCCTCGCCCGCGATCAGCGCGAGCGTCGTCCCCAATTGATCCACCAGCACCCGATGCGGGAGAGGCGGAGCCACGGCGAGCTCGGGTGTGAGCTGCGTAACCATTGGTGAGAGCACCCGCCCCCACCTCGAATCTCTCGCAATCCTGCGTCCGACGAGGACGTCCGGATCAGCGAGCCAGCTCTGGAGCCAGTGCGTCGGCAGCTTGATGATGTGCGACTGGAGCCGCGGCGGCGTATAGGAGTCGTGTTCGCCATCACCCACGAGCACGACATCTCCTCCAAGAAGGCGCTCATCATGGCCGTTCTGTGCCATCGACCACGGTGCGTCGCAGGTGAAGAGCTGAAAACAGGACTCCGTGCTGTTCGCCACGTCGCTTTTCGTCCGACGCGTGTGCGACACGCCCCTGAGGGTCTCCGTCACTGTCGAGAGGCATCCGAGGGGCGCTTCCTGCATCTCAATCGAGAAGTCGCCGGAGATGCCGCTCCAATCGCTCACGGGCCACAACGACTCGCCCAGATGGCTCATCCAGTAGTCCAGCCTCATTCCGGCCGGAATCTTCTCGGTCGAGAACCGCCGAATGCCTTGTTGTCCGGACACGACTACCTCATTCTCCCCATCTCGTTTTTCGCCGAACAGCCTGTGCGTGCCACCCGGCGGCGTCATTTTGAACGCGGATGTGCCAGGCTAAACCGGCATCACGATGCGGCGGCCCGTGAGCCTGAGCCCCATCAGCACGAGGACACCGGTCGCAAGCCAGGTGATTCCGCCGACCTTCGCCGGCACCGCCAGGTTGAGCAGCACGTAGCCGTTGATCGCAACGCCGAGCAGCGGCACCACCAGGTGCGCAAGCCAGTTCCGGCTCTGCTGCCGCCAGAGGAAGTGGACGATCACGGAGAGATGAAGGAGGAGAAAGCCGGTCAACGCTCCGAAATTGACCAGGGAGATCACCAGCGCCATCTGATTGGCGAATGCGAGGCCACCAACGAGATTCATCGCGGCAACGGCGATGATCGCCTTGTCAGGCACCCGCCGCGAGGCATGAACGTGCGCAAGGAAACGTGGCAGGTTGCCGTCGCGCGCCATCCCGTAGAGGATCCGTGCCGTCGCCACCTGCGCCAGCAGCACACCACCAATGCCACTGACGAGGACCTTCCCGATCACCATGAAGACTCGAAACGCCGGACCGCCAATCAAGACGGCGATATCGTAAATGGCGCCGTCGGTCGGTTGGCCAGGAGGGAAACTCGTACGGCTCAACGCGAACAGCGAGGCGAGATACGACTCGACGACGATGACGACGCTGGCGACTCCCAGCGCGAGCAGCGTCGCTCGACCGATGATGGCTGATCCGCCGCGTGCCTCCTCGGCCAGCGTCGAAATCGCGTCGAAACCGAGAAATGCCGACATCGCGATGGCGAGCGCTCCGAAAATCAGCGTCGGCGTGAATTCGGAGGGCGTGAAGAATGGCGTGCTCGACAGCCTCGCACCCGCCACGCCACTGGACAGGCCGGCGAGCGCGATGGCGATGAAGAGACCGATCGTCGTGAACATCAGGACGAGCACCAGCCGGTTCACCCGGGCTGTCGCTTCGATTCCGAGAAGGTTGATTGTCGTGTTGAACGCAATCAACAGGACGATCCAGACGCCCCTCGGCACGTCCGGGACAATGGACTGGATCGCCACGGCCGTGACCACATATCCGACCGCCTGCAGCAGCACGTAATCGAGCAGAATCACCCAACCGGCGAAGAACCCCGCAGTCTCGCCGATCCCCCTCCCCGCATAGGTGTACACCGACCCGGCGACCGGAAAGACGCGGGACATCGTCACGTAGCTCGAGGCGGTCAACGCCATGGCCATCGCGCCGACGACGTAGACCAGCGGCACCATGCCGTGGCTGGCGTTGAACACGATGCCGAAGGTCGTCAGCGGTGCGACGAGATTGATGTACACGAGGCCGTAGACAACGAGATCGAAGAGCGACAGCGACCGCTTCAACTCCTGGTGATAGCCGAATTGTTCGAGGGAAGCAGCAGGCGTGACGGCGCGACCCTGGTCTGCGGTGGTGTGTATCACGACCCGACAGAGACTCTAGGGCGCAGGTCTCCAGCGGAATAGCCTGTGTGTGCCATCACCGTCCTCATTTGGACCCGCACGTGACAGCGCCGAGGCGCACCCTTGCGCGAGCCGACCGGCGCGCGCATACTCTACCGCTGCGCGGAGACGCCGATCCTGCGTGGCCGGAGGGTACATGCGTGACGGATAGCTCGAGTGATGCGATCCGGCGCTGGTCGACAGCGGACGTCCCGCGGCGGCGCGAGTGGACCATTTTGCCGCGGCACTCAGCGAGGCGATCTATCCGGTTCGCGTCGACCGCGCGGACCCGGAGGCGTTTCATGCGGAGGTGAGCGTTGCGCACCTCGGCGTGATCGGCGTCTGCAAGTCGGTTGGCTCGCCGCATCGCTCGCTGCGAGGGCGCGCCGAGCTCGCGCGGACGATCACTCACAGCTTCAATCTCGCGATGACCCTGGAGGCATCCTGGACGGCGGATCATCGCGGCCCGCTGCAGTTGCTGCCGCGCGACGTGGTGATTGTCGATTCGCAGTATCCGATCAGGGCCGACCTTCGCGAGTCGTTCGTGGCCATCAACGTGGCCGTTTCCGAGCCGTGGCTGCGCCAATGGCTCCCGAATCCCAACGTCCTGGCGGCGCGGCGCATTTCCCGGGAACTCCCTCTGGGGGCTGGCGCTGTCGTCCTACCTGAGCGAACTGTCGCCCGACCTCGCCGCCGCGCCGCCCGTGCCGTGGTCCGTGCTATCCGACCAGGTCGGCTCCCTGCTCGCGCTGACTGCGAGCGGGCTGCGGAGCGAGACACCAGCCTACGGTCCGGCGGTGCGCTCGCTGCATGAGCGCATTCAGGAGTGCATCGCGCAGCGCTGCACCGAGCCACAGCTGACAGCGGCCGACCTCGCCGCCTCGTTGAGCATTTCCGTGCGCACCCTCCATCGTGTGCTCGCGGCGGCTCATGCGACGTTCAGCGACCAGCTCATCGAAGCGAGAGCGCGCGTCGCCCTGCGCATGCTGACCTCATCGCTGTTCAATCGAGTGACGACCGCCGAGATCGGCAGACGCGCCGGCTTCCTGAGCGCCTCGCATTTCGCGCGGGTGATGCGGCATCGCACCGGCCAAACCCCGCTTCAGTTGCGACGCGCCGTCCGTCCGGACGCCCTGGAGCGCGAAGTAGCCATCGGCCGCGATTCGACGAACGAGGATTGAGCTCGCAGTCGTTTGCGACCTCGAGCCGCGCGCACGCACGTTTTTCAAAAGAGTTCCTGCCGCGCATACAGCGCCATTCACAATTAAGTAGCGCGGCCCTCAAATGAAGACGCGCTCTCAGGCACGGTTGCGTCTGAGTGCCCTCATCGGACGGCAGGCTGGGGTCGGATTTGCGCGTCCTCGTGGCATGGTCGCGTCATTCAACGGCCCGGGGAGTTGCGAAACTCCAGCGAGGACATTGAGCGATGCCCGCCTACGAACTGAGGCGCAGATCATGGACGCCGACGAGGGCCGCGCAGACGCCATCCAGCAGGCTGTGGCGCGCCGCCAGCATTCTGTCGACGGTGTTGCTGCTCACGTGCAACCCGGCGACGGGTTGTGGCAGTTCCGCTTCCTCGAACGTTCAGCCTTCGCTCGAGTTCACGAACGTGCCGCCGGCCGCGAATGGCGGTCCGGCGACGCTGGCGCCGATCGCGGGACGTGTCGCCGGCGCTCGACCCAACCAGCAGATCGTCTTGTTTGCGAAGAGCGGCAGTGTGTGGTGGGTGCAACCGTTCCGAAGCCGGCCCTTCACGGCCATCGAGCGCGACTCGACGTGGAAGAGCACGATCCACCTCGGCACCGAGTACGCCGCGCTGCTGGTCGAGCCGGACTATCAACCGCCGATGACGATGGAATCGCTGCCGCAACAGATGGGCGGCGGGATCGTCGCGGTGGCGAGCGTCGGCGGAACTGGCACTTTCGTGCCGCCTCCGTCCAGAACGCTCGCGTTTGGCGGGTACGACTGGGAGATCCGCCAGCTGCCGAACGAGCGGCACGGCCGGAACGACTACGACGCGCGCAATGCCTGGGTCGACGGCGACGGGCACCTGCACCTGTTGCTGACCCAACGCGACGGCCGCTGGACGAGTGCCGAAGTGCAGACGACCCGCAGCCTCGGATACGGCACCTACATCGTCGACGTGCGGGACACGTCGCGGCTCGATCCCGCCGCCGCCTTCAGCCTGTACACGTGGGACGCGCTGGGCGCCGATCACAACTACCGCGAGATGAACGTGGATATCAGCCGGTGGGGTGATCCGCGAAGCATGATTGCGCAGTACGTGGTGCAGCCGGAGTCGGTCGCGGCAAACGTCTTCCGGTTCGCGATCCCGCCAGGTCTCGTCACACATTCGTTCAGATGGGCGCCGTCGCAGGTGTCGTTCAAGACGACGCAGCGATCCGCGATGCGACGAGGCGACGCGCTCGTCGCCGAACGTCAGTTCAGTGCCGGCGTACCGGTGGTGGGCGCCGAAAAGGTCTACATGACGCTGCTGTTCAACCGTGCGGCGAGGCCGCCAGCGAACGATGTCGAGGTCGTGGTTGAGAAGTTCGCGTACTTGCCGTAGCACTCCTGCGACGTCTTGCGCGGTGGCAGGATTGCTCGCCACGATTGTCGCGGCGTGCCTGATCCGGACGGTGCACGCCGCCGACCCGGACCGTGCGCTGTCGCAGTACATCCGCGACCGCTGGGACAGCAGCAGCGGGTTTCCCGGCGGACAGATCTATGCCATCACGCAGACGCGTGACGGATACCTGTGGATCGCGGCTGAGAACGGGCTCGTTCGCTTCGACGGCCTGCGCTATCGACTGTTCCACGCGGCCGAGCCGACGTCCCGCACCGACTTCGCCGTGTTGAACCTCGCAGCGGATCCCGATGGCGGGCTGTGGGCGTGGCTCCGGCGCTCCGCCCTGCTGCGCTTCCGCAACGGCGCGTTCGCAGAGGCGATCAAGCAAGAGGGTCGGCCGATTCCGCGGATCGCAGTCGTGTCGCCCGGAAACGATGGCGCGATTCTCATCGCGGAGCGGAGTCTCGGGCTCATGGTCGCACAGGGGGACCGCCTCGACGCCATCGTCCCGGCCGCGGCCATGCCTCGATCGTTCGTGACGTCGATGGCGCAGACACCGAACGGCGATATCTGGCTCGGAACGCGCGACTCCGGCCTCGTCCGCGTGCAGCGCGGTGAGGTCACGACGGTCCCTGGCGCGCTGGTCGACCAGAAGATCAACTGCCTCGCGCCTGACGAACAGGGCGGCTTGTGGATCGGTTCCGATGCCGGCATCTTCCGGTGGAATGCAGACGAGGTGACGCAGGCCGGCGTGCCGAACGAGCTCCGGCGTGTGCGGGCGCTCGCGGTGGTCAGGGATCGCGACGCGAACGTCTGGGTCGGCACTACCGACGGCCTGTTCCGCCTCGACAGCCACGGTGTCACCGCGCTCGAACGCCGCGGGCCCGCGTCCACGGTGAACGCGCTGTTCGAGGATCGCGAAGCCAATCTGTGGATTGGCATCGCCGGCGGGATCGAACGCTGGCGCGACGGCGCGTTCACGTCCTTCTCGAACATCGATCCGATGATGGCCGCCAGCGTCGGACCGATCTTCGTCGATGCGGGAGAGCGCGTGTGGTTCGCCCCCGCGAGTGGGGGCTTGTGCTGGCTGCGTCACGGACAGGTCGGCACCATCCCGGCCCTCCGCGACGACGTGATCTATTCGATCGCGGGAGACCGGGACTCCATCTGGGTGGGCCGGCAGCGCGGCGGGCTGACGCGGGTGCGCGTCCTCGACGACCGATTCACGACCGAGACGTTCATGCAGCGCGACGGCCTCGCGCAGAACCAGGTGTTCGCCGTCCACCTTGCCCGCGACGGCGCGGTCTGGGCCGGGACGCTCAGCCGTGGCGCCAGCCGCCTGAAAGACGGCCGATTCACGACCTACACGGCGGCAGACGGGCTGGCGTCCGACACCATCGCGGCCATCCTCGAGACCGTGGACGGTGCGATCTGGTTCGCGACGCCGAATGGCGTGAGCGTGAAATCGGCGGGCGGCTGGCGGCGGTATTCCTCGGCGGACGGTCTGCCGTCGAACGACGTCAACACGCTGTTCGAAGATTCGCAGCACAACGTATGGGTTGGAACGGCGGCGGGGCTCGCCGTGGTCGGCGACGGCGGCGTACAGCCGGCGCGGAACGTTCCGGCGCCGTTGCGCGCGTCAATCGTCGGCATCGTTGAAGATCGTGCCGGCAGCCTGTGGATCGCGGCCGCCGATCACGTGCTCCGCGTCGACCGTGAACGCTTCCTCCACAGCACGCTCGGTGGCGACAGCGCCCGCGAATTCAGCGCGTCGGACGGTCTCCGCAGCATCGAGCCCGTCAAGCGGCACCGCAGCCTGATCGCCGATTCGCGCGGGCGCATCTGGCTGTCGACCAACGGCGGCCTGGCGATGGCCGACGCGCGTCGTCTCGCGCAGCACGACGCGCCCGCGCTCGTGCAGGTCGAGGATGTCTCGGCCGATGGCAATCCGGTCGATGTCGCCCGGAATGTGAGCATCGAGCCGGGGCCGCGCCGGATCACCCTCGGGTTCACCGGGCTCAGCCTGGCAGTGCCCGAACGGGTGAGATTTCGCTACCGGCTCGACGGATTCGATCGCGACTGGAGCGAGCCCGGATCCTCGCGACAGGCCGTCTACACGAATCTGGGTCCGGGCACGTACCGATTCCGCGTTATCGCGTCCAACGGCGACGGCATGTGGAACAGCGCCGAGGCCGGGCTGCCGTTCACCATCGCCCCTGCGCTCTGGCAGACAAGGTGGTTCCAGATGGCAATGCTGCTGCTGTTCACCAGCGGAGCGTGGGCAACCTATCGCCTGCGTGTCCGACAGGTCGCGAGAGAGTTCGACGTCCGGTTCGAGGAGCGTCTCGCCGAACGGACACGGATCGCGCGAGAACTCCACGACACACTCCTGCAGAGTTTTCAGGCCGTGCTCCTCCAGTTTCAAGCGGCCAGACACCTCATCCCGGATCGCCCTGCCGACGCCCAGCGGACGCTGGAGACCGGAATCGAGCAGGCGAGGCGCGCCATCACCGAGGGTCGTGACGCGGTGCAGGGGCTGCGCGCCTCCGCCGTTCTGACTGGCGACCTCGCGCAGTCGATTGGCGCCCTCGGAGAAGCGCTGGCCGCCGATGCCAGGAACGGGAACCGGCCTGACTTCGGCATGCGCATCGAAGGCCGACCGAGACCGCTCGCTCCGCTGCTGCGCGACGAGGTCTACCGCATTGCCAGTGAAGCGTTGCACAACGCTTTCCGGCACGCGCGAGCGGTGCGGATCGAAGTCGAGCTCCGCTACGACCCGCGGTGGTTCCGGTTGCGAGTGAGAGACGACGGCAAGGGCATCGATCCAGCGGTGCTCGATGGAGGACGCGCCGGGCACTACGGCCTGGCCGGCATGCACGAACGTGCGACGCTCCTCGGTGGAGCGCTGGCGCTCTGGAGCGAGCTCGACTCCGGCACCGAGGCCGAGCTGACCGTTCCCGCAGCGGTGGCTTATGTGAAAGCGAAGGCATCATGACCAGCGCAGCCGCCATCCGGATTCTGACCGTCGACGACCATGCCCTGTTCCGGCAGGGGATCGCGGCGCTGCTCGAGACGCAGTCGGACATGACCGTGGTGGCGGAAGCCACGACCGGGCACGAAGCGATTCAGCAGTTCCGCGCGTATCGCCCGGACGTCACGCTGATGGATTTGCAGATGCCGGAGGTGAGCGGTCTGGACGCGATGATCGCCATTCGCGGGGAGTTCCCCGATGCGCGCATCATCGTGCTGACCACCTACATCGGCGACGTCCAGGTGCAGCGCGCAATGGCGATGGGCGCCCGCGGGTACCTGCTCAAGAACCTGCTGGACAAGGACCTGCTGGAGTCGATTCGCGCGGTGCATGCGGGGAAGAAGCGGCTGGCTGCCGAGGCATCGTACGAGCTGGCGGAACATGCCACCGATGACGAGTTGACCTCGGGGGAAGTCGCGGTCCTGCGCCTGGTCGCCGGCGGGAACGCGAACAAGCAGATCGCCGATCGGCTCTCGATTTCGGAGGAGACGGTCAAGGGGCGGATGAAGAACATCCTCTCGAAGCTGAGGGCCAGCGATCGAACCCACGCGGCGGTGCTTGGAGTCAAGCGCGGCATCATCGAGTCCTAGCGCCAGGGTGCAGCGGAATACGGGATACACGAACGGGTCGCAGGCAACCCCGAAAAGGTGATCGTCTGCGACTCGAAAGAGTCACGGCTGTGCCTTTCCGAGGCTTTATGACGATGCCCGGATCGCGGACCCTGTTGAAGGGTTCCTCTGCGACGTCTCTTCTCCACATTCGCCGACGGCTGGCCGGGCGCAGGGCTGTTCTGCATGCGGCTGGTTGCCGGGATCGCGCTGATTGATCGAGGGCTCGCGTGGCTGCGGGCGGTGCCGCCGGTCGAGCCCTTGGCGCTGAGCGTCGCGGCGATCGTCAGCGGGCTGCTGCTGATCGCCGGCTTCTGGACGCCCATCTCGGGATCGCTCGTGGCGATCCTCGAACTGTGGCTCGCCGTCACCCATCCGGAAGGACGGCTGGCCGCCATTCTGCTGGCGACCATCGGCGCCGCGCTTGCGCTCGTCGGGCCCGGCGCGTGGTCGGTCGACGCGCGGTTGTATGGCTGGAAGCGCATCGACGTCCGCGGCCGCCGGAAAGACAGGGAGTCGTAACGGAGTCTGCGCGGTGGGATCGCCGCTCATGGGCGGTCAGCCGGACACGGTCGTGGTCGCGGAGCTCTCGAACGGACGCGAAGCGATCCACGAGTTCTGCAAGCAGCGATCGGACGCACGCCGCGATGATCGGGCTGAAACGCGGCATCATCGAGTTCTGAGCCGTACCCGAAAGAGCGTGGTTTCCTTACTCTTCCGAGGCTTTCTGTAAAGACTCGATGTCGAGTACCGTCGGGAAGGGATTCTTGCGAAGGCTCTTCTCGACATTCGCGACCGGATTGCCGGGCATCGGGCTGCTGGTGATGCGGCTGGTGGTCGGCGCCGTGCTGGTGGCTCACGGGATCGCCGGCCTCATCGGAGACGGCGCGTTCGCCTCGTCCGTGGTGCTGCTCAGCGAAACCGCTCTCGGGTTGCTGCTCATCGCGGGGCTGTGGACGCCCATCGCCGGCACGCTGGTCGCCGCGTTCGAGCTTGGCAGCTTCTCCAAGCCGGACGGCGATCCCTGGACTCACATCCTGCTGGCGACGCTCGGCATCGCGCTGGCGCTGCTCGGCCCTGGCGCCTGGTCGATCGACGCGCGGCTGTTCGGCTGGAAGCGGATCGACATTCCTGATCGCCGTCCCCGCACGTCATCCAATCTCTGAGTGGACTGTCCGCGCTGGGGTGGGACCGTTCCTGGGTCGCCACGAAAGCACGAAGACACGAAGGCCAATTTTCTTCTTCGTGATTTCGTGTCTTCGTGGCAGAACCCCGGCTCCGCAATCGGGCAAGTACGTGCCATGAGGTCCAGACGCAGCGCGAAGGCGTTGGTTCCCGTAGAGAGTCTCATCTCCGACTCGAAAGAGCCGTCGTCGGTCAACGATTGAGTTGACCGCAGACCCGAAGCAGGGTTTTCCGCCTCACGCATCACCGTCACAATGCTTCGAAACCGGCGTCGTCGCGATCGAGGTCGAGCGTGACGCGGTCCGACGCAGAACGAGAAGGAGAGCACATGGACAGCACGTCGAGATTCGCCGCGATGACCGGACGCGAAGCGGAGCGCGTCGAACGCGCGAACGACGCGGGGCTGCAAGCGGAGGAGAACGTCGGGTTGACGGAGATCGTCGAGATGCACGATCGGGGGTACGGGCTCACGATCGATCACGGATGGCGCGATGTCGCCGACGTTTCGCTCGCGTTCATCCGTCGCTTCGTCTGGACAACAGGTGGTGCTCTGACTTTCAGCACGAATCGAGGCATGTGATGAACGCGACATCAGCAGTGACAGACTTCGTCAGCCATCCCTGCAGCGCCTTCGAGCGGTTCGGTGTCTCGCCGGTTCGCCCGCGCGTCGAACGCACCGAGGATGGTGCGGCAATCGTCGGCGATCCCGCCTCCGAGGGCGTGATCCGCTATGGGATCGTCGGGTCCAGTCCCGCGCTGCGGCACGCACTCGAGGAGATCGAATTGGTCGCACCGACCGACGCGACCGTGCTGATCTGCGGCGAGACAGGCACGGGGAAAGAGCTGATCGCGCAGGCCGTCCACAACCTGAGTGCGCGCCGCCCGCAGCCGTTCGTGAAGGTCAACTGTGCGGCGATTCCGACCGGCCTGCTCGAGAGCGAGTTGTTCGGGCACGAGAAGGGCGCGTTCACCGGCGCTCTCAATCAGCGGATCGGGCGGTTCGAGCTCGCCAACCGCGGCACGATCTTCCTCGACGAGATTGGCGAGGCGCCGCTCGAGCTTCAGCCAAAGCTGCTCCGTGTGCTGCAGGAGCACGAGTTCGAACGCCTGGGCAGCTCGCGGACCCTTCACACCGATACCAGGCTCGTCGCCGCCACCAACGTCAATCTGCCGGAGATGGTCGAGGCGAAGAAGTTTCGCGCCGATCTCTATTACCGGTTGAACGTCTTTCCGATCCACGTGCCGGCGCTGCGTGAGCGGCCCGAGGACATTCCGCTGTTGATCCGGTATTTCGCCCGCCATTTCGCCGGCCGCATGGGCCGGAGGATCACCTGGATTCCCTCGAGGGCGATCGACGCGCTCGTCGAGTACTCATGGCCGGGGAACATCCGCGAACTGCAGAACCTGATCGAGCGCGCCGTGATCCGGTCGGCCGGCGAGCGGCTGGACGTCCCGGTGCCGGAGATCGATGCGCGCCATATCGAGGCGACCGGTCACGGTGCACACCGAACGCTCGAAGAGGCCGAGCGCACGCACATCCGCGCCATCCTGCAGGATACCGGTTGGGTGTTGTCCGGACCGCGTGGTGCCGCCCAGCGCCTCGGCATGAACCGCAGCACGCTCCAGTTCCGCATGAAAAAGCTCGGCATCGAGCGGCCGACCGCGGGGAGTGGCGCCGTGAGTCTGAGCGAGTAGCGTCATGAAGCCAGCAGCCGGCGTTGCCGCGATGGCCTGCACTGTCTTCGTCGCGGCGGCGATCACGGCCGGCGCCCGCTCATCTGTGAAGGGCGACAGACTCATCGCTGCGGCGGAACAATCGGAACGCGCCGCGAGGTCGTTCGAGGCCGTCATGCAGGCGCACGCAATGGCCATCCCACCCGACCTGCTCGGGCGTGCGAAAGCGGTCGTCGTCTTTCCGCGCACCGGCAAGCGAGCGGATTCTGGCGACGGCAGCCGCGGCGTCGTGAGCCGACGCACCAACACCGGTTGGGGGAGTCCTGTGTTCGTTCGCGTGAGCGCGGGCAGCGTCGGACCGCAAAGGCGCGCAGCGTCGACCGACTACTTCCTTCTGCTCATGACCGATGAGAGCGTGGAAGAACTGCTGAACGACCGAATCGGAAGCGGCAACCAGGCTGCGGTAGCGGCCGGACCTGTCGTCGGACGCAATGCCGGCGCTGAAGGCGACGCGTCGTCGCGCACGGCGATCCTGTCCTACTCGAGCCGCCGCGGCCTGTTCGCCGGCGTCGACGTGCGCGGCATCGTCATCGAGCCCGACGACGATCTCAACCTCGCCGTCTACAATCAGACCGCGCACGACCTGCTCGGCGGTCGGGCTGCGGGATCCGAGAACGGATCAGCCTTCGTCCGATCGTTTCCAGAGACGGTCGATCGCTACACCATCGCGTCCGGCGACGTCACTGCCCGGACGGCCGTCCTCCACACCGTCGCCAACTAGACGACACCACCGGACGCGCGAAGGCTTTGAGCCGACCGTTGCGATCCCGACGCACTGACGCTCGGCCGAAGCCTTCGCTGCATCGAATCGGAAAGCGCGTGACCGGACTTTCCTGATCGCGCTCGCTCGTGTACGTCGCCCGCCCGAAAGGGGTAGGGGCCGTGTACTCGAATGAGGTGACTCTCACGACACGATGGAGGGTTGTCCACTCGCGAGGTTCACCGCAGAATCGGCGTGTGTTTCGAAGCGCGCTGCGGCCGCTGGTTCGTGAACACCGCAGCGCATCCGGGCTGACTCGGAGCCACGAAGTGAGGCATGCGATGAACGCGGCAAGTGCGATGATCGATTTCGTCGACGATCCACTCGACGCGGATCGGTGTGCGTCGTTCTCTGTTTCTTCAATCCGCGCCGCGCGAAGCCGGACCGAGCCCGACGTCGTCTCCCTCGTGGACTCGACGCCGGACGACGTGCTCTGCGACGGGATCGTCGGACGCAGCCGTGCGCTGCGCGGCGTGCTCGCAGAGCTCGAGATGGTGGCGCCGACCGATGCGACGGTGCTGATCTGCGGAGAGACCGGTACCGGCAAGGAGCTGATCGCGCGAGCCGTGCACAACCTGAGCGCGCGTCGCGCCAACGCCTTCGTGAAGGTCAACTGCGCGGCGATCCCGGCGGGCCTGCTCGAGAGCGAGCTGTTCGGACACGAGAAGGGCGCGTTCACCGGCGCGGTCATGCATCGCGTCGGGCGCTTCGAGCTCGCCAACCGGGGATCGATCTTCCTCGACGAGATCGGGGAAGCACCGCTGGAGCTGCAGCCGAAGCTGCTCCGCGTGCTTCAGGAGCGCGAATTCGAACGGCTCGGCAGCTCTCGCACGGTGCACACCGACGCGAGGCTCGTCGCCGCCACCAACGTGAATCTGCCGGAGATGGTGGCGGCGAAAACGTTTCGTGTCGATCTCTACTACCGGCTCAACGTCTTTCCGATTCACGTTCCGCCCCTTCGCGACCGCCGGGAAGATATCGCGCCGCTGGTCAGGCACTTCGTGCGCGTCTACGCGAAACGCATGGGACGCCGGGTGACGTGCATCGCGGCCGGCACGATGGAGTCGCTGCTCGAGTACTCCTGGCCGGGCAATATACGCGAGCTGCAGAACCTGATCGAGCGCGCGGTCATTCGATCGACCGGCGATCGGCTGGCCGTCTCGACGTCGGAAATCGGCGAGAGACCCGGTGCGCCGGCGATGCGCGAGTCGCAGGCGACGTGGGAGAACGCGCAGCGCGCGCACATCGTGGCAACGTTGAAAGACAGCCAGTGGGTGCTGTCGGGACCGCGAGGCGCCGCGGCGCGCCTGGGCGTCAATCGCAGTACTCTTCAGTTCCGCATGAAGAAGCTCGGGATCGAGCGCCACACGGTGAGTGAGTAAGTGATCGCGTTGACTCGTCCGGCGTGAGGGCCGGACTCACACCAGCGCAGACAGGCACACGTGCCGTGGCTGGCCAAGCGCGTCGAATTGATCCAGACGTTCAAAATGACGCGTTGGACGTTGTTTCGAGCGTGGTCCTCAGCCGTTGTTCCAGCTCCGTGTCGCCGCGATCGCGTGCAATCTCGAGCGGGTCATCGTCGACCCAGAGATCCAGCGGGTTGTGATCGTGTTGCAGCAGGAATCGCACGACATCGATCCGGTTCTCGCGCACGGCGAAGTAGAGCGGCTTGCGATAGTCATAGTGCGACCGCGCCAGCGACGGGTCCTTCGCGATCAGCGCCTGCACGATTTGGAGATCACCTGACGCACCAGCCTGGATGAGCGCCCGAGGCTAAGACTTCGGTGAAGCCGCAATACATGTCTCTGATCCGGTCTACCGCGCGATTTCGCGACTGACGTCGCGCAGGATCGCGCGCACCTTGTTCGCTTCGCGTACCAGGCCGACTTTCGCGAACGGTTTCAGCTCCCCTGGTGTCGACGCCAGCCTCGTCGCCGCCTCGAGCCGCGGCACGGCACCGAACTTGAGCGCCGGATCGTGATCGAAGCGCTCGCCGCGCGCGTAGTTGAGCGGCACGAGCAGCCGCGCCATCCGTCGATGCGTCGCGTTCAGCCGG
>DATFXR010000094.1:0-6043 GCA_035315685.1 Vicinamibacterales bacterium | reverse complement strand
TGAGGCGAACAGACCGCGCGGAGGGACCAGCACCTTGTGCAGCTCGTTCACGACCGAGGACTTCCCGATGCCAGGATGGCCGCTCACGAGCACCATCGCGGGCTTGCCAACCGTGATGACCTTGTCGAAAGCGGCGAGCAGCGCATCGATCTCGCGCTCGCGCCCGTACAGACGCTCCGGTATCAGCAATCGATCAGGGAGGTCGTATTCGGCAAGCGGGAACTCCTCGATGGCGCGGCGTGTGTCCCAGTCGGCGAGGCAGCGGCGGAGATCGCGCTCGACACCCACCGCAGTCTGGTATCGCTCCTCCGGCGTCTTCGCGAGCAGCTTCATGATGATCGCCGACAGCTGCGGCGAGACGTCGGTGACTCGTGTGCTCGGCGGCACTGGCGATCGCGCCACATGGCAATGCACCCACTCCAGGGGATCGGTCGCCATGAAGGGAAGGGTTCCGGTCACGGCCTGATAGAGCGTGACACCTAACGAGTAGAGGTCGCTGCGGGAGTCGACCGAACGGTTCATCCTGCCGGTCTGTTCAGGCGCCATATGGGAGAGTGTCCCGGCGATGAACTCGGGCGGCTCGGGTGACTGCCGCTCGCGCGGTATGCGGGACGCGACGCCGAAGCCCATCAACCAGACGCGGTCGCCGGCGGGATCGACCAGGATGTTGGCGGGCTTAATGTCTTTATGGACGAAGCCACGCGCGTGCAGCCGAACCATCCCGTTCGCCAACGCAACAGCGATTCGCAGGAAGGCGCCAACCTCCATGGGCCGCGCCAGCATGCGTTCGAGCGGCTGGCCGTCCTGGTACTCGAGCACCAACGCCGTCGCCCCGCGCCCCCGCACCAGTTCCAGCGGCCGCAGCGCCCAGGCGGCGTCGACGTGGTCCTTCAACTCATATTCGTGCTCGAGGCGACGGAGGCTACCGCGCGTAGGGGAGTCGCTTGCCGGAAGCACTGCCAGATAGGCGTAGCGCATCCCGCCTGTGCGCTCTCGCCAGATCTTGTAGAACCTGCGGTCGCGGTCCTCCCACAAGTCCTCAGGAACGCCATCCAAGCCGACTACATCGAGCCATGATCCGCTCATCGCGGACCTGGCCACGCGGAGCCCGGGATCGGTCGTGTCAAGCAGAGGACTTGAAGCTTCGACGCGAGGGCGATCGCTTGCACGGCGGCTGCCGGACTGACGATCCGGCCTTGCGCGGGCTCGCTCGGAAACGAAACGACCTGCGGCATCGCCGACTCCTTAAGAAGGGCTTCGGGACTCGATTTTTATCACACCATTGCATCTTTTTGCAGGTCACTTAATGAACTTCTTCCGAGCGCGCTTTTTGACGCGCGACAGCTCGTGCTCCCCTCGATGACGATCGAGCGCGCCCTATTTGTGCGTCAACAATGACGGCCAGTTCACGATGACGCTGATCGGGCGGTCTCCGGGCTGCTCCTGCTCAACAGGGAGCAGAAAACGCCGGCCGCCGCGATCGATGTTGAATCTGTTTCCGCGTCCACCGCTGTAGCGATGCGCGAACAGCTCGCGAGGCGACCCTGCTCGCAGCACGCCCCCGGTGGTCGTTACCGCGACCGCCATCATCAACCGCTGATCGGCTGCGGCGTAAACGACGTCGCCCGTGCCGAGCCATTGCGGTGCGTACCCGGTCGTACTCGACAGTCGCATAGTGAACCCGGTCGGTGGGAATGGCTGTACGAGGACCTGCTCGGCGAGTCATTGGACTGGTACGCAATCCAGCGGCCGTCCGGCGAAAAGACTGCCGCGAATTCCCTGAATGGGGAGACGACGGAAACGTCGTCATTTAACAACGCCTCATTGGGTGCCCTACCAGACGCCTCCCCCGCACATCCCAAGGCTTCCGACACTATTTCAGTCAGCCGGGAATGCGACCATCGGAACGAAGCGATCGGGCGCGCGAGCGCGGGATTGTCGTCAGGGCTCGACTCGGCAATAATTTACACCCCGTCGAGAGAGCACGAATCATCGCGAAACCCGAACGTCGCGGTCGTCTACCGATCGTCGAGCGCGGATATCGCGTTCGCCATGCCGTGGAGTGGGCGTCATGAAGTGGTCCGTCGTTGTGTTCCTGGCGATCGTCCTTCTGCCCGGCGACGCGCACGGGCAGCGCGCGAATTCGCCTTCAGACGCGACGGTTTTCGTTCGCCTTGTCGGCAGCGTCCATGTGGAAGTCGACGACACGGCGATCGGGGGCGGACGCCGGACGGCCGACATCGATCACATAGAAATCGGCAGCGGCAGTGGATTCGTGATTTCGCCGTACGGCTATGTCCTCACCAACGAACATGTGATCGCCAACGCCGAACGCCTGCTCGCCAGGGCGACTGGCGGCAAGGCGAAGATCGCAGTCACCATCTCGCGCATCGACGTCTGCTTTCCGCAGAGTGCGCTCGCAGCCTACGGCCTGGCGTCTCAATGCGCCCAGGCATCGGTGTCTGCCTCCGACCCTGCACTCGATCTCGCGTTGCTGTTCGTCAGCGGAACGAACTTTCCCTATATCGCGCTCGGCGACTCCGACGCGGCCACTGCCGGGCTGGCGGTGGACACGCTCGGGTATCCGTTCGGCCGCGAGGTCGAAGTTGGCAGGATCGCATCGGCGCCCGACCTGGTTCCGGAGATCAGCACGACACCGGGCGCAATCTCGGCGCTGCGGGCGGGGGAGGCCGGCGAGCGGCGTTATCTGCAGATAACCAACACGCTGAACCCGGGGAACAGCGGCGGTCCGCTGATCGATCGGGACGGGTTCGCGGTCGGCGTCATAAGAATGAAACTGGTGAACGCCGACGGCATCGGATTCGCCATCCCGATCAACGCCGCCAAGGACTTCCTGGAATCGCACGGCCTCGATCAGCTGATGCCGACACGCCGTCTTCGCCTCGCGCCGTTCCAGCGGCTCGAGGCCAAGGGTGTCGGACTTCGCATGGCAGAGAGCCTGACCGACGTCTCGCCATTCCGATCACACGTCGAGAGCGATCCGCGTGACGCGCCACTCGCGCTGCGGATCGATCGAGTCGTGTCGCCCTGGAGCCTCAAGCAACTCGAGCAGGCGCTGCTCTCTTCGCAGTCGTTCGAATCGGGTTCACTGACGGCGGCGCCACCGCAGGGTCCCGCGCGGGCGGCCGATGGGCCGACGCTGCTCGGGCACGCCGTTGGAACAGCCGCCGATGGCAAACGGCCGGTCGCGCTCGATTACGGCATCGTGGACCTCGGCGCCGAGAAGCTGATGGCCAGATACGTCGGCACGCCGGAACAGCTCGCATTCAACGCCAGCGTTCTGCGGGAATCGCTGACGAGCCTCGAAGGAACTCGATTCCTTGCCGGCGGCATCGACCGCGTCGACTCGCTCGAATGGACCGCTGTGCCGATGGCGATCGGACAGAGGCTGCTGCCGGCGCCGTCAGGCTGGATCGCCGAAGCGAGTGGACCGTCGGCGTGCGCCGCACTCCCGCCGGCGGCCGCGGTCACCACGTTCTTTCCAGCCGCTGACTCGACGATCACGATGCGGGCGGCCGTCTGGTCGCAGGGCGACATTCGTCCAGATTCGGCGGCGTCCAGCTGCTCGTCGCGCCGTGGCTCCGTCAGCAACGCCTCTTACGCATCGCGGGTCGATTTCCTCGGCGTGTCGTACGTCATCGAAGGCGTCTTTGCGTCGATCGGCACTGCGCAGGTCATTCAACTCGAGGTGGTCGCTCCCGATCGGAACAGCACCTTCGCTCGCGGACTGCTTGCGGCGTGGCTCGCAAAAACGACGCAATAACCGTGCGGTCGCGGCTGATCGTGCTGCTGGCCGTCGTGGCCACAACGGCATGCGGGCAGCGCGACGCCTCGCGCGACAGCGCGGCTCGCCCCTCACCGACGACCTCCGTGACCGCACGATCGGCAGAACCGGCTGGAGCGCTGCCGACCCGCGACCTGTCGATGGACGAATCAATGGGCGGCCATACCCTCAGCCGCCATGTCGGCAGGACCGACGCCGAGCTGCGCGAACGGCTTAGCATCGAGCGGCAGGTCTCCGCCGCGTCGACCTATACCGATCGCGCAACAGCCGAACACGCGGTTGGTGCGGCGATCGCGGAGGGGCGGCGCGCCCTGGACGCCTGGACCTCGCGGCGCGGCAGGCGTCCGAACCTGGTCCTCGACTACACCGACCGCTCGGGCCAGCCGCTCGGACGATCGTACGCCCGCGGTCAACCCAGCGCGGTGCCCTGCGGCCACGCGGTCGTCGTTCTGCGTTGGGATGAGCGTCGCGATCGGTACTACGTCCTCACGTCGTATCCGGAGTGCCGACGATGAAACCGTCCGACTTCCCCGAGCTGCGCCGCGTGTTTGCCGGGTATCTGCACGAGGACTTCGTCCAGGAGCATGGCACGCCGGCAGGCGCGCTGGACGCGTTTCGGCACGACGCCGACCCGACCGAGCGACGACGTTTTACGAAGGAAGCGACGCGGTTCCTCGAGCAGACACGCGCGCTGGACTTCGACGAGGTGAAGGCGCTCGTGAGGTGCCTCGGCTCGACATGGACGCCAGCCTCGAGGCGCGCCCTGGTGGCTGTGCTGCACCCCGACGCCGAGAGCGAGTAACACGCCCGGTTTCGCTGCCTGTCCGCCTTTGTTGCCGAACGTCAGACAACGAACTTACTGCGGCGTTTTGGGCGAGGAAGACTGGATAGAACGAGAACGGAAGCGCCGAATGGGCGGTAGCAGGCGGCCGTCGTGGCTCAGCAGCCGCCGGCCTTGAGGCCGGCGCCTGCTGACCTGCAACCGAGCGGACCGTTACTTCTTCTTGCCGGCCTTCTTCTTTGCGCCGCCTTTACGGGCAGCTTTTTTCGCGCCGCCGGCCTTACGCCCGGATTTCTTGCCGCCGGCCTTGCTGCGCATCGCCTTGCGCGCGCCGCCCTTGCGGCCGCCCTTGGCGCTCTTGCTGGCGCCCGCTGCCTTGCGTCCGCCGCCGCCACCACTGGACGACTTGCGCGCACGCGCCCCGCCCGACCGGCGCCCGGTGTCCGCGCCACCCTCGGCGCCTTCCATCTCGGCGCCGCGGTGCGCCGAATCACCCGTCTCCGCTTCACCCGAACCGCCGGTCAACTCGTCGTCGGGGATGTCCATGCCGCTGTCGAAATCGTCCTGCATGTGCGCCTTCCAGTCTGAAACCGCAGGCGAGACGCCTGCGCATCAAGTGCGTTCGGGCGCCTAGTCTTATGTATGCGCGTACGTGCCGTCAAGTTGAATACAGGTCGATGATCTGCGCAATCGCGCGGCGGCACACGGCGCAAAACGGGACGTTGTCGCGCGTGAACATGATGCAATCCGCCTGCGGACGGTAGTAGCCGCGCGCTTCGTAGTTCGCCCCTTCGAACGCACCGACCTTGCCCGCGTGCGGGCCTTCGTTGAGGAGCGTGGTGTCGCGCTTTTCCTCGTCGCGGAAGAGCGCATCCATTTCCGCCTCGGGACGATTCGCGGCGCGGATCGCGCGCCGCTTCTGCTGAATCTCTTTGGTGTAGGTTTCGAACTCCTCTTTCGGCCACGGCGTCGGCAACCCGATGCCGGGCGTGACGAGATCGTTCCACTTCAGCGCCGACGGATCGAGCATCGCCGTCGCATTCGGCTCCCACGGCTCGACGCGATCTGCGGATGGAAGATAGGCAACGTCCGACGTGTAGTACTCGTCGGCGAGTCCGGCGATGTGATGGCCGAACTCGTGAACGAAGATGTACGGCGCCCACACGCTGTCAGCAGCGACCGTGCTGTAGAGGCCGAAGATGCCGCCGCCGCCGTAGGTGGCGCTGTTGACGAGGATCTCGACGGCGTCGTACGGCGCATTCGCAGCGATATCACGGAACGCCCGGTTGTCGAAGGTGAGCACGTAGCGCTCGGAATCGAACGCGTCGTAGGTCGCGCCGACCGGCGAGCGCCGGTAGATGCTCTGCGACGGACGGGAGACGCCCGAGTGTGCGGCAGCCGGCACCAACCCCCAGACGTTGATGTCCCGCGCCCGTTCCTTGAACGGCGACGTCGCC